>JAFZMO010000126.1 GCA_017551165.1 Lachnospiraceae bacterium
GGCAATTAAAAAGAGGCTCTTCAGAGCCGGCCCGTGACCGCAGTGCGGTTGGCGATTCTTCAGAGCCTCTTTAGAGGCAAGCAGGGAACAGCGGCTTATAGCCGCAGAGGAAACCACCAGCTCAGCTGGTGGTCATGATTTGCGTTTTCCTTGAATAATCCGGCGGTTTTTGGTATACTTTCGTATAAGTGGGATTTTGTGCGCTTTTTGCGGGAAGGAGCGTTTTTACGTGGCGGATCGGTATGATTTTACGCATGCGGAGCGTAAGGAAAAAATAATCCGGATCTGTATCAGCATCGGCATCTGGGTCGTATCGGTCGCGGCCGTGATCGCGCTGGCGTGGCTCGTCGTGTACCTCTCGATCGAGAAGACGACGATGGTCGATGCCTCGATGGAACCGACACTGATGCAGGACGACAAGATCGTGATCGACAAGATGACGTATCGCTTCCGCGATCCGAAACGCAACGACGTCATCGTGTTCCGTCAGGGAGATGACGAGCACAGCTTCTACAACATCAAACGGGTGATCGGGCTTCCGGGGGAGAAGGTGCGTATCGCGGAGGGCGTTGTGTACATCAACGGCAAGGAGATGGAGGAGTACGCGAATGTGGATACGATGATATTGCCCGGTCTTGCGAACTATGAGATCACGCTCGGCGAGGATGAGTATTTTGTGCTCGGGGATTCCCGGAACAACTCGGAGGACAGCCGGTACGCGACGGTCGGCAACGTGCACCTCAATGAGATCATCGGTCGCGCATGGATACGAACAAACAAGTTCGGCTTTGTAAACAGTCTGAACAAACGATAGCGGAGATATATGAACGAGAGTAAGACAAACATCAACTGGTACCCGGGCCACATGGCGAAGGCCAAGCGTCAGATGCAGGACGACATGAAGATCATCGATGTCGTCGTGGAGCTGGTCGACGCGCGGATCCCTGCGAGCAGCAAGAATCCGGACATCGACTCGCTTGCGAGCGGCAAGTCCCGTGTCATCCTTCTCAACAAGGCGGACATGGCGGACCCCGATGTGACGGCTATGTGGAAGAGTGAATACGAGAAGAAGGGATTTGTCGTGGCGGCGGTGGACGCGCGCAAGAGCAACGGTCTCAAGATCGTCAACGACTGTATCCTCGCCGCGTGCAAGGAGAAGATCGAGCGCGACCGAAAGAGGGGCATCTTAAACCGCCCCCTGCGCGCGATGATCGTGGGAATCCCCAACGTAGGAAAGTCAACATTTATCAACAGTTTTGCAGGCAAGGCCGTCGCCAAGACGGGCAACAAGCCGGGCGTCACGAAGGGGCGTCAGTGGATCCGCCTGAACAAGCAGGTCGAACTTCTCGACACACCGGGTATCCTGTGGCCGAAGTTCGAGAGCCGGGAGATCGGCCTTCGCATCGCCTGGATCGGTTCGATCAACGATCAGATCCTGGTCACGACGGACAACGCGGAACAGCTTTTGGTCTATATCGCGAACACCTATCCCGGAATGATCTCGGCCTACTACGGCATCGAGGAGGAGACCGGGGACTCGGCAGTACCGGGAGCGGAGCTGTTGCTTCGCATCGCGAATAAGCGTGGGTGTCTTCGCAAGGGAGGCGAGCCGGATCTTGAGCGCGCCGCCAACATGGTAACGGATGATTTTCGGAGTGTACGGATCGGCCGCATCAGTCTGGAGCGGCCGGTGAAGGAATGATCGGAGGCGTTATGGAGTCGATCACGGGAATCCGGGACGCGGTCAAGGCCTGTCCCGAGGAGGAGCTGGAAGCGCTGCTTGCGACCTACGCGGACGACTCGCGCGCGGGCGTTCAGAGCATCGTGAAGTCCGGGCAGAAGCGCCTGGAGGCGTACCGCAGGGAGCTGGCGCGCACGGACGAGATGTGGCATTACGAGCGGCTGTATCCCGACCGCGAGTACATCGGCGGCATCGACGAGGTCGGCCGCGGACCGCTGGCGGGACCGGTTGTGGCGGCCTGCGTCATTTTACGAAAAGACTGTAAACTGCTCTACGTGAACGACTCGAAGCAGCTCACGGAGAAGAAGCGCGAGGAGCTCTACGAGCGGATCCTCGACGAGGCGGTCTCCGTGGGGATCGGCGTCGTGTCGCACGAGGTGATCGACGAGATCAACATATTGCAGGCGACGTTCCGCGCGATGCGCGAGGCGATCGACATGATGAGCGTCAAGCCGGATCAATTGCTGGTCGACGCCGTGCATATTCCCGGGATCGCGATCCCGCAGAGGGGCATCGTCAAGGGCGACGCCAAGTCCATCAGTATCGCGGCGGCGAGCATCGTCGCGAAGGTCACGAGAGACCGCATGATGGTCGATATGGACGAGCGCTATCCGGGGTACGGATTTGCCGGAAACAAGGGCTACGGCTCGGCGGAACACATCAAGGCGCTCCGCGAGATCGGGCCGTGTGAGATCCACAGGAGATCGTTTATCCACGCGTTTACGAATGAGTAGTCAGCGCGTCGAATGTGGGAAGTAAGAAGGTGGGGGAATGAACAGAAGGACCGTCGGTACCGCGAATGAGGAGCGGGCGGCGAGGTTTCTGCAGGAGAACGGATACGCTCTTCGGATGCAGAATTACCGCTGTTTCTGCGGCGAGATCGACATCGTCGCGGAGGAGGGCGGAGAGCTTGTCTTCGTCGAGGTCAAATACCGCAGGACAACGGAGCACGGGCTGCCGGAGCAGGCGGTCGACGCGCATAAACAGGCGCGGATCCGCAGGGTCGCCACGGTGTTTTTGCAGGAGCACGGACTGTCGCAGGACACGGACCTGAGGTTCGACGTTGTGGCGATGGACGAGCGCGAGATCCGGCTGTACCGGAACGCGTTCTGAGTGCTGCGGACACGCATATTACGCAAAATGGGAGTCAACATCGGTTATGGATGGTTACAGGATAACAGAGCCGCTTTCCGACGGCGTGAAGGTCGTGCAGTTTCCGGAGCTGCTGCAGTTCCCGGAGCTTCGGCACGGATTTTCCACGCGTGAGGGAGGCGTGAGCAGCGGGATCTTCGCCTCGATGAACCTCGGGTTTGAGCGGGGCGACGAGGAGGCCAACGTGCGGGAGAATTTCCGCCGGATCATGACGGCCCTCGACATTCCGCAGGGCGCTGAGGTGTTTACCAAGCAGACGCACACGACCAACGTTGTCGTTGTGACTGCCGAGAACCGCGGCACGGGGATCGAACGGCCGGTTCCGTACGACGATGTCGACGGGATCGTGACCGATGTTCCGGGACTTGCGCTCACGGTGTTCTGTTCGGACTGTGTGCCGATCTGGTTCTACGATCCGGTCCGCAGGGCGATCGGCGTGTGCCACGCGGGCTGGCGCGGAACGGTCGGCGGGATCGCCGGCAAGACGGTGGAACTGATGAAGGAACAATACAGCTGTAACCCCACGGACATTCACACGGCGATCGGACCGTCCATCGGCCCGGAGTGCTTTGAGGTCGGCGAGGAGGTTGCTGTCGTGTTCGAGGAGAGGTTCGGAGCTTCCGTGGTCGTGCGGGAAGGGTATCCGAAGCCGCATGTGGACCTGTGGAAGGCCAACGCGGCAGTGCTTGCGGAGGCGGGCGTGCCAAGAGATCAGATCGCGATCTCGGGACTGTGTACGATGTGCCATCCGGATCTTCTGTTCTCGCACCGCGCAACGGGCGGAAAGCGGGGCAGCAACGCAGGTTTTCTGATGCTTTCGGAGAGTGATTCATGAATCATGAACATACCATAGTGGATGTCGTCGAGAGAAGCCCCGCGTGGAAGGCGGGACTGCGCAAGGGCGACCGTCTGCTGACGCTGAACGGGCGGGAGATCATCGACGTGCTCGACTTCCGTTTCGAGGAGGAGGAGCGCAGCCTGACGATCGGCTATCTGCGCGATGGGGAGGAGAGGACCGTGACGGTCCGCAAGGGCGAGTACGAGGAGCTCGGACTGGTGTTTGCGGAGTCTCTCATGGACGATTACCGCTCCTGCCGGAACGACTGCGTGTTCTGTTTCATACGGCAGCTGCCGCCGGGAATGCGCGAGACGCTGTACTTCAAGGATGACGACACGCGCCTGTCCTTTTTGCAAGGCAACTACGTGACGCTCACGAACGTCTCCGACGAGGAGCTGGAGCGCATCTGTTTTTATAAGCTCTCGCCGATGAACGTGTCGGTGCATACGACGAACCCCGAGCTTCGCTGTAAGATGCTGCACAACCGTTTCGCGGGAACGATCGTGGAGAAACTGCGGCGCCTGAAGAAGGCCGATATCACGATGAACGGGCAGATCGTTCTCGTCCCCGGCTACAACGACGGGGAGGAGCTCGAGCGCACGATCCACGACCTGACGGAGTTTCTGCCGAACCTGCAGAGCCTGAGCGTCGTGCCGGTCGGGATCACGAAATACCGCGACAACCTGCCGAAGATCCGCACATTTACCACGGAGGAGTCGCGCGAGGTGATCGGCATCATCCGCAAATGGCAGGGCATCTGCATGCAGTACTTCGACACGCGGTTCGTGTTCGCGTCGGACGAGTGGTTCCTGACCGCAGGACTGCCGCTCCCGTCGGAGGATGAGTACGAGGGGTACCCGCAGATCGAGAACGGCGTCGGCATGATCCGCTCGCTCACCGAGGAGGTCGAGGCGGAGCTTGAATGCCGCGAGGGCGATGACCTCGTGCACGAGGCGACGATCGCGACGGGAACGCTGGCGGCGCCTGTGATCAAACAGCTGTGTGACCGCGTGAAGGAGGTCTATCCGAACCTCCGCGTGGAGGTCTATCCGATCATCAACTATTTTTTCGGGGAGACGATCACGGTCTCGGGCCTGTTGACAGGCAAGGATATCATCGAGCAGATGAAGGATCGCGAGATCCGCGGGAACTTGATCCTGCCGGAAAATCTGCTCCGCAGCGGCGAGGAAGTTCTGCTCGATGACCTCACGGTTTCGGATATTGAAAATGCTTTACAAACCAGAGTGCGTATAGTACAATCTGTTGGATATGATTTCGTGGATTCCCTGATAGAAGAAGGAGATTGATACAGGTATGAGTAAGCCGATTGTGGCGATCGTGGGTCGCCCGAACGTAGGCAAATCGACGCTTTTCAACGCGATCGCGGGCGAGCAGATCAGCATCGTGCAGGACAACCCCGGCGTGACGCGCGACCGCATCTATGCGGATGCGTCCTGGCTGTCGCACGCGTTCACGATGGTGGACACCGGCGGTATCGAGCCGGATACGAAGGACGATATGCTGAAGCACATGCGCGAGCAGGCAGAGATCGCCATCGCCGCGGCGGATGTGATCATATTCGTGACGGACGTGCGCGAAGGTCTCGTGGACTCGGACAACAAGGTTGCGGACATGCTTCGCCGGTCCGGCAAGCCGATCGTTCTGTGCGTCAACAAGGTGGACAGTTTCAACCGTCTGATGGCGGATGTGTATGAGTTTTACAACCTCGGACTGGGCGATCCGTTCCCCGTCTCCGCGGCATCGCGCCTCGGGTTCGGAGAACTTCTCGACGAGGTGGTGAAGCATTTTCCGGATAATGCCGGAGCGGACGAGGAGGACACGCGGCCGAAGATCGCGATCGTCGGCAAGCCCAACGTTGGCAAGTCGTCCATCGTCAACAAACTTCTCGGCGAGAACCGTGTCATCGTCTCGGATGTCGCAGGTACGACGCGCGACGCGATCGACACGACGGTCACTTACAACCACAAGGAATATGTTTTCATTGATACCGCCGGACTGCGCCGCAAGGCGAAGGTTACGGAGGAGATCGAGCGCTACAGCGTGATCCGCACGGTCGCTGCCGTGGAGCGCTGTGACGTCGCCGTCGTCGTGATCGACGCACAGGAGGGCGTGACCGAGCAGGATGCGAAGATAGCGGGCATCGCGCACGAGCGCGGCAAGGGCATCATCATCGCGGTCAACAAGTGGGACGCGATCGAGAAGGACGACAAGACCATCTACGAGCACCGGAACCGCATCCGCGAGATCCTCTCGTTCATCCCTTACGCGGACATCGTGTTTGTCTCCGCGCTCACGGGACAGCGTCTTCCGAAGCTGTTTGACGAGATCGAGAAGGTCATCGAGAACCAGAACAAGCGCATCGGCACGGGTGTGCTCAACGAGATCATGGCAGAGGCGGTCGTGCTGCAGCAGCCGCCGTCGGACAAGGGCCGCCGCCTGAAGCTGTTCTACATCACACAGGTCGCAGTGAAGCCGCCGACCTTCGTTATCTTCGTGAACGACAAGGAGCTGATGCATTTTTCGTACACGAGATACATCGAAAACAAGATCCGCGAGGCGTTTGGTTTCGAGGGAACTTCGCTGAAGTTCCTCATCCGCGAGCGCAACGATAAGTAAGCGTGGGTAAGGAGGAGATCGGCTATGCCGGTTAAGATAGTCGTTTGTCTGCTTGTCGGATATCTGTTCGGCAATTGTCAGACTGCATTTTTCATCGGGAAGGCGCACGGCATCGACATTCGCCGCTACGGAAGCGGCAATGCGGGCACGACGAACGCGATGCGCACGCTCGGAAGAAAGAGCGGCATGCTCGTATTCTTAGGGGACCTTCTCAAGGTGTTGATCCCCGGAATGCTGCTTCGGTACGCGATCTTCCCGGATGAGCCGTATGTGATCCTGCTGTGTGAGATCCTCGGCTTCGGCGCGGTCATCGGGCACTGCTTCCCGTTCTGGATGCAGTTCCGCGGCGGCAAGGGAATTGCCGTGACGGCCGGCGCGATGCTGTGCGTCGACTGGCGCCTGATCGTGTTTGTCAGCGTGTTTGCACTCATCGTGTATCTGACGAGATACGTCTCGGTCGGCTCGCTGTTCGTGGTCGTGCTGTTCCCGACGTACATCGCGATCATGTACCGGAACAACGAGTACTGGCTCTGGATGCTGCTCGTGGCCCTGTTGTACACGGTCTCGGGCGTCTATATGCACCGCGCGAACATCAAGCGGCTTTTGAACGGTACGGAAAATAAGATCGGCCAGCATGTGAAGGTGGAAGAAGCCGTTGCGGCCGAGGAAACTACAGACGGACAGAACAGGTCCGAAGAAGAGTAAGGAGGATATCGACCATGTCGAAGATCAGTGTGCTCGGCGCGGGAACGTGGGGAACCGCACTCGCGATCGAGCTTGCAAACAAGGGGCAGGAGGTGACGCTGTGGTCGGCCCTGGAGCGCGAGATTACCGCGCTTCGCAATGACCGCAAGAACATCCCGAATCTGCCCGGCGCCTCGCTGCCGGAGTCGGTGTATCTGACGACGGATCTCGCGGAGGCGTGTGATGACGAGGAGATCCTCGTGTGCGCGGTGGCTTCGCCGTATGTGCGCAGCACGGCACAGAAGATCAAGCAGTACTGCAAGAAAGGACAGATCATTGTCAACGTGTCCAAGGGTATCGAGGAGAAGACGCTTCTCACGATGACCCAGATCATCGCGGACGAGATCCCCGGCGCGAAGGTTGCGGTGTTGTCCGGACCGAGCCACGCGGAGGAGGTCAGCCGCGGTATCCCGACGGCGGTCGTCGTCGGTGCGGAGAACCGCAGAGTAGCCAAGACCGTGCAGGAGGCGTTCTTCTCGGAGATGTTCCGCGTGTACACCTGCGACGACATGCTCGGCATCGAGATCGGCGGTTCCCTCAAGAACGTGATCGCGCTTGCTGCGGGTATCGCGGACGGTCTCGGCTTCGGCGACAACACGAAGGCGGCGCTCATGACGCGCGGCATCGCGGAGATCAGCCGTCTCGGCGTGAAGATGGGCGCGAAGGAATCCACATTTTCCGGACTCTCGGGCATCGGCGACCTGATCGTCACGTGCGCGAGCAACCACAGCCGCAACCACAATGCGGGCTTCCTCATCGGACAGGGCAAGACCTGTGAGGAGGCAATGAAGGAGGTTAACCAGGTCGTCGAGGGCGTCAACAGTGCGAAGGCTGCGCTGAAGCTCGGACGGAAGTACCGGGTGAACCTTCCGATCGTTCAGGAAGTCAACGATGTGCTGTTTAACGGTGAGTCGGTACGCGAATCCCTGATGGATCTGCTTCGGAGAAATCCCACGGAGGAGTACCGCAGAAAATAGGTTACCATGACAAAGAATCAGATGCTGACAATCGAGCTCGTCGTGATCGCGGTACTCGTTCTGCTTCTGGCTCTGAAGTTTCAACACAAGACGGAGCGCAACGAGTGGCTCGAGGAAGGAGAGCACGGGGTCTCCGAGGTTTCGGATGACGGTAAGACCATCAAGACACCGGAGGGCAAGATCATTCTGGTCGACGACGGCACCGCAGTGAAACCGACGGGACGCGTCTCGGAACCGACCCCGACGCCCGGCGGAGAGTACATGACGGATGAGGAACGCAGGGTTGCCGCGCTTTCCGCGGAGGACCTTGCGCGTTATCATGCCGCGATCGACCTCAAGATCCCGGAAAATATCGCGTTTGCGCAGGTGCAGGAGTCACTCAGTGTCCGCGAGAAGCCGAACGGCGACGCAAAGCAGGTGGGTGTTCTGTACCCCAACAACTACTGCATCATCGAGTCCGTCGACGGCGAGTGGGCGAAGATCACCTCGGGCAGCGTCAAGGGCTACTGCCGCGTGAGCTACCTGATGCGCGGCGAGGAGGCGGCGCTGTACGCGGAGGAGACCGTGAAGTGCACGGCGACGACGAAGACGTCCGCCAACGTGCGGTCCTCACCGACGACGAAGGAAGAGAATATCGTCGGCAACGTGAAGAAGGGCTCCGTGCTCAAGGTCACGAAGGCCGCAGTGCTCAGCGACGATCCGGATGCACCGCTGTTCGTCGAGATCGTGTACGACACGAAATCGGCGTACGTCGCCATGGGTATGGTGACGATCGAGTACAGCTGGGAAGCCGGCAAATCAACAAAATGAGAATATGAGGAAACATTATGAGCTTTGAACCGATTTGGCTGAAGAAGGCGGTCTGCTCAGACGGCACCGCCGTGCCTGTTTATACTCCCGGAGAGGGGATCGAGGCTTCCGTAGAGCGGGAGATCGGGGTCCTGAGAGGTCTTCGGGAGGATTTTTCGTGGTCGTACATGGTCACGGAGGCACTCCCCGAGGAGGGGTATGAGATTTTGGTGGGCGACGGCAAGGCGGACATCCTCGGAGGTTCGCTTGCGGGCGTATTGTACGGCGTGTTTGACGCGATGCGCCAGCTGATCCTGACCGACACGGTGGTCGCCGTATCGGAGACGCCGGCGTGCCCGCAGCGCATGATGAATCACTGGGACAATGCGGACGGTTCGATCGAGAGAGGATACTCCGGTCAGTCGTTCTTTTTCCGTGACGGAGAGCTTTTGGTCGATGACCGCACATTTTTTTACGCGCGCCTGTGCGCGAGCGTGGGGATCAATGCTGCGGTCATTAACAATGTCAACGTAAAGGGCGATGCGACGAAGCTGATCACGGACGAGTATCTGCCGAAGGTCCGCGAGCTTGCGGACTGCCTCGGCGCGTACGGCGTCAAGCTGTATCTGTGCATCAATTTTGCGGCATCGATGGAGCTCGGCGGATGCGCGGTGGCGGACCCGCTCGATGCGGATGTCATCGACTACTGGAACAAGACGGTGAGCCATGTTTACGAGGCTGTTCCGAACCTCGGCGGCTTCCTGGTGAAGGCCGACTCGGAGGGACGCCCCGGACCGTTCACGTACGGCAGAACGCAGGCCGACGGCGCCAACATGCTGGCGCGCGCCCTTGCCCCGCACGGCGGACGCCTGATCTGGCGCTGCTTCGTGTACAACTGCTCGCAGGACTGGCGCGACACGAAGACCGACCGTCCCTGCGCGGCTTACAATTCGTTTATCGACCTCGACGGCAAATTCGAGGACAACGTCATCCTTCAGGTCAAGAACGGCCCGGTCGACTTCCAGGTGCGAGAGCCTGTTTCACCGCTGTTCTGCGGCATGAAGCAGACGAACCTGATGCTCGAGGTTCAGGCCGCCCAGGAGTATACCGGGCAGCAGAAGCACGTGTGCTTCCTGATCCCGATGTGGAAGGACGTTCTTCGGTTCCACACATACGCATATCCGGAAAATGACCGCGTCCGCGACATCATCGCAGGCGTCCACAGAAAGAATGCCAACTGCGGTATCGCGGCGGTGACGAACACCGGCGACGACGAGAACTGGACGGGATCGGATTTTGCAGCGGCCAACTGGTACGGCTTCGGCCGCCTCGCCTGGAACCCTTCGTTCTCTGCGGAGCAGATCGCGGAAGAGTGGGCGGGACTCACGTTCGGCGACGACCGAGAGGTCGTGTCGGTCATCGTGAAGGTGCTGCTCGCGTCCTACAGTATCTACGAGCGCTACACGGTGCCGCTCGGCATCGGCTGGATGTGCAACCCGAACTTCCACTACGGCCCGAACGTGGACGGCTACGAGTACGACCGCTGGGGCACGTACCACAGAGCGTCGCACCGCGCGATCGGCGTGGACCGCTCCTCGAGGGGAACGGGCTACGCGCAGCAGTACAGCGAGCCGCTCGCGAAGATGTACGACGATCCGGCGACGACGCCGCAGGAACTTCTGTTGTTCTTCCACAGGCTGCCTTACGACTATGTGCTGCCGTGCGGAAGCACGCTGATCCAGTACATCTATGACACGCACTTCGAGGCGGTGGACGAGCTCCGCGCGCTCATCGAGTCGGTCGTCACGGTACAGGGCCTGATCCCTGAGAAGGAGTACACGAGGATCATGGAGCGCTTCGCGATGCAGCTGGCGTCCGCGAAGGAGTGGAGAGACCGCATCAACACGTACTTCTGCCGCATGAGCGGCATCGGCGACGCGAAACATCGCACGATTTATGCGGTTTCCGAGGAGGATATTACCTACCCCGGCGAGGAGTAACGAGTATACTCAGTGATATAAGCCCGAGCTGCGCGTTCGCGATAGCCGGCTGAAATATGGGAGAGTGGCGCAGAGGGCGACATTTTCCGAATACACGCAGAATGGAGAGACAAACACATGGAAATGACATTGCGCTGGTACGGCAGCGACATGGACAGCGTTACGCTGGAGCAGATCCGGCAGATTCCGGGAGTGAAGGGCGTGATCTCGTCGCTTCACAAGGTTCCCGCGGGAGAGGCCTGGACCTATGAGCAGGTGAAGGCTTTGAAGGATGAGATCGAGGCGGCGGGACTTTCGCTCACCGGTATCGAGAGCATCAACGTGCACGAGGACATCAAGCTCGGTGCGCCGACCCGCGACATGTACATCGAGAACTATTGCAAGTCGCTTGAGGCGGTCGGCAAAAACGACATTCACCTCGTGTGCTACAACTTTATGCCGATCTTCGACTGGACGAGAACCGATCTCGCGCAGCCGCTGCCGGACGGCTCGACGGCTCTTGCATACGACTCGAACCTGATCGACGGCATCGACCCGAACACGATGTTCGAGCGCATGGAAAATGCGAGCGGCGGCTTCGTGCTTCCCGGCTGGGAACCGAACCGCAAGGACGAGATCAAGGAGCTGTTTGAGCGCTACAAGGGCGTGACTGCGGACGATCTCATGGCAAACTTCAAGTACTTTCTCGACGGCATCATGCCGACCTGCGAGAAATACAAGATCAAGATGGCGGTTCATCCGGACGATCCCGCGTGGAGCGTGTTCGGTCTGCCGCGCATCGTCACGAGCGAGAAGGCTCTCGAGACCATCGCGTCCCTGAATCCCTCGATCTACAACGGCTTTACGCTGTGTACCGGATCTCTCGGGTCGAATCTGGAAAATGATCTTCCCCACGTGATCCGCAACGAGAAGATCGCGCCGAGGATCCATTTTGCGCATCTGAGAAACATCAAGTTTGAGGCGCCCGGCGTGTTCCACGAGAGCAGCCATCTGTCTTCGGACGGTCAGTTCGACATGTACGAGATCGTCAAGGCGCTGCAGGAGGTCGGCTTCGACGGCGTGATCCGCCCCGACCACGGACGCATGATCTGGGGTGAGGTCGCAAGACCGGGCTACGGTCTGTATGACCGCGCTTTGGGCGTTGCGTACTTAAACGGCCTGTGGGAGGCCATCGACAAGAGCGGCGCGGCTCGCAAATAATACGCAAATACATCATTTCGGTATGGATACAGGAGCAGACAAATCATGAGATTGATCGATATCGTGAAGCCCGAAAACAGGGCAGAATGGGAGGCGAAGGGATATTCGCTTCCGAAGTATGACCGCGAGGCGATGGTCGCGCGCACAAAGGAGAACCCGACGTGGATCCACTTCGGCGCGGGAAATATCTTCCGTGCGTTCCCGGCGGCGGTCTTGGAGGGCATGCTCAACCGCGGGGAGGCCGACACCGGCGTGATCGTTGCGGAGGGCTTTGACTATGACATCATCGATATGGCTTACCGGCCGTACGACAACTACAGCCTTCTCGTGGTGCTGAAGGCGGACGGAAGCATCGAGAAGCGCGTGGTCGGAAGCGTTGCGGAGAGCCTGAAGGCCGACACGGCGTCGGAGGACTTCGGCAGACTGCAGGAGATCTTCCGTAACCCGAGTCTTCAGACGGTGACGTTTACCATCACCGAGAAGGGATATTCGCTGTGGAATGCGGACGGGTCCTACAACAGGTTCGCTGACGAAGATTTCAACGGACGTGGCCTGAAGCCGCAGACGGCGATGGGCAAGGTGACCGCGCTTTTGTTTGAGCGTTTCAAGGCGGGCGCATACCCGATCACGATGTCGAGCATGGACAACTGCTCACACAACGGCGACAAGCTCAAGAAGGCCGTGCTCACGTACGCGACGGAGTGGTGCAAGCAGCGCCTGGTACCGGCGGATTTCCTGCGGTATCTCGAGGATGAGAGCAAGGTGGCGTTCCCGTGGAGCATGATCGACAAGATCACTCCGAGACCGGACGCGAAGGTTCAGGAGATGCTCGCCGCGGACGGCTTTGAGGATAACAATATCATCGTGACGGGCTTCCGCACGTACACGGCGCCGTTTGTCAACGCCGAGGAGACGGAGTACCTCGTGGTGGAGGACACGTTCCCGAACGGGCGTCCCGCACTTGAGAAGGGCGGCGTGCTGTACGCGGACCGCGAGACCGTCGACAAGGTCGAGAAGATGAAGGTGTGCACGTGCTTAAATCCGCTTCACACCGCGCTTGCGATCTACGGCTGCCTGCTTGGGTACACGCTGATCTCCGAGGAGATGAAGGACGCGGAGCTTGCGAAGCTCGTGACGCGCATGGGCTACGAGGAGGCGATGCCGGTGGTTGTCAACCCGGGCATCCTGAAGCCCGCCGATTTCATCGACGCGGTGCTCACGAAGCGCCTGCCCAACCCGTTCATGCCCGACGCGCCGCAGCGCATTGCGACCGACACGTCGCAGAAGTTGCCGATCCGCTTCGGTGAGACGCTCAAGGCGTATGGCAAGAACGGACTTGACCTCTCGAAGCTCACGCTGATCCCGCTGGTGCTCGCAGGCTATGCGAGATACCTTCGCGGCATCGACGATGACGGCAATGCGTTCGAGCAGAGCCCGGATCCGCTGCTCGCGGAGCTCTCCGCGATCGTTGCGGGACTTTCGCTCGACGGCGGCAACGACTGGTCCTGCCTGCGCAGCCTCTACAGCCGCAAGGACGTGTTCGGCGTCGATCTGTACGAGATCGGCATCGGCGAGCGCGTCGAGGCGATGGTGAAGGAATTGTTCGACGGCACCGGCGCCGTGCGGAATACGCTGCGCCGCTACACCGCATAAAGAAACGTTTGGGGAGAAGAAGATGAACGTATGGATCATTATCAGCTGCATCATTGTCGGACTACTGGCGTTCGGCTTTTATGACAGCATACGGCGCGAGCGGGAGCTTCGAAAGAAACTGATCGCCGCGTTCGGGGCTCCGGTGAAGGACAAGATGAATCAAAAACGCTACGAGACGATCGGAGCGTACCGCGATTCCCTGATCGGAAGAACCTACGATATCGACGAGATCACCTGGAACGATCTCGAGCTTTTTCGCGTGTTCCGCGAGCTCAACCGCACCTGCAGCGCCGTCGGCGAGGAGTACCTCTACGCGGCGATGTTCCGGCCGGAATTTTGCGAGGATGAGCTGAAGCGCCGTGAGGCGCTGACGTCGCTGTTCTCGGACAACGCGGAGGTGCGCATCTCGATGCAGATGGCGCTCTCGCAGATGGGCAAGCTGCACAACGTCTCGCTGTACCGCTACCTCACAAGCTTTGACGGCGTGGAGGAGGACAGCAACATAAAGCACCTGCTGCCGATCGGCGGATATCTGACATCGCTGGTGCTCGGGCTGCTCGGATTTTCCGCGGTCTCGATCGGACTGCTGATCGCGAGCATCGGCTACAGCATCGTCACGTACTACCGCAGAAAGGGCGCGATCGAGCCGTACCTTCAGGCACTCATGTTCGTGTGCCGCTGGGTGGAAAATATCGCCCGCATGCGCAAGGAAGTGAAGGCGCAGGGCACGGTGCTCGACCTCGAGCTGGAGTCGCTGGAGGAGCAGGCGAAGGCGTTCGCTTCGTTCCGTCGCGGCGCTTGGCTGATCGCATCGTCGAGCGCTACGGGCGGAGATCCCGTGCAGATGCTTCTCGACTACATGCGCATGTTGACGCACTTTGATCTGATCAAGTTCAACCAGATGCACCGGAGACTCATCGCTCTCTCGAGCGAGCTCAAGCGCATGTTTGAGGACACCGGACGCCTGGATATGACGATGGCTGTCGCCTCGTACCGCGCGTACCGCGGCAAGGACGGATGGTGCCTGCCGGAGCTCACGCAGGAGGAGACGCCTCTCTCGTTTGACGGGCTGTGTCACCCGATGATCGCCAAGCCTGTGCCGAATTCGCTCACGGCGGACGGATGCATTCTTCTGACCGGAAGCAACGCCTCCGGCAAATCGACCTTCCTCAAGACGGTCGCGATCAACGCGCTCCTCGCGCAGACGATCCACACCGTTCTCGGACGCTCCTACAAGGGTATGTACTACCGCATCCTCTCGTCGATGGCGCTCCGCGACGATCTCGCCGCGAAGGAGAGCTACTACATCGTGGAGATCCGCTCCTTAAAGCGCATTCTCGATGCAGCAGAGGAAAATGAGCCTGTTCTGTGCTTTGTGGATGAGGTGTTGCGCGGCACGAACACCGCCGAGCGCATCGCGGCGTCGAGCCGGATCCTGCGCTATCTGTCGGAGAAGGGTGCACACTGCTTTGCGGCGACGCATGACCTCGAGCTCACGGAGATCCTTCGAGACAGCTTCGAGATGTACCACTTCAGCGAGACGGTGACCGAGGAGAACATCACGTTCGACTACACGCTCAAGGAGGGCAAGGCGACGTCCCGCAACGCCATTTTGCTGTTGAAGCTGTTCGGCTATCCGCAGGAGATCGTGGAGGATGCGAACCGCGAGGCGGAGAAGTTCCTAAACCGCCACGGCGTGTAAACAGGAGACAAAACGCTAGGAGGTATTTTCCATGCCTGATGTAACGATATACACCGACGGCGCGGCGCGCGGCAACCCGAACGGGCCCGGCGGTTACGGGGCGATCGTGCGGTACGAGGACGCGAGCGGCAAGGTGTTCGAGCGCGAGTACTCGGCCGGTTTCGCGGTCACGACGAACAACCGCATGGAGCTGATGGCGGCGATCGTGGCGCTCGAGAACCTCAAGGTTCCGTGCCGGGTGACGCTGTACTCCGACTCCAAATACCTGGTCGACGCCTATGAGCAGGGCTGGGTGTGGTATTGGCGTACGCACGGCTGGCGCAACAAGCAGGGCGACGCGGTGAAGAACGCGGAGCTGTGGCAGCGTTTGCTCGAGCAGACGGACCGCCATGAGGTCACGTTCTCATGGGTCAAGGGCCACAACGGTCACGCGGAAAATGAGCGCTGCGACGAGCTGGCGACCACGGCGGCCGACGGCGAGGAGCTCTATGTCGACGACGGCGGAGACCTCCGTGAACCGGCGCGCTGTGAGGGCGCGACGGCTGTGAAGAAGGACGGCGCGGACGCGCTTCCGGAGTATGTTCCGGGAACCCTGTCGCCAGAGGAACTCTACGCGCGGATCGAGGCTCTTCGCGAGCGGATCGACGCGGAGATGGAGCTTCTGGAGCGGATGGAAGAAGAGTATTACGCGGACGGAGAATGATGAGATGAAAGAAACCCTGTCACCGATGATGCAGCACTACATGGAGATCAAGAGCAAGTACAGCGACTGTCTCGTGTTCTATCGTCTCGGTGATTTCTATGAAATGTTTTTCGAGGATGCGGAGATCGCCTCGAGGGAGCTGGAACTGACGCTCACGGGGCGCGACTGCGGACTTGCGGAGCGCGCACCGATGTGCGGCGTGCCGTTCCACGCGGCGGACACCTACATTTCCCGACTGGTCGACAAGGGCTACCGCGTCGCGATCTGCGAGCAGCTGGAGGACCCGAAGGAGGCCAAGGGGATGGTCAAGCGGGACGTCACCCGCATCGTCACACCCGGCACAAACGTGCTTGCGCAGGGCATCGATGAGACGCGCAACACGTACCTGATGGGCATTCTGTGGATGGACGGATGCTTCGGCATCTCGACGGTCGATGTCTCGACGGGCGATTATTTTGTGACCGAGGTGTCGAGCGCTCGGAAGGTGTTCGACGAGATCACGAAGTTCGGACCGTCCGAGATCGTGTGCAACCCCGCATTCCTGATCTCCGGCGTGGACACCGAGGACATCAAGAACCGCCTCGGCATCGCCGTCACGACGCTTGCGGACCGCCTCTACGACGGCGAGGTCTGCAACCGTCTGCTGCTCAACCATTTTCATGTGAGCAACCTCTATACGCTCGGACTCGGCAACATGGAGACCGGAGCGGCCGCTGCGGGTGCGGTGCTTGCGTACCTCTACGAGACGCAGAAGACTTCGCTTTCGCACATCACGAAGCTGCAGCCGTACTCCGCCGAAAAATACATGGTCATCGACGCGGCGACGAGACGCAATCTCGAGCTCACGGAGACGCTCCGCGAGAAGCTGAAGCGGGGATCGCTTCTGTGGGTGATCGACCGCACGCGCACCGCGATGGGCGCGAGATTACTCCGGCTGTTCCTCGAGCAGCCGCTCCTCAAGAAGGAGGACATCACGGCCCGCCAGTCCGCAATCGCGGAGTTCAACGAGAACGTGATGACGCGCGACGAGGTTCGCGAGTACCTCGGTGCGGTGTACGACCTCGAACGGCTGATCTGCCGCGTGAGCTACCGCAGCGCAAGCCCCCGCGACCTGCTCGCATTTTCCTCATCGCTCAAAATGCTGCCGCACATCAAGCGGCTGTTGGCGGAATTCCACAGCAAGCTGATCAAGAGCGAGACCGACGACCTCGACACGCTCGAGGATCTGCAGTCGCTGATCGAGAGAGCCATCCACCCGGATGCGCCGCTCACGGTCAAGGAGGGCGGCATGATCCGCGACGGCTACAACGAGG
The DNA here is from genome assembly GCA_017551165.1 of Lachnospiraceae bacterium. Lineage (GTDB taxonomy): Bacteria > Bacillota > Clostridia > Lachnospirales > Lachnospiraceae > ISDg. The sequence continues at coordinate 17,450 of JAFZMO010000126.1, forward strand.
AGGTTGACCGTCTGCGCCAGGCGAAGACGCAGGGCAAGACGTGGCTCGCGGAGTTGGAGGCGCGAGAGCGCGAGGCGACCGGCATCCGCAACCTGAAGATCAAATACAACAACGTGTTCGGCTACTTCCTCGAGGTGACCAACTCGTTCCGCGAGCTGGTGCCCGAGACGTGGAAGCGGAAGCAGACGCTGTCCGGTTCCGAGCGCTACACGACGCCGGAGCTCAAGGAGCTCGAGGACACGATCCTCAACGCGGAGGATCATCTGAGCGCCCTCGAGTACCGTCTGTTCTCCGAGGTGCGCGACGCGGTCTCCGAGCAGATCGTGCGCATCCAGAAGACCGCGAAGGCGGTCGCGATGATCGATGCTTTGGCTTCGCTTGCGTACGTCGCGGAGCGCAACCGCTATGTGTGCCCGCAGATCAACAAGCAGGGCCGTATCCGCATCGTCGACGGACGCCATCCCGTGGTGGAGCAGGTGCTCCCGGGCGGCACGTTCGTCGCCAACAACACGGAGCTTGACAACGATGCGAACCGTGTGGCGATCATCACCGGTCCGAACATGGCCGGCAAATCGACCTACATGCGCCAGACGGCGCTGATCGTACTGCTCGCGCAGATCGGAAGCTTTGTCCCGGCGAGGGAGGCCGACATCGGCATCGTCGACCGCATTTTCACCCGCGTCGGCGCATCCGATGACCTGGCGAGCGGCCAGTCCACCTTCATGGTGGAGATGACCGAGGTAGCGAATATTTTGAAAAATGCGACCAAGAACAGCCTGCTGATCCTCGATGAGATCGGGCGCGGCACCTCGACGTTCGACGGATTGTCGATCGCGTGGTCCGTGATCGAGCATGTTGCGGACAAGCGGCTGATCGGTGCGAAGACTTTGTTTGCAACGCACTACCATGAGCTGACCGAGCTCGAGGGCAAGCTCGACGGCGTGTGCAATTACTGCATCGCCGTGAAGGAGCAGGGCGACACGATCGTGTTCCTGCGCAAGATCATCCGCGGCGGGGCGGACAAGAGCTACGGTATTCAGGTGGCGCGGCTCGCGGGCGTTCCCGAGAGTGTGCTGCACCGTGCCGAGGAGCTGGTGGATCAGCTGACGCAGAACGATATCGCCGAGCGTGCGAGGGAGATTTTCCGACAGACACCGCCGCCGCAGTATGACGACGAGCCTGTGAGCTGGATCCCGAAGCACCGCGATGCGGCGCCGAACCAGATGTCCATGTTCGGCAACAGTGCGTACGCGGATATCGTCGAGCGGATCCGCGAGATGAACCTGCAGGGAATGACGCCGATCGATGCGCTCAATTTCCTGTTCAAGATCCAGGACGAGATCAACAAGATCGATTGAGTTTCAGTAAATAACCGGCGAACGCCGGATGAGGGGGAGAACAATGTTAGAGGTAAGGAACCTGTGTAAGACATACCGGTCGAAAGACGGTGTCAGCGTGGAGGCGACGAAGGACATCAGCCTGAAGTTTCCCGAGCGCGGCATGGTCTTTCTGTTGGGACGGTCGGGAAGCGGCAAATCGACGCTTCTTCATCTGCTCGGCGGACTGGATCGCCCGGATTCGGGCGACATTCTGATCCACGGAACGTCGACAAAGGATTTTTCGGGTGCGATGACGGACTCGTACCGGAACACGTACATCGGATTCATCTTCCAGGACTACAACGTGCTGCCCGAGTTTACCGTCGGCGGCAACATCGCGCTTGCGCTTGAGATGCAGGGCATCCGCGCGACGAACGAGCGCATCAACGAGATCCTGGAGACCGTGGACCTTGCGGAGTACGGCAAGCGAAAGCCCAATGAGCTCTCCGGAGGCCAGCTGCAGCGTGTGGCGATCGCGCGTGCGATCATCAAGGATCCGGACATCATCCTCGCGGACGAGCCGACCGGCGCGCTGGACAGCGAGACCGGACGCGCGGTGTTCGAGACGCTCAAGAAGCTGTCGAAGACCAAGCTGGTCATCATCGTTTCGCACGACCGCGATTACTCGGAGCAGTTTGCGGATCGCATCATCGAGCTTGCGGACGGCTGTGTGATCTCCGACACGGAGCTCAAGTCGGTGGATGAACTGCAGAGCGTGCAGGAGGTGGATTTTCCGAAGGAAAACGGTGCGCATCCGGGCAAGAGCGGCGTCCATGTGGAGGGCGGCTATCAGCTGACGGACGAGGACATCGAGCGGATCAACTACTACCTTTCGCTGCAGAGTGAGAACAACGTGCTCGTCACGGACGGGGCGCTGGTATCGCCGAAGCGCGACCGGTTCCAGCAGACCGATGAGGCTGCGATCGTTCCGGAGAAAACGAAGTTTGAACTGATCAAATCGAAGCTCCCGTGGAAGAGAAGTTTCGGGATCGGTTTAAATTCCATAAGACACCGCAAGGCTGCGCTGTTCTTCATGGTGTTCCTCTCGGTGGTTGCGTTCACGCTGTTCGGCGTTGCGGACGTCTTCGTGTCGTACGACCGTGTGACGTGTATCGTCGATACGCTCAAGGAGTCCGAAGCGCCGTATCTGAGTCTTCAGAAGGAACCGGACTACCTGAATTTCCGCGAGGATGCCGATACCGGGTTCTCGGAGGAGGAGATCAAGCAGATTGAGGAGGCTCTCGGCGAAAAGCTGCTGACGGTGAGCAGCTCGGGAAGCTTTCTTCAGCTGTTCAATTTCTACGGGAGCAGCGGTTTTACGCGCGACTATGATCGCAATGCCACGCAGATCTATCCACGGTACAGTTCTGCCGTGATCGAGGCGAACCGGGATTCGCTGGATGCCGTCGGGGCGAAGCTTCGCTGCGGACGACTGCCGGAACCGAATTCCACGGAGGTGTGCATCTCACAGATCGCTGCGATCGGTATCACGAGGTACGGGGATGAGAAGTACCGCGGCAAGAATATTGAGGACCTGATCGGGACGAGATTGCGGACGTTCCGCGACACTTCGAAAGAAGGCGACTGTGTTGTGGTCGGAATTCTGGATATCCCCGTGGACTATGAGCGCTACGAGCGGCTGTTGCTCACCGATGTGTCCATGCTCTCCGAGGCCGAGCGGATCGTTCGGCAATTGACGGAGAGAATGGCGATGTACGAGTGCGCGTACGGCGTTCCGTCCTTCGTGTTCTGCGGCGAGGGTTCGAGAGATCTTGTCGTGAACGATGCGCTGTGCTCCTTCGGCCTTGCCGGCAACGCTTTCTGGGACTGGGAGTATGAGGACGATGCCTCAATGATCGACACGTTCGGTATTTACTCGAAGATGATCGGAGCTTACGCAGTGCGCGTGGACGGAAGGGGAAACATCGCGCCCGCCGACGATGAGGTTTATGTCTCGGGCGAACTGATGAGCGAGATGCTTCACGGAGCTCTGTACGAGGAGCTGGAGGGGCTGAGCGAGGAGGATGTGGAGAACATCGATTTCAATGAGCTGTACCGCACCCTCTTTACCCGGTATGCGGACAAGATCCGGGTAACGGATCCCGTGAGCGGCAAGGAATACCGCGTGGCAGGATACATCATTGTGGAAAATGCATCCCGGGTTCCGATGAACGGCGTCTGCGTTGTCAACGATACGGTCGGAGCAACGCTGACGAAGGAGGAGTCGATCGATTCCGTGCAGGAGATTTACTGCCGCATGCCGGAGTCGCGCAGTGTCCTGAGAGATTTCGTCAAGAGCACCACGGAACCGAAAAACGGCGCGTATACCCGTATGAACAGAGAGACGACGTCCATCATTGAGACGATCGAAGAGGTTTCGAAGGTCCTGTATCCGGTATTCTTCTGGATCGGAGTTGTGTTCGCCGTATTTTCCGCGGTATTGTTCTCCGTGTTCATCGCGAACAGTATCATCCAGAAGAAGCGTGAGATCGGCGTGCTCCGTGCCATCGGTGCCCGAGGGCTGGATGTGTACCGGATCTTCCTGTGTGAGACCGGAGTGATCGCGTTTGTCAACGCGCTTCTCGCAATCCTGTTCTCCTGGCTGATCACAGGCGCGATCAACAAGCTAGTGCAGGGGGATGTGCTCCATAACGTTATTTTGGTCCATTTCGGCATTCGTCAGGTCCTGCTGATCCTGGCGATCGCATTCGGCGTCGCAATCGTGGCGACGTTCATCCCGATCTGGCGGATTGCGAGACGCAAGCCGATCGATGTGATCCGGGATCGATAGGGGGGGAGAAACATATGTTGGAAACCAAGGGCTTAACGAAAGTATATAAGCCGAAGAAGGGGCAGCCCGTGACTGCACTCAAGGACATCTCCATCCGGTTCCCGGATCGGGGAATGGTCTTTTTGCTCGGCAAATCGGGCAGCGGCAAGTCGACGCTTTTAAACCTTCTCGGCGGTTTGGACAAGTATGACGACGGTGACATCGTTCTGGACGGTGTCTCAACAAAGAAGTTTTCCCAGGCGGATTTCGACTCCTATCGAAACGCGTGCATGGGTTTCATTTTCCAGGAATACAACGTTCTTCCGGACTTCACGGTCGGCGTCAACATCGCGCTCGCGATCGAGCTGCAGGGACGCACGGCGAGTTCGGAGGAGATCGAGAAGATCCTTGCGGAGGTCGACCTCACCGGTTACGGCAAGCGCCGCCCGAACGAGCTCTCCGGCGGTCAGCTGCAGCGTGTCGCGATCGCGAGAGCGCTTGTGAAGAATCCGAAGATCATCCTCGCGGACGAGCCGACCGGTGCGTTGGACAGCGCGACCGGACGTCAGATCTTCGAGCTGCTCCGGAAGCTCTCGAAGGACAAGCTTGTCATCATCGTTTCGCATGACCGCGAGTACTCCGAGCAGTACGCCGACCGGATCATCGAGCTGGCAGACGGACATATCATCTCAGACGTCACGAAGCAACCGGCAGAGCAGGCGGAGGAGCATGCGAAGCCGCTGTTTGAGGATTCGGTGTGCAAGGTGACGGCGGGCTACAAGCTCACGGACGAGGACCGCGAGATCATCAACAAGTATCTTGCGGAGCACCCGGAGGAGTCGCTGTGCATCCGCGTTGACGACAATCTCACGAGAGGATTTTTGTTTGCCGACACGAAGGAGCAGCCGGAGGACAGCGGGGAGAGTCTGTTTGAGAAGATCCGCTCCAAGCTTCCCCTCGGGCGCGCGGCGCGCATCGGTCTCGCAAGCCTCGGATGCAAGAAGCTCAAGCTGTTCTTTACGGTGCTGATCTCCGTGATCGCGTTTACTCTCTTCGGCATGTCGGCGACGCTTGCCGACTACGACTACACGCGAAGCGTGAGCAAGGTGTTCCGCGAGCAGAATGTGAACTACGCCTACGTGCAGAAGCAAAAGTATGTACATCAGCTTGATATGTACGGCATGGACAGCGAGGAAGGGTACTGGACCGAGGAAGACTATCTGGTAGCCTCCGAGCAGGAGTGGAACGGCCTTACAAGCCGGGTCGGAGCCAAGGTGTATCCGGTATACCGCTATGAGGACCTGGCGACGTGCGTGGTGGACAGCGATCATCAGGATATCCTCTCGGCCATGTACGATGACCTGCGTGTGCTGACCGATTACGTGGAGGTTGACGAGGAGCTGCTTGCCGAGCTCGGCGCTACGGTGCTGGTCGGTTCTCTGCCGGACGGAAGCAAGGATGAGATCGCAATCTCCAAGGTTACTTATGACATGATCCGTAACGGAAGTCTCATGAGCGGAAAGAGCATTCCGAAAATGGCGGATATGGTCGGTGCGAAGATCCTGACGAACAACAACCGTGAGTTGACCATCACGGGAATCATCGATACCGGCCTTGATTACATGGCGTATTTTTCGAAGATCTCAGAGCTCGCCGGCGACATTCTCGTCAACGGCGACCGCGGCGGCATCAGTATGAAGGCGGTCAAGGGACTGATCCTGATCTCGGATTTCGAGTACGATCTCCAATGCAATCTGGCGTCCAAGAACATGGTCGGCAAGGGATTCCTCGAGAGACAGCCGGAGACGGCAATGACACCGTCGAAAATGTATTGGGAGATGGTCAATCCTAAGACGAGGAAGACGGAAAATTCCCTGGCGCAGATTTATGACCCGTATGTCGGTGATATCACAGAAGTTGACCGGTTCGCGCACATCGATATTTCCGGGAAGGCCCGGGATCTCGAGGAGAGCAGTGACGCACCGCTTCTTCCGTGCTATATCACGCGCACCCAGGCGGAGACGATCCTGATGACACTGATGTCCGTCAACAACCGAAAGTATTTCGGGATCGACGAGACTGTCAAGACCATATACCGCGCGGCCTCGGGTATCAGCGAGATCGGGAACGGCAAGGAGGATCCGGAGAACGGAGAATCCGGGGAAAAGCCCGATGCGAACTCCGGGACCCCCCGGGAGGAGAAGGGCGATTTCAGCAAGAACGACGGAGACGGTACGGAGTTTGTTCGCCCGATCGCGCTGACGAGACAGGAGAAGGAGGAACTCTCCGCATATCTTGAATTCCTGACCGATAAAGCGTTTGCAGAGCTGTTTACGAAGGTATACGCGGAAACGGAGTTCGTGTACCGGTATACAAATGCCGCACGAAACTATTACATGGAGAATCCGGGCAATACGGATCGTATCTATTTTACGCTGGACATCCGCGGCATCCTGCTCACCGATGAGAAATCAAACGGATACGCCTCCATGAGCGATATGTTCATGATGGACACAAAGAAGTTTGAATCCAAGATCGGAAATCAGATCGAGCGCGGCAGACGGGGAGGTGCGATGGTGATCCTTCCTGAGGACAGAGGCGAGCTGGAGGACTTCATCCGGTACTCGCACGACGGCGTGGATAACGTGCGCTTCCACATGTTCACGAAGTACAATGTTGAGCTGGACGCTTCGGAGTACCTGATGATGGGCGTCCGCAAGGTGCTGATCGGTTTCGGTATCTTCTTGGCAGTGTTTGCGGCGCTGTTGATGATGAGCTTTATCGGCAGCAGTATCACGTACAAGAAGCATGACATCGGCATCCTGCGCGCCATCGGTTCACGCGGCAACGATGTCTACCGCATCTTCGGCTCGGAGAGCCTGATGATCGCGGGAATCTGCTTTTTGTTGACCACCATACTGACCGGCGTGCTCACCGGCCTTGCCAACCGGTATCTCGTGATGTCGATCCACATCAGCCTTCTGGAGTTCGGCGTCAAGCAGATCCTCTTGATCGCCGGCGTCTCCGTAGGCGCTGCGCTCATCGCCAGCTTCCTGCCGGTGATGCGTTTTGCCCGTAAACGCCCGATCGACGTGATCCGCGGGCGATAATCTTGTGTGTTATTGTGTGTATAAATTTGGAAAATGACGGAGGAATCTTTATGCGCAAACCTTTTCTTGTGCAGTTCGGGACGGCCGCCTGTGCGGTCGACCTGTGCGACGGAAGCGAGCGCGGCGAGTATGTGGAACAGGACTATGTCCTGACAAAGCTCGGCCGCCCGCACCGCGCGATCAATCTGATGTATTGCTATTATCCGAACGACGAGGGGTGGCCGCTGCGCGCGAGCGTGGCGCACGCCCACGACGCGAAGTTCGCCTGGGACTACCCGTACGATGATTATTTTCCGTACACGGGCGGTCTGAACGGGACCACGGACGGTCCGGTGTTTGAGCAGATGCGTGACATCCGCAGACACGGGCAGGACGTGTGCCTGACGCTCACGATGGATCCGTTCCTTCCGGGCGAGCACATTGCGGCTGTGGCGCGCGATCTGCGCACCTTCGGCCGGATCACGGTCCGCATCAACCACGAGGCGACCGGCAGCTGGTTCTCGTTCAACAAGAGAGCGAGCTACGAGCAGGTGGCGGCGTTCTTCGTTCGCGCATGCGGCGTGTTCCATCAGGAGGCGCCCAACGCAAAGATCGTTCTCTGCCTCGACGGCTGCAAGGAGCTCTCCGAGCGGAAAATGGTGATGGAGGACATCTTCACGGAGGCTACCCGCGCGGCGGACATCGTTTCGGTTGACCGGTACCTCGCGCTGCACTGGGGATGGCCCGGAAGCGTCTGTGAGGACGCGAGCGGCGCTGCGGATTACGACACCGACGACATCTACACGCTCGCGAAGAAGAGCCGCAAGCGCTACATCGCGATGTGCGACGGCGTGAAGAAGCCGATGGTCATGTCCGAGCTCAACGCGGACGGCGACGTGACCGGACCGTACTATCAGGCGGAGAAGATGAAGCGGTTCTGCGACCTTCTGAAGGCCGACCGTGAGCACTGGCTCTCGGGATTTACGATGTACCAGTTCCGCGACCGCGGACGTCTCGGCCTGGAGATCGAGGACCCGAACAACGCACACAACGGCATCGAGCAGCCGCTGCTCGCCGTGTACCGCGACATCATCAAGGACCCGTTCTTCCAACCGTCCCGCAAGCGCGCGGGAGCTGCGAAACTCCCTGTGACACTCCGGTTCGGCGGCGCGGAGGATTACGAGGCGGTCTGCGTTCCGGTGGCGCTCGAGGGCGAGCCGATCTTCTTTGAGGCGTACTTCGATGAAGAACTGATCGACGAGAACCTCATGCTTGAGGTGAACGGACGCTGGTTCTACAAGGCACCCGGCGTTCGCTGCATCGATATGAGCAGCGCTTGGTTCGACCGTTCCTACGACGGTTCCGCGGAGACGACCGTGACGATCGCGGCTCCGCCGGCGTCCGGGGAAAATGATCTGACCGCGAAGGACGGCGACGTCAATTACTACCGCACATTGACGGCTCTGCCGAGATTCCGCGTGCGGTATGCGCCGATCCTGGACGCGAGAAGGAAGAATTGACGCGGCAGGCGGACATTTTCCGAAGAATTTGATCCGGATCGAAGAAAAAGGATCAATTTTGCAGGGAAAACCGCGAGAGTATGTGCTATACTGTCTGCAGAGGCTTCGGCCGACGGATGAAATAAACACAGACGAGGAGGAAGTTCGATATGGAATATCGTGACGAGTATCGGTTCTGGTGCGAGAACCCGTATTTTGACGAGGCTACCAAGGCGGAGCTTGCGGCGATCGCCGACGACGAGAATGAGATCCGGGAGCGGTTCTACCGCAGCCTGGAGTTCGGTACGGGCGGTCTGCGCGGCATCATCGGTGCCGGTACGAACCGCATGAATCTGTACACGGTGCGCAAGGCGACGCAGGGTCTTGCCAACTTTATCCTGAAGGAGGGCGGTGCCGAGAAGGGCGTTGCGATCGCGTATGACTCGCGTCGCATGTCGATCGAGTTCAGCGAGGAGGCGGCGCTGTGTCTTGCAGCCAACGGTATCAAGGCGTATCGCTTTGAGTCGCTCCGTCCGACGCCGGAGCTGTCGTTCGCAGTGAGAGAGCTCGGCTGTATCGCGGGTATCGTTGTGACGGCGAGCCACAATCCTGCGGAGTACAACGGATACAAGGTGTACTGGGACGACGGTGCTCAGGTGACGCCGCCGAAGGATGCGGAGATCATCGACGAGGTGAACGCCGTAACCGACTGGGCGAAGGTTAAGACGATGACGCGCGTGGAGGCGATCCGCGCGGGCAGATATTTTGTGATCGGCAGCGAGATCGACGACCGCTACATGACGGAGCTGAAGAAGCAGGTCATCCGCGGCGATCTGTGCCGCGAGATCGGCAAGGACATGAAGGTTGTCTACACGCCGCTGCACGGCACGGGCAATCTGCCGGTTCGCCGTATCCTGAAGGAGATCGGTTTCGAGCAGGTGTACGTGGTTCCCGAGCAGGAGCTCCCGGACGGGAATTTCCCGACGGTACCGAGCCCGAACCCCGAGAACAAGTCGGCGTTTGAATTGGCGCTTGCTCTCGCGAAGAAGGTCGGCGCGGAGCTTGTGCTTGCGACGGATCCCGATGCGGACCGCCTCGGCGTGTTTGCGAAGGATTCCGCGACCGGCGAGTACAAGTCGTTCACGGGCAACATGTCCGGCATGCTGATCTGCGAGTATCTCCTCAGCCAGCGCAAGGAGCTCGGCCTGATCCATGACGACGGCTTCCTCGTGAAGACGATCGTCTCGACGAACATGGCCGATCTGATCGCTAAGGAGTACAACATCGAGCTCAAGGAGTGCCTCACCGGCTTCAAGTACATCGGTGAGCTGATCCGCCTCTCGGAGGAGACCGGCAAGGGTCACTACGAGTTCGGTTTCGAGGAGAGCTACGGCTGCCTGGTCGGCACGCATGCGCGTGACAAGGACGCCGTTGTCGCGGTCATGGCGCTGTGCGAGGCTGCGGCATACTACCGCACGAAGGGGCTGACGCTCTGGGATCAGATGATGAACATTTACCGCAAATACGGTTTCTTCCGCGAGGGTATCGAGACGCTCGAGCTGAAGGGCTTTGAGGGCGCTGCGAAGATCGCGGAGATGATGGACAACATCCGCAACAATCCGCCGAAGAAGCTCGGCGATTACACGGTTGTCGAGTTCCGCGACTACGAGAAGGACATCGTCACGGACATCGCGACGGGAGCGACGAAGCCTACCGGCCTCCGCAAGTCGAACGTATTGTACTTTGACCTCACGGACAACGCATGGGCATGTGTACGCCCGTCCGGCACGGAGCCGAAGATCAAGTTCTACATGGGCGTGAAGGGCACTTCCTTCGAGGACGCCGACGCAAAGCTTGCGAAACTCGATGCTGCATTAATGGAGTTTTCGAAGTGATTTGAAAAGAAATGTACGATTTTTCAAAACGACAGTGTGATACTATGGAGTCGATGAATTCGGCGGTCCCGTATCATTACTGATACGCGGATACGAGAAATGTACATTCCGGGAGGGAATCTGCACGGTCTGCCGAGTGCTCGGCGGACCGTGTTTTTGTATTTATGAGAAAGATCCTGTTTTTACAACCGCAACTTCAAGAGAGGCTGTGGGGCGGAAACCGCCTCGCGGAGTACGGCTACAAGCTTCCTTCGGACCATGTCGGCGAGTGCTGGGGCGTGAGCGCATATCCGGACAGCTGCGCTACGGTGCGCGGAGGCGTTTACGACGGACGGCGTCTCGACGATCTGTGGCGCGAGGAGCCGGACCTGTTCGGCGGCGCGCCGGCGAAGGAGGATTTTCCGCTCCTGATCAAGATCATCGACGCGCATGACGACCTGAGCATCCAGGTGCATCCGGACGACGCGTACGCGAGGGAGCACGAGAACGGCGCCTGCGGCAAGACGGAGTGCTGGTATGTGCTCGATGCGGAGCCCGGCGCGACGATCGTCATCGGACATCACGCGAAGACGAAGGAGGAGCTCGCGCAGATGATCGCGGACGGACGGTTCCGCGAGCTGATCCGCGAGGTGCCTGTGAAGAAGGGCGATTTCTTCCAGATCGAGCCCGGCACCGTGCATGCGATCAAGGCCGGCACGGTCGTGCTGGAGACGCAGGAGAGCAGCGACGTCACCTATCGCCTGTACGACTATGACCGTCTGCAGAACGGAAAGAAGAGACCACTTCACATCAAGCAGAGTCTCGATGTGATCAAGACGCCGTTTGAGCCCAAGGCAATCGAGCCCGTTGTGAAGACCAAGCCGGGCTATGTCCTCACCAAATACGTGGATTGCCGCTTCTACACCGTGTACAAGCTCGAGGTCGACGGGACGGCGACGGTACCGCTGTCGGGCATGTTTCACACGATGAGCGTGATCGAGGGCGAGGGATACCTCGACGGCAGCCGTGTCGAGAAGGGAGACCACCTCGTTTTGGCCGCGGATTACGGCGATATGAAGGCGGTCGGAAGGTTCACGGCGATCGTGACAAGAGTATAGATTTTTACAGGAGCGCGGCCGAGCAAGCCGCGCTTCTTTGAGTTCACGAAAACAAGACCGTATTTTCACCGAAATTACACATTTAGAGGCGGAATCTCGGTTGGAAATCCGGAGGATATTTGATATAATGATTCGGGTTTCGGTTTGAACCCTAATTCAAGCGTTACGGGTACAATAACAGGCAGCAACGGAGGTGTCGTATGAAGACGGACATTCAAATCGCGCAGGAAGCTAAAATGCAGCCGATCTGGGAGGTTGCGAAGAAACTGGACATCGAGCCGGACGATCTCGAACTGTACGGAAAATACAAGGCAAAGCTCTCGGACGAGTATCTCAAGTCGCTCGAGGGTAAGCCGCAGGGCAAGCTGGTGCTTGTGACGGCCATCAACCCGACGCCGGCAGGCGAGGGCAAGACGACCACGACAGTCGGTCTCGGTGAGGCTCTCGGCAAGCTCGGTAAGAAGGCGGTGATCGCTCTCCGCGAGCCCTCGCTCGGACCGTGCTTCGGCATCAAGGGCGGCGCTGCGGGCGGCGGATACGCGCAGGTCGTTCCGATGGAAGATCTGAACCTTCATTTTACGGGCGATTTCCATGCCATCACCTCGGCCAACAATCTGTTGGCGGCTATGCTTGACAATCATATTATGCAGGGCAACGCGCTCGGCATCGACCCGAAGCAGGTCGTGTGGAAGCGCTGCCTCGACATGAACGACAGAGCTCTCCGCAACATCGTGATCGGACTCGGCAAGAAGTCTGACGGCGTTGTTCGCGAGGACCATTTCATCATCACGGTGGCGTCCGAGATCATGGCGATCCTGTGCCTGGCCGACGACATCGCCGATCTCAAGAAGCGCCTCGGACGCATCATCGTCGCTTATCGCTATGACGGAACTCCGGTGACCGCGGCGGATCTGAAGGCGGTCGGTTCGATGGCGGCTCTTTTGAAGGATGCGATCCGCCCGAACCTGATCCAGACGATCGAAAATACTCCCGCACTCGTACACGGCGGCCCGTTCGCCAACATCGCACACGGCTGCAACAGTGTCCGTGCGACGAAGGCAGCGCTCTCGCTCGCCGATTACGTCATCACGGAGGCCGGCTTCGGCGCGGACCTCGGTGCGGAGAAATTCCTCGACATCAAGTGCCGTATGGCAGGCCTGAAGCCCGACGCGATCGTGCTCGTGGCAACCGTGCGCGCACTCAAATACAACGGCGGAGTTCCGAAGACGGAGCTCGGCGCCGAGAACCTCGATGCTCTCAAGGCCGGTATCGTGAACCTCGAGAAGCATATCGAGAATCTCAAGCAATATGACGTTCCGGTTGTCGTGACGCTCAACCGCTTCACGGAGGACACGGACGCGGAGCTCTCGTACGTGGAGAACTTCTGCCGCGAGAGAGGATGCGAGTTCGCACTCTCCGAGGTGTGGGGAAAGGGCGGCGACGGCGGCATCGAGCTTGCAAACAGCCTGCTCAAGACGCTCGAGACGAAGAAGAGCAACTTCCACACGCTCTACCCGGATGAGATGCCTCTCAAGGAGAAGATCGAGACGGTAGCGACGAAGATCTACGGCGCGGACGGCGTTTCGTTCGATCCCGCGGCGCTCGCAACGCTTGAGAAGCTCACGGAGCTTGGCTTCGGCAATATGCCTGTATGTATGGCGAAGACGCAGTACTCGCTCTCGGACGATCCGAAGAAGCTCGGACGCCCGACCGGTTTCACGGTCAATGTGCGCGAGGTTTACGTATCGGCCGGAGCAGGATTTGTCGTAGCGATCACAGGCACGATCATGACGATGCCCGGACTTCCGAAATCCCCGGCGGCGGAGAGGATCGACGTCGACGAGGAAGGCAAGATCGACGGTCTGTTCTAGGAAAATGATTTGGACGGCAAAACGGTGAAAGCCCTCGCAGGGCCGGACCGTCAGCCGTCCTAAACTAAGATATCACAAGGTTCTATTCAAGGAGGATGTTTGGTTATGAAGAAGTTGTTGGGGCTTGTCCTGGTCGCGACACTTGCGGTGTCCGGCTGCGGTCTGCTTCCGGCGGAGGAGGAGCTTCCGAAGGCGCCGGTCGTGCAGACGATGGATGAGAACTACTTTACCATGGCGGAGGTAAAGAAGGGAACGGTCCGCAATTACGTTTCCGAGCGATGCGTATACCAGTATCAGGCAACGCAGAGCCTGAGCTTCGGCTATGGCGGAGAGACGATCAAAGCGACGTACGTGACGGTCGGACAGAAGGTTCACGCCGGCGACGTTTTGGCGGAGCTTGCGAACGATGATCTCGAGGAACAGATCGAGGATCTTCGCAAGAGAAGCGAGGAGCTGACGCTGGAGGTTGAGTATGTAAACGGCTGTCTCGAGATCGAGAAGGAGCGTCAGGCACTCGCCAAGCGGTACGGCAAGAAGTACGATGACACGAGACTCACGCAGCTTCAGAATAACTACGACGATGTGTCCGGACAGAAGTATATTGTGGATCTGCAGCTCGGCGAGCTTGAGACGCAGCTCAAGGGAAGACGTCTGGTTGCCGGTATCGACGGCATCGTCGAGTTCGTGAGGGAGATCCCGCCGTGGCTGAACGGACGCATCAACGCCAACGAGCGCTACATCACCATCCGCTCCGAGAAGATGGCATTTTCCGTAGATGCGAACTCGCCGGAGATATACGAGTTCGGCAAGGTGTTCACGATCACGACGGACAAGGGCGACTACGAGTGCGAGGTCGTCAAGATCAAGCGTCCGACCGAAGGCAAGGGCGGTTCCACGATGATCACGCTCGAGCCGCTGAAGCCGGATGAGAATCTCGAGGTCGGCCTTGTGGGCAACCTGATCTGTGAGACAGAGCGGGCGGACAACGTGCTGTACATCCCGACGGCGGCGATCCGCACCATCGATGATAAGACGGCGGTCTATGCGACGGACGAAACCGGTCTGCGCTCGATCCGCTATATTGAGATCGGCATCTCCGTGCGCATGAAGCCCAATCAGGACGACAACCGCACGGAAGTGATCAGCGGCCTGTCCCTCGGGGACAAGGTCATCATGCAGTAGGAGGTAAATGATCGTGAAGAAATTGTTAGCGCTCGCGCTTGCGTGCGTGCTCGTGATCTCTCTTACCGCATGCGGAGAGAAGAAGGACGTGCCGGAATTGCTGCACCCGATCGAGACGGCCAACGCAGTCTATGTCGTGACCAGGACCAACCTGGAGATGCGCCAGACGACGGGCGGCTATGTCATGCCGGAGTGCGTGGATATGAAGTTTGATTTTGAGTCGACGGTTCACGATGTGAAGGTTGAGATGGGCAGTCACGTGAACAAGGGCGACCTGTTGTTTGAGCTCAACTCGGGACTCGAGGATGAGATCAAGCGTCTGGAGCTCTCGATCGAGAGAGAACAGACGGAGTACGACTACGATCTGGAACAGTTCAACAAGCAGATCAAGGATATGAAGAAAATGATCTCCGCGATGGGAAGCACCTACGAGGGCCGCATGATGCGCCTTCAGATGCAGGAGATCCAGCTGCAGTTCGACTGGAACCACTCGGGCCTTGCGAAGAAGATCGACGAGAACCGCAAGGACCTCGAGAAGAAGAAACAGCAGCTCTCGGACTCCAGCGTCTACGCTCCCTGCAGCGGCACCGTAGTCTACTGCAGCATTGCGAACGACGGAGACTATATCCATGAGGACACAACGTACCTCACGATCGCGAAGGATGATTCCTACGTCCTCGCGTGCCCTTACATCTCGGAGACGGACATGCGCAGCTACAGCCGCGTGACCGCACAGATCGGTGGCGTGGAGTACGACGCAAAATACCGCGCTTACACGGAGGAGGAGCTCTACCACCTCGAGGCGTGCGGCAACGCGTTTGACTCGTATTTTACGGCGGAGCTTCCGGAGACGGTCTCTGTCGGTGACTATGTTCTGTTCTCGTTCTGGCAGTCGACCGCGCAGCCGGTGATCACGGTCCCGACCACCGCAGTCGTAAAGAACGGAACGACGTACGAGGTCACGGTGATCCAGGACGGACGTCTCGTGACCCGCGAGGTCTCCGTCGGAGGCAGCAGCCTCAATGACACCGAGATCACGGAGGGGCTCGAGGAGGGCGAGGTCGTATACATCGGCAAGGATCTTGCGCGCTACGGCGTGGAGTACGAGACGCGCAAGGCGGAGAGCGTTGAGATCGTGGAGAAGGTGTTCTGCTCCGGCGCAAGACGCTATGCGCAGAAATCCGAGCCCTACCTCAACAAGGTTCCCGGAACCATCGAGGAATTCCTGACCGATACGACATACAACATCCTGGTCAAGAAGGGGGATCCGATCTTCGTTGTGAAGGCGAGCATCAACCGCTCTGCGCAGGAGCAGGCAAAGCAGGATCTCCGCAAGTATGAGGCCGATTTTGCGCTCGATAAGGAAAAGCGTGAGGAACAGATCGAAGAGCTCGAGAAGAAGATGAAGAAGATGAGCAAGAAGGATCTCGAGTATTCTCTTGCCGAGCTGGATCTGAAGGATATGAAGACCGCCCTTGCAGAGGCGATCGAAACCTACGAGGAGAAGCGTGAGGAGCTTGAGGAGCGCGTGCGCAACTACGAGGAGTGGGACGGCAAGAGCGTGACGGTGTGCGCGGAGTCGGACGGCGTGATCAGCAGTATCTCGCGGTTCAAGGTCGGCGACAACCTGAACGAGGGCGACTACCTCTTCGACGTGTATGACATCGATTCCTACTGCATCAGCCTTGACCCGAACGACAGCTACACGCTCCGCTACGGCCAGAAGGTGACGCTCGAGACGACAACGGACGGCGAGACACTCGAGTTCGGCGCTACGATCATCTCCGCACCGAACGTGAGACCACTCGACATTTCGAACACCGAGCACAACAAAATCTATCTTGCACTGGACAACCCCGATGACTACTCCAAGGTCGGTGAGACCGGTATCATCGGATTTACCGAATATAACCTCTCCAACTGCATGCTGATCGACGACGTGTTGATCGGACATGACGAGAAGGAGGAGGACGAGGACTCCAAGAAGACAAACACCCAGCAACAACAGAACCCCGGCTACGGCTTCGGGTTCGGTTATGAACAGCAGCCTACGACCACGACCAAGGACCTCGAGTCCAACATCTTCGACAGCGAGGAGCACGAGAAGCAGAAGGGCAAGGCGTACGTGTGGGTGTATGACGCTGAGGGACGCGCGGTCAAGCGCTACGTCCGCATCATGCGTCACAGCGATGACAAATACTGGATCGTCGACGGTCTCAAATACGGCGATACCATTGTGTTGCACTAGGAGGGTCCATGTTTCGGTTTATCACACAAAAACTTCTGAATAAAAAATGGCTGATCCTCAGTATTATCATCGGCAACATTTTGCTCGTCGGCATCGCCTGCTGCAACCCGATGTACTCGAAGGCCGCACTGCAGAAAATGCTCACGCGCGCCATGGGGACGTACCTTGAGGAGAAAAATGCCTACCCCGGACTTCTGACGGTGGATGCGCGTCTCAGCAACACGCTGCTGCGTGACAATTCCACCGGATACTTCAACGACTATCTCTCCGTGACCGACACGGTGGAGAGCATGTTCGGGGAGAAAGCGACGACGAAGGTCGCATTTTACGAAAACAACAACGCACAGAATGCAAAATACGAGATCTCCCGCCAGACCATCGGCGACCTGCAGGTGAAGGTTGCCTCCCTCACGGGACTGGAGGATAAGGTGGAGATCCTCTCCGGAAGGATCTACAATCCCGGAGTGAACGAGGAGGGATGCCTCGAGTGCATCGTCAACGAGAAGGTGTATCTCTCCAAGTCGTTCGTTCTCAACGATAAGATCGAGGTGTACGGTTACACGAACCAAAACGGTGATGCACTCAGAATTTGCATCGTCGGTGTGTTCCGCGCCAAGGATGCGACGGACCCGTACTGGGTGAACGATCCGCTCTCGTTCCGCGATGAGGTGTTCCTCTCGGAGGAGACGTTCGTGAACACGTTCTTCCGCAACGGTGAGGTTCAGGGTAACATCCGTTCCCGCTGGTACACCATGTACGACTATCAGACCATCGACACCGACAACGTGCAGAACATGCTCGATGTGTACCACGAGCTGAAGGAGGACTACACCAAGCGTGCGAGCCTGTTCAACGTGTTCTGTAACTACGAGGATATCTTTCAGCAGTACCTCGAGGATTCCTCCAAGGTGAAGGCCACGATGTGGATCCTTCAGGTGCCGATCCTCGTGCTGCTCGCCGTGTTCATCTTCATGGTTTCCAACCAGGTGATCGGAATTGAGCAGGCGGAGATCGCCATGCTGAAGAGCCGCGGTGTGAGCCGTCTGCAGTTGATCTTTACCTACCTGATCCAGTCGGCGATCGTCGGCAGCATCGCCTTTGTGCTGGGCATTCCGCTCGGCTATCTGCTGTGCCATGTGTTCGGCTCCACCAACGCGTTCCTCTCGTTCGTAGGACGCAAGGCCATGCATGTGACGATCAGCGGACAGGCGCTGTTGTACGCAGTTATCAGCTGCATCGCAGGAATCCTGATCATGACGCTTCCGGTGCTCAAGTATGCGCGCTTCAGCATCGTCGAACAGAAGACGAAGAAGCGCAAGAGCAACAAGCCGATGTGGCAGAGAATGTTCCTCGACTTCGCGCTGCTTTTGTTGGCGCTGTACGGCTACTATGATTTCAGCAACCAGAAGGACGAGTTGATGAAGGCGGTAGCGAAGGGCGAGTCGGTCAACCCGATGTTGTTCTTCTCCGCGTCGCTGTTCATCTTAAGCTGCGCGATCGTGTTCCTTCGCGTGATCCCGCTTCTGTCGGCGCTTGTGTACCGCATCGGCCGCAGATTCTGGAAGCCGGCGGCATACGCCTCCTTCCTGCAGATCACGAGAGATTCGCGCAAGCAGAGCTTCATAACCGTGTTCCTTGTACTGACGATCGCGCTCGGTATCTTCAACGCGAACATCGCGCGCACGGTCAACCAAAATGAGGAGGACCGCATCCGCTACACGGACGGCGCCGACATCGTCGTGAAGGAGCAGTGGAGCAGCAACCTCAACAGCGTAAAGAACGGATATGATTCCAAGCTCCGCTACTCGGAGCCGGACTTCAAGAAATACGAGTCCCTTCTCGAAAAATTCCCGAACGACGTGAAGCATGTCACCAAGGTTCTCCACGAGGACAACGCCGTGATCGTCAACGGCGGAACGAACATCGAGGGGATCAACCTGTACGGCATCAACACCTACGATTTCGGTAACACGGCGTGGATGCCGGACGACATCGAGGATCACCACTGGTTTGATGATCTGAACGCGCTCGCCTCCAACCCGGAGGGCGTGATCGTCAGCCGCAGCCTCGCGGATCAGCTGGATCTCGATATCGGCAAGGGTATCTCGCTCGAGCGCTACAACGAGCTCGGTGAGAAGATGGGCAAGAAGTTCCTGACCGTGGTCGCCATCACCGACTACTGGCCGGGATTTGAGAACAAGGTTGAGGTGACCGGTGAGGACGGAGAGCCCCGCACGGTGGCTTCGCACCTCATGGTATGTAACTACGACAACCTGCTGCTGGATTTCCCGGTCGTTCCCTATGAGGTTTGGATCAAGACGACGGGCAGCTCGCAGTTCTTCTATGACTGGGCTGCGGAGGAGAAGGTTTCCTTCGCATCGTTCGACGACCGCAGCGCGGATGTCATCAGCCTGAAGAACGATCCGTACTTCCAGATCACCAACGGTATGCTGACCATCACGTTTATCGTCGTGCTGGTGCTGTGCGCAATCGGCTTCCTGATCTTCTGGATCACGTCGATCCGCTCGAGAGAGCTGATCTTCGGTATTTACCGTGCGATGGGTATGTCGATGGGAGAGTTGATCCGCATGCTGATCAACGAGCACTTCTTCGGTTCCATCCTGCCGATCCTCTTCGGAGCCGGCGTTGGTATCCTGGCGTCGAAGCTGTTCATCCCGCTGATCCAGATCGCGTACTCGCCGAAGATCCAGACGATCCCTTCGAAGATCGTCATGCGAAACGCGGACCTCGCACAGATCGGCATCGTGATCGCCGTCATGCTCGCACTTTGCATCACGGTCATCTCCGTGCTGTTGTCCAAGATTAAGATCAACCAGGCCCTCAAGCTTGGCGAAGACTGAGAAAGGAGGCTGCCATGAAAGAAATATTGAGAACCGAGCAGGTGACGCGCAGCTTCCCGGTCGCCGGAGGAGATTTCCTCGCGCTCAAGGGCATCAGTGTTGTTGTTCCGGAAAATACTCTGACGATCCTCAAGGGTCGTTCCGGTTCGGGTAAGACGACGCTTTTAAACATCATCGGTGCGCTGGACGCGCCGACGTCGGGAACCGTCGTGTTCGACGGGAAGGACATTTCCCACGCGAGCGACAAGGAGCGGGAGACGCTCCGCCGGCATGAGATCGGATACATTTTCCAGTCGGTCGCTCTGATCCCGGTTATGAATGCTTACGAAAATGTGGAATACGCGCTTCGCCTTGCGAACTACAAGGGCGATTACCGCGAGCGTGTGATGGAGTGCCTCAAGCTGGTCGGACTCTCGAAGCGTGCGACGCATATGCCGCAGGAGCTCTCCGGCGGTGAGCAGCAGCGTGTCGCGATCGCGCGCGCCATCGCACACAAGCCGAAGATCATCTTCGCCGACGAGCCGACGGGCGAGTTGGACTCCGCGACCAGCCTTCAGGTTATCGCGATCTTCAAGGAGCTGATCGAGAAGCAGGGCATCACGTTTGTCATGACGACGCACGACCCGAAGCTGATGGGCTACGGCGACGTCGTGTATGAGATCCAGGACGGTGAGATCATCAACACCGAATATCACGGCAAAGGAGAGGAACTGCGATGAGTGAAGAAAACAAAACCGTAGACAAAGCCTCGATGGACGCCTCCGATATCCGCGAGTCCGTGATCTCCCAGGAGCTCAAGGACTCCTTCATGCAGGCATATGCGAAGAACACGCAGGGTGAGCTCGAGGATCAGCTCGGCGACAACGTCATGATCCTGTGCGAGAACCTCGTGAAGATCTACAAGACCAAGGAGACCGAGGTGCTTGCGCTGCAGGGCCTGGAACTCAAGGTCGAGAAAGGCGAGTTCGTCGCAATCATCGGTAGTTCGGGTAGCGGTAAGTCGACGTTCCTCAACATGATCGGCGGTCTCGACCGTCCGAGCGCGGGCAAGCTGTACGTCGACGGCAAGGACCTGTTCAAGCTGACCGAGAGCCAGCTCGTGGATTACAAGAAAAATACGGTCGGTTTCGTGTGGCAGAACAACGCCCGCAACCTGTTCCCGTACCTGACGGCGCTGCAGAACGTCGAGCTGCCGATCCGGTTCGGCGACAACAAGGACGTGGAGAAGCGCGCGATGGACCTTCTCAATCTGGTCGGTATGGCGCACAAGAAGGACAGCAAGCTGAACCAGATGTCCGGTGGTGAGCAGCAGCGTATCGCGATCGCGATCGCACTCGCCAACCGGCCGAAGCTTCTCCTCGCGGACGAGCCTACCGGCTCCGTGGACCAGCGCACGTCGGACGCACTTCTCGATGTGTTCCGCAAGCTGAACACCGAGCTCGGCATCACGATCGTGATCGTAACGCACGACATCAACCTCGCCAAGAAGGTTAAGCGTGTCGTGATGATGCGAGACGGTAAGACCAGCAGCGAGCGTATCATCAAGCAGGAGTACGCGGATGTGTCGCTTCTCAAGGGCTTCACCGAGGAGGACACGCACGACGAGTTCGCGATCCTTGACCGCGCCGGCCGTGTGCAGATCCCGCGCGAAATGCTCGATTCGATCGGCGTGAAGGGCAACCGCATCCGCATGACGCTCGAGGACGGCAAGATCGTTGTCACCAACGGTGAGAGCGAGGGCGCCGATTCCGACGAAGAGCCCGCCAAGGAGGGCAAGGGCAGACGGAAGGACCGTCGGTGATCATTTTTCGACAATACAATACGGCGCTTGTCATCCGCAGAGTACCGCGCGGTGGGCAGGCGCTGTTTTTCGTAAAAAAACGTATTTTTATGCTTGACAATGTATTCGGAATGCGATACAATCAAGTAAATGAGGTTTACATATAATGCAGCTTATGTTTGGGGGTTATGCGTAAGTTTGCGGGGGGTGTAGCCGCAATAAGGGGAAATGAAAACTACGGGGCGCTGCGGCGGCGGTGCCCCGAACCGATTTGAGGGGATAGTATGTGGAATTACGGTGACAATGACAACAACAAGATGCAGGAGTTTGACGACCTCAAGGATCTCGAGGTGGTCGAGATCAAGGATGTCAACATACCGACCAAGACGGCTTCCGGCGGGATCACGTACGACGACGGCAGCTTCTGGAACGGAAGGGCGAGCTACTGGAAGGAATGCTACATGACGCTCGCGGTGTGCGGACTGAATGTGTTTGTGTTCATCATGCAGCTGTTGAACCGCAAGGTTGACTATTACGGACATGTCACCGATCCCATCATCGAGGGCGGATGCATGAGCTGGCCGACCGTGTTTGAGGACGGTCAGGTGTACCGGTTGTTCACCGCACAGTTCATTCACGCAAGCGTCGGTCACCTGCTCGGCAACATGGTGTTTTTGCTGTTGTGCGGCATCATGCTGGAGAAGCGCCTGTCCCGCAAGCGCTGGCTGATCCTGTACGGCTTCGGCGGTCTCGGAGCGTCCTTGGCATCCGTCATCCTCGGACATTATGTGCCGATGATGATGAGCCGCTACGTGGTGTTCGGAGGAGCCGTGATCGAGGTCGGCAAGGAGGCCGTGTATGACGTGTCCTCCGTCGGAGCTTCCGGTGCCATCGCGGCGTTGATCGCGGCGATCGTACTGTACAAGCTGTTGTTGTCCGATCCGATGGACGGCTATTCGGAGAACAACTGGGCGCCGATCATCGAGCTGGCGGTTGCGTACCTTCTGTACAGCGCGGTCAGCGGCATGTTCAAGGAGACGTCCGGCGTCGACAACAAGGCGCACATCGGCGGTCTTGTCACGGGTATCATCGTCATGCTGGTGTTCATGGTGATCGAGTACAACCGGCAGTCGAAGCCCAAGTGGGAATAACTTAACAAGCTTATATCGATCATTTTGAGAAGAGAGAAGAAAGAGGTCTGCCGGTTCGGCAGGCCTCTCAGAGTGAAGACAAAGTCCGAGGCGTAACCGCCTCGGACATGTGTTTTTATAGGAGTGTAAAAGTGTCGGAAAGCCGCATAAATACTGGCTTTTCGGCACTTTTTGTGGTATACTGGAAGTATCAAAATGAGGCGGTA
>JAFZMO010000127.1 GCA_017551165.1 Lachnospiraceae bacterium
CTTCCTTTACGGGACTGTACTCTTTCACTTCCGTAGCTCCTTTCGGCTCTCTTTCGATGTAGGCGTCGCGCTCCGGTCCGACCGAAACGTAACGAATATGGCAACCGATCTCCTTCTCGATGTACTCAACGTACTTCTGTGCGTTGACCGGAAGGTCCTCCCAGCGACGAACGCCGCTGATGTCGCACTGCCAGCCGTCCATGTACTCGATGACCGGCTTGCAGGACTCGAGTGCTG
The DNA here is from genome assembly GCA_017551165.1 of Lachnospiraceae bacterium. Lineage (GTDB taxonomy): Bacteria > Bacillota > Clostridia > Lachnospirales > Lachnospiraceae > ISDg. Next base: position 238 of record JAFZMO010000127.1, read on the forward strand.
CAGGGAACGGAAAATCATCGATGATCTCGCCGTTCAGCTCATAGTGCGCACAGATCGGAATGCGATCCATATAACTCATGACATCCATCTTGGTGAGTGCGATATCGGTAGCGCCCTGGCACTCCACGCCGTAGCGGGTGGCAACGATATCGATCGGGCCGACTCTTCTCGGACGGCCTGTCTTCGCACCGTACTCACCGCCGGCCTCGCGAAGCTTCTCCGCCTCCTCACCGAACCACTCACACACGAACGGTCCCTCGCCGACGCAGGTCGAGTACGCCTTGACAACGCCGACCACCTCGTCGATCTTCGCGGACGGAAGTCCGGAGCCGACCGGAGCGTAAGCAGCGATCGCATTCGATGACGTCGTGTACGGATGAATACCGTAGTCGAGGTCGCGCAGCGAACCGAGCTGAGCCTCGAAGAGGATGCTCTTTCCTTCCTTCGCTGCCTTCTTCAGGATCTTGCCCGTATCGCAGATGAACGGACGGAATTTGGCGCCGTACTCATCAAACCATGCCTTGAGCGACTCGTAGCTGACAGGCTCTGCGCCGTACACGCCGGTGAGCGTCAGATTCTTCCATGTCAGAAGGTCCTTGATGTGCTCGTCCAGCTTCTCCGGGTAGAACAGCTCGCCCGCCAGGATCGTCTTCTTTTGATATTTATCCGAATAGAAAGGCGCAATGCCCTGCTTCGTGGAACCGAACTTCTTGTCGGCGAGTCTCGCTTCCTCGAGTCCGTCGAGGAGACGATGCCACGGCAGAACCAGCGATGCACGCTCACTGATCTTCAGATTCTCAGGGGTGATCGCCACGCCCTGGCTGATGACCGTCTGCATCTCCTGGTCCAGATTCTCCAAGTCCAGTGCCACGCCGTTGCCGAGGATGTTCACGACACCCTTGCGGAAAATGCCCGACGGCAGCAGGTGAAGGGCGAACTTGCCGTACTCGTTGACCACCGTGTGTCCGGCATTGCCGCCGCCCTGATAGCGGATCACGTAGTCAAAACGCTCGGTCAGAAGGTCGACCATACGGCCCTTTCCTTCGTCGCCCCAGTTGATACCAACAATTGCGCAATTACTCATAGTTGACAACCTCTCTTTGGTTGAAAATAAAAATCCACGGTATACTATACAGATTTTCCGTCAAGATTACAACAAAAACAATGCGGAAAATGCAAGTTTTTTCACGTTACGGGATCGTGACGATCACATCGAGCAAAACAAAAAACGAATCGTCTTCAATCTGTCCGGTTCCATACACAAACTCCAGCGAAACCGGGTGGAGCGTATCCCCTCCGTCCCACACGACGAACGCCCTGCTTAGACCGTCCTCCGTATCGGGATTCTCAAACCTCACGGAATGCGGATGGTCCGGATCCGGTTCCTCGCCGAACCGGCTTTCGTACCATTCGAGGAACGTCTTGTTCAGGCCTTCCACGCCTTCGTCCGTGTGCTCGTTTTTTCGAACATCTCCGTAGACACAGGATCCCCACTGGGATTTCTTGCCATCACCGTAGTGAACGACAAAATCAAGCTCATCGATCGTCCTCTCTCCGTTTCCTTCCACCCGGTACTTTCGGTACAGATCGATCGTATACATCGAGACGCCTCCCTGCGTCTCATACACATACGATCCGTAGATGCTCGTCGCCGCTTCCCCGTACGCGGTTTTCTCGAACGTCGACTTGTGAATCCGGCTGCTCTCGTACAGCGAAATGCTGTTGCGCACAGACACATTGCCCTCGTACTCCGTACCCAGTCCCATCGTGAACAGTGTCTCACGGTGGAGTTTGCCCTCAATAACCGGAAAGAACAGGTAGTACGCACAACAAAGCTGCGGCTCCTCATCGTCCGTGTAAGCCGGCGCGCCGTACGACCACACCTCGTAGATCCAGAAATCCAGCAGCGAATCCTCGTACTGCGGCCCAAGCAGCGTATGCGGATGGATCACGTCCGTCAAATACGTCTGCGAAACCGCGCAGTTGCCGGCCTGCTTGTACTTGGTCTTCATATACTGGAGCATCGGCTCGTACCTCGAGGTTGCCAGCTGGGAATACTTCACCTTCAGCTCCTCGAGAGAGTCCTTGCTCACATCCCACTCCGGGAACTCATACACCGGCGTCGGCGTAGCCTCGGGCGTCGGGGTTACCTCCTCCGTGGGAGTTACCACGGGCGTTACCTCTGCCGTCGGGGTCACTTCCGCTGTCGGAACGACCTCCGATGTCGGAGTTGCCTCCGCCGTAGGTGTCGGCTCAGGGGTCGGTGTTGCTTCCTCCGTCGGCGTTGTCTCAGGCGTAGGAGTTACCTCTGCCGTAGGGGTTACTTCGGCTGTAGGAGTCGCTTCGGCCGTGGGAGTCGCTTCGGCCGTGGGAGTCGCTTCCGTCGTAGGGGTCGCTTCCGCCGCCGTGGGTGTTACTTCTGTCTCGGACGGCTCATCATCCTTTCCGCATGCCGCAAGCGAAATACACATCGCGAGCACCAGCACCGGGATCATCCACTTCTTCACTTTCATTTCTGCTCCTCTCACGTGACAAGGGGACGGTTCTTTTTGTCACATAAAAATTCTACAACCTCGCAAAAACCGTGTCAATTTCTTTCGCGTCGCGCGCATAGAGAAATCTCGCGGAAAATGAGGGTATTTTCCGTCATTTCTGCTAAACAACAGCACTGTTAATTCTCAACACGATGCACAAAAAATGCCTATCGATTTGTACAGCCAGACGAACCGCCTATTGGTATAATAATTGCAAAGACGATCTTTTCCGTTAATCTGTCCGACTCTTATCATCTCATTCTTTTGTAGCTCTCTTGGTTTCGTACAACTTTTTCTTGCCATCGCCTTTATTTCGCACGATTTTAGTTGTTTTTCACCGTAAAATCAACTAAAATAGCAGTGGAAGGAGGTGTCGCCAATGATCATCACAGCAACGGAGTTTAAAATGAATCTCGGAAAATACCTAACTCTTGTCTCAGAAGAAGACATTATCATCACAAAAAACGGACACGCGATTGCCAAACTGGTCAATCCAAACGTGTCCGCTGTTGATTCGATCCGCGGTATACTGAAAGGTTATTCGGTTGATCTAGATGCGGAGAAGGAGGCTCGTCGTGAAGAACTCTCGAATCATGATTGACACAAACATTTTTCTGGACGTTCTACTCGATCGTGACGGACTCGCCGACTCCTCATCCGAGCTCCTTTCATTGTGCGAAAACCATGCTGCTACCGGCTTGGTCCCCGCCTCATGTATCACAGACATTTTCTACATTGTACGGCGATACCTTCACAGTACGGATGCCGCTTATTTCGCCGTCGGCAAAGTTCTTACTATCGCTTCTGTCTGCGATGTCACCGGTTCGGATATCCTGTTTGCTTTTGATCGTCATACCCATGACTTTGAGGATTGTCTCCTTGCCGTCTGCGCTGCTTCCAACAAATGTGACTGCATCATCACACGCAACAGTTCCGACTTTGTCGGTATGGATGTGTCTTGTTTCACTCCGGAAGAGTGGCTACGCGACCACAGCCGATGCAAAAAGTAGTTACCACCCGAACAAGCAAAAATGCCGCGGGACAGGCCCGCGGCATTTTCAGTATGATAAGCTAAATCCGTAGCAGCTGTATTACGAATCTACGTGTCCGTAGTTTTCTTTCTTGTCGTTTCCGTCCAACTGGATGCGGAAGGTTTCTTCGACCTCCTTGCCCCACATCGTAAACTTCATCCTGAGGGTGGCGTTCCAGTACGCCGGACTGCTTGTCGACTGTTTGAACTGATCCAGCGCAAATTCGGGGTTGTAACCGAACAGCACTTCCCAGCGGCGGTTCAGTTCTTTGATGAGATCTTCGCTGACCGCACCTTCTTCCTCTGTCTTCGGGAATTCGCTTGTTCTGAACTTTAGTTCAAATCCGGAGCAGTAATCAACCGTGCCGTTTGTCTTGCCGACCGTGTATTCCAGCTTGAATTCGTCGGGTTCGAACGACATGTCATAATACTCGCGTCCGTCCTCGCAGATATACCGGCGAACATCGTAACATGTCAGGTAATACTTGATCTCCTCGCTGCTCGAGAAGAATTTGTCGCCGAAGGTCGTGTAATCCAGGATATTCTCGCCACCGATATCACCCTCGAACACCTCATTGGGCAGACCGCCGAACTCACCGGCGATCGGTTCGTAATCACCAACATACCAATACACCTGCGGATACTCCGTCTGCACCGACATGCCATACGATACGGAAGGATTTTCCCCATTCAGGCTGTAGACATATCTGCTGAACCTGTATTTCATACCATCCTTGACAACACTGAGCGACAAATTGAACGGTTTCTCTTCGTCCGCGTTCACATCCTTCGCATAGAGAAGGATCTTCGCCAGATCTTCTCCGAAAACCATCTTAACGATACGGGCGATGTTCTCCGTCTCCGCTGCGTTTTCAAAATCCACTTCACTGAAGTTGACCGAGAACCCGTTTTCGTTCGCATACTGCGAAGTATCGCGGCTGAACACAACATATGCGGGTGCATGCGCATGGATCTCGTAGCTGCCTCCCTCGATCGGTCCGGCCACATAAAGTCCCTTGCTGTACGAGACCCTCAGGTAGCCCGCGCCGGGATACGCCGATCCCTCTTCTCTGTAGTAGTCCGCGATCGGTCCCTTGCTGCGCAACCACTCGTCCTGCTTCAACGCTGCGAGCACTGTGTCTGTATCCTCACCGATATTCAGCGTATAATAGTTGAAGCTCATGCCTTCCGGATCCTTCAGCTCAACGTACGTATGCGTCGGAATGAGATCATCCGGGACGATGCTCTCATCCAGTTCCAGATACCGAAGCTCCTTAGGCCCATCCGTCGGCTTGGCTGCCTCCGTCGGTTTCGTCTCCCCCGTAGGCCTGATTCCTTCCGTCGGATCCTTCTCCGACTTCGGAGTCACATCCCCCGCTGCCTCGGTCGGCGTTGTCTTCTTATCCGATGCGTCATCGTCGTCATCGTCATCCGAACTACACGCAACCAAACACAGTCCCAGCAACACCACCAATAGCATCCACAGCAATTTCGTCTTTTTCATAACTTTGCCCTCTTTTCTGTAAAAATATTGTATGGTTATGCAAATAACAGACGCTTTGCCTGTTACTTGTTTATGATTATACGTTTCGCATATGTAAATGTCAATTACTTTTGCCGTCACGGAGGAAATGTGTTTTACGTATTTCGCTGATTTTTTACCATTTTGATGGGCAAAATATCGTATTTTCCGTCAAAATCGCCCTTACAAATTCATACATCACTCTCAAAAAGCGGTGAAAAACGGTTCATCAAAACAAAAACCAGGGCGAGAGCACCGAAATGCTTTCGCCCTGGTTCATATTCGTTATATTCTTACGTCGTGATCGCTTCCTTGATCTTCGCGAGCTCCGCGTCGGAACGATCCTCGATCCGGCCTTCCTCGTCCACCTTCTTGAACTGTGTGTTGTACAGCTCGGTGTAGACGCCGCCGAGTTTGACAAGATCGCGGTGCTGGCCGCGCTCGACGATGTGGCCGTCCTTGACGACGAGGATCTCATCGGCTGCAAGGATGGTCGAGAGGCGGTGTGCGATCAGGATGCTCGTGCGCTCCTTGATGATCGGGTCGATGGCCTCCTGGATCTTGCTCTCCGAGATGGAGTCAAGCGCCGAGGTCGCCTCGTCGAAGATGAGAAGCGCCGGGTTCTTCAGAAGAACGCGCGCGATGGAGATTCGCTGCTTCTCGCCGCCGGACAGCTTCAGTCCGCGGTTGCCGACCATCGTGTCAAGGCCGGTCTCCTGTGCCTCGATGAAGTCGTAAATGTTGGCCTTCTTACACGCCTCGATCATCTCCTCCTCTGTCGCATCCTCCTTCGCATAGAGAAGGTTCTCGCGGATGGTGCCGTTGAAGAGGTACGTCTCCTGAGAGACGACGCCGACGTTCCGGCGGAGGAATCCGAGGTCGAGCTTCTTGACGTTCACGCCGTCGAAGAGCACCTCGCCCTCCTGCACGTCATAGAGACGTGGGATCAGGTTGATGATCGTACTCTTGCCCGAGCCCGAAGGTCCGACGATCGCGATGCTTCGCCCGCTCTCGAGCGTGAAGCTGACGTCGTACAGGATCTGCCGTTCCGGATCGTACGAGAAATCCACATGATCAAACGTGATCTCGCCGTGTGCGGAGTCGGGAGTGATCGCATCGGGAGCATTTTCGATCTCAATGGGCATGTCGAAATATTCGAAAATACGGGTGAACAGAGCCATCGAGCGCATCCAGTCAACCTGGATGTTCAACAGGTTGTTGACCGGCATGTAGGTCCGGCCGAGAAGCGCCACCAGCACGGTGATGTCACCGGGCGTGAGGGAGCTGTTGTACTTCATGATCAGGATACCGCCGACGAGGTAGAGAAGCATCGGGCCGATGTTCGTCACGGTGTTCAGCACCACGAAGAACCAGCGGCCGGCCATGCGCTCGCGGATGTTGAGGCGGATCATGCGTCCGTTCGCATCCTTGTAGCGGTCGTACTCTCTCTTCTCCTTGCCGAACAGTTTCACGAGGAGCTGGCCGCTCACGGACATCGTCTCGTTGAGGATGCCGTTGATCTCGTCGTTGCACTCCTGCGCCTCACCGGTCAGCTTCCAACGCGTCTTGCCGGCTTTTCTCGTCGGGATGACGAAGAGCGGGATCACGCAGACGCCGAGCACCGCGAGGATCCAGTTCTTCTGGAACATCATCACGAGCGCCACCACAAGTGTGATCGTGTTCGAGAGGATGTTGCGGAACGTGTTGGTGATGACCGACTCAACGCCGGAGATATCGCTCGTCATACGCGTGATGATATCGCCCTGGTTGTTCGAGGTGTAGAAGCGCTGCGACATTTTCTGAAGATGAGAAAACATCTGGTTGCGCATGTCGTACGTAATGTGCTGCGCGATCCACGTGTTGACGTACGCCTCCACCACGCCGATCAGATTGGAAGCGAGCGTCAACCCGAACGAAGCGACGATGAAGATGATCAGCAGCTTCATGTTGCGCCCGATAATACCTTCATCGAGGATCTTACCGGTCAGCACCGCGGGGTACAGCGACATCGTCGACGAGATCGCGATGCACACAAGCACCAGCGTGAGCTGCTTCCAATACGGTTTAAGGTAGGAAAATACTCTCTTGAGCAGCGCTTTCGTGATCTTCGGCTGCGCCGCCTTCTCCTCCTCGGTCATGTAGGCCCTGGCAAACGGACCTCCCATCCTTCCTCCGGGTGGCATAGTAACCTCCATTCTTCGCCGGTACGCGCCGGCAACACTTTATTTCTGCTATCCGTTGTAAACCTTCTCGTTCTTTCTACAATTGTAGTCCTTGCATTTTCCGATGTGATCGCGTTGTTGTCACCGCAACCCGGCGTCACGCGTTCTTCACGATCTCCGTGATCTCCTGCGCGGTATGTGCCAGCTTCGTAGCGCCGGCATTCACGAGTTCCTCCTCGGTTCCGTAGCCGTACAGCACGCCGATGGAGTCCACGCCCACCGCCTTCGCGCCCTCGATGTCGTAGAAGCGGTCGCCGACCATGACGATCTGCGGAATGCTCTCCTCCCCGATCCCGAGGTACTCCATCGCCTCGCGGATGAGCAGCGCCTTGCTTGGGTCGCGCGTCTCCGCAGAGGGGCCTACGATCGCGTCAAAGCAGTCCCGGATGCCGCGGCTCGTCGCCACGATCTCCGCCATCGGCTGCGGCTTCGACGTCACCATCATGAGCGTGTAGCCGGCCTCCTTCAGGGACTGCAGCATCTCGCGGACGCCGTCGTACAGCGGCGCGAGGTAGATGCCCTCCTTCAGGTAGTAGTCCCGGTAGCAGTCGATCGCCTCGAAGCTCTGCTCGTCCGAAAGCCCGTAAAAATCATGAAAGGAAACGAACAGCGGCGGTCCGATGAATTTCTTCAACACCCCCGTGTCCGTTTCCTCAATTCCGAAATGCGCCAGCGCGCGTCGTGCCGACTCCACGATCCCGAACTCGGACTGCGTCAGCGTTCCGTCCAAGTCGAAAAATACATATCGATACTTCAAGTGTTTGTCCTCTTCTTTCACACTCTTCTATAAACGAGGACAGTATAGCACACGTGCGTGCGCACGCGCAATGGACATTTTTAGCTTTCGGGATGTCCCGCAAAAACGCTGTTTCCGTGCCACTCATCGCGCGGATCCCCGTTGTCCTCGAGAAACCAGATCAGGCCGGCAAACACCTCCGCCTTCTCCCTCTCGCGCAGGATCTCATGGCGCATGCCCGGGTAAATGCGGACCTTCACATTCTTGTATCCCTGGCGGCGCAGGAACTTCGCTGCCGCGCGCAGCTTGTCATGTGTGATCGCACACGGATCCTCGCTGCCCGAGAAGAACCGCACCGGAAGCTCCGGGTTCCCCGGCTTCTGATCGCTGTCGAGATACGTCAGCATCATCAGCTTTACGAGGTTCTCGTAGCCGTTCAGCGTGAACGTGTATCCGCACAGAGGATCCTCGTTGTAGAGCTTCACCTCGTTCGGATCCGAGTTGACCCAGGCGTACTTCACATTTTCCTTTTTGAACTTCTTATCGTAACCGCCGCCGACGATGGCATCGGCAAGCTTTGAGCGGCCGCGCCCTCCCTTGAAGATCTTCAGGACCTTGAGCAGCGCAAGACCCGCTCGCGTGCCTCCGCGCTTCGAGGGGCATCCGCACAGCACCAGCCGGTCGAGCTCAGAGTCGTATTTGCGAAGGTAGCAGCGCGCCACCAGCGTTCCCATACTGTGGGCAAGCACCGTGAGCGGAAGGTCTTCCCTGCCGGTCCGCTCCGCCGCGTACTTCCGCGCCTCCCCGACCATCTCGTGCATATCCTCGATCATCGCCTCATAGCCGCCGTCGTACAGATAGCCAAGGTCGCCCTCCTCCTTCACGCTCTCGCCGTGTCCACGGTGATCGTACGCGATTGCCAGGTACCCGTGCGTCGCCAGAAACTCCATCACGGGCTCATAGCGGCCCTTGTGCTCGCACATGCCGTGCACTATCAGCACCGTCCCGCGGATGTCCTCCGCCTGCTCCGGCTCCGTTCTGACTGCGGACAGCACAAGCCCGTCCGTCTCTGAAACATGCTCAAACTTCGATACCTTCATCTCCATAGTCTACCTCATCTTTCCGCGTACTGCGCACATCATTTTCCGAAACACTCCCCCCATAACAACAGTATACCACAACGGTTGTTTCTGCGGTAGTGCAAGAGCCTCGCAAAATATTTTTCATTTTCCTCTTGACAAAAATGTTACAATCGTCTAAATTGTATACATCAGAGTTATACAATTTCTGCGCAGACAATACAATCGCCGCCCGATCAAGCGGCACAAGGAGACATCATGAAGATTACTATCAGCAGCTCAAGCGGAGATCCGATCTACCTGCAGATTGTGGAACAGGTCAAATCGCAAATCCTCGACGGCACTCTGGCCCCGGGGGAATCGCTCCCTTCCATGCGCAATCTTGCGGCAGAACTGCGGATCAGCTTTATGACAACCAAACGCGCCTATGAGGAGCTGGAGAACGACGGCTACATCGAGTCGTTCACCGGCAAGGGCTCCTTCGTCAAGGCGCAGAATATGCAGCTGTACCGCGAGGAACAGCTGCGAAGAATGGAGCAGTCGCTCACAGAGGTCTGCGAGACTGCAAGAAAAGCGGGGGTTTCCATACAAGAGCTTCACGAGATGCTCGACTACATCAACGGGGGTGATTTCGAATGAGCGAAAATGCCATTCAGTTCAAAAGCGTTACAAAACGCAATCAGGGATATCTTGACAAGGTCAGCTTCTCGCTGCCGACGGGAACGATCATGGCTTTGATCGGCGAGAACGGCGCGGGCAAGACGACCATCATCAATACGATCACGGGACTCTCCGACATCGACGGCGGCGAGATCCTTCTCTTCGGCAACAACATTGCCGGGATCAATGCAGAGGAGCGAAACCGGATCGGGATCGTGTTCGACTTCCTGCCGTTCCGGGAAACATTTTCCGCAACGGAAGTCGCTTACGTGTTAAGCGGGGTGTACAGCGCCTGGGACGCCGCAAAGTTCGCCGAGTACATGCGCCGACTCCACTTGATCCCGACGCGTCCGATCAAGGAGTACTCGCAGGGCATGAAGTACAAGCTCCAGCTGGCGTGCGCTCTCTCGCACGACGCGGATCTGCTCGTGCTTGACGAGCCTCTGGCCAACCTCGATCCGGCCGCCAAGGAGGATGTCATGTCGTGTCTCATGGAGTACATGCAGGACGGAAACCGTTCCATCCTGATCTCGACCAACACGCCCTCTGATGTGGAGCCGTACGCGGACAGCGTGACGCTCATTCAGTCCGGCAAGGTGATCGTAAGCAGCGAGAAGGACGCGCTCTATGAATCCTACGGGATCCTGCGGTGTGGCTCTGAAGACATCTCAAGGATCGATGCTTCCGACATTGTCGCTATGCGCCGCAATTCCTTCGGTGCGGAGATCCTGGTGAAAAATCGCCGGAGCATTGCAGAGAGATACAGTGGGATGATCGTAGACAAGGCAACTCTTGAGGAGATCCTGATCTTCCACCTGTTGAAGAATTCGGAGGTGATATGATGAAGAACATTTATCGTTCCCTCGGCTATCGCGATCGGAATGAGATCGATTTCCGCATCCGAGGCGCCTTTGCGATCTTCTACACCGCATTTTTTGCCGCAAACTCAAGGTACGATTTCCTGAGATATCGGGAATGCGCGGCCATGGCAGCCGGTAAGATCACGAATATGATCTATGACCGCGAGATGGCCCTTGTGGAAAAAAGCATCTATCTGGATTCGGTGTTCTATACGCTCGGCGTTGAGATCCCTCTCGCCATTCTGTTGACTTGCGCGGGTCTGTTCTTCGCAAATGTGATCGCCCGCGGACAGAGCAACGGATGGAACCGGTATCTCCGGGCCCTTCCGGTGTCTCCCGCCATGCGTGCGAGAGCGTTGTTCCGCACCTGGGCAAAGCTGTTCGGGATCACCACGCTGATCGCACTCGGTGTTTCCTGCGGTTTCAGTGCACTGTTCATCGACATGAAAACAACGGCCTCCTTGATCCCCGTGATCCTTACGATCGCGCTTATCGTGGAAACCGTCGATGTGTTTCTGTGTCCTTTGACCGTCCTGTGCGCTCTCCGCGCCGAACCTGCGAGAGCCATGTCGGTGTCATTTGCCGTCGGTGGGCTTCTGGCCCTCCCGCTTGTATTCGTGCTCGGAAGATTCGTATGTCCCGGCAGCAGCTCCTGGGCGACTCTCAGCAATCACTATACATATGACGCGCGGTGGCTGCTCATCCTTGCGCTTTGTGCCGCGCTCAACATCATCGGCTACCTGCTGTTAAAGAAGGTCCTCGAGAAGAAGGCCGGCTGACACAGGCTCCGCACATGTGGGTGATCACACGGTTTTCGAGATCGGGAACCGTATGATCACGGCAAATTCGCTCCCGCGCAGCACCGCGCGGATCGTGCCGCCCATGCGCTCCGTGAACTCGCGCGCGATCGCAAGCCCGAGGCCGCTGGAGGCCTGCCGGTGGTAGCGGTCCGCCGTGTAGAACTGCTCGAACACGCGCTCGATCTCGATCTCCTCGGGGTGTTCCACCGGGTTGGAGACCACAATCTCAGCTTCACTGTCAATGCGATGCACAAACACGGTAAGGGACTTCCTGCCGTGGAGCATCGCATTTTTCGTGATGTTTTGCAAAATGCGCTTCACCGCCAGCTCGTTGCCCTCGATCGGCAGCACCTCGTCCGTGATCTTGATGTCGGGCTCCACGCCCGCGTTCTGCCACACATCGTAGTATGAGAGCACGGTGTCCGACACGATGCTCCGCAGTGAGACCGTCGTGAGCTCGAGCTCGTACGCGTCGTTCTTGAGCTTGGTATACGTGAACAGGTCCTCCAGAAGCTCCTTCAGCGTCGAGATGCGCTCGCCGATGATCGCTGTGTAGCGCTCCTGCTCCTCCGCCGTCTTTGCGTCGCGCAGCAGCTGAACGTAGCCGTCGAGCGACGTGAGCGGTGTCCGGATGTCGTGCGAGAGGTTCGCATAGGCGTCCGCGACCAGCTTCTCCCGCTCATGCAGAGCGCGCTGCTGCTCCCGGACATTGTCGAGTGTGCGATTGATCTCATCGACGAGTTTTTCCTCGCCGAAACAATCGAGCTCGATCGAGATGCGCTGCCGCGATTCGTGCTCCCGGATAAACGCCAATTGGCGGCAGATCGCAAGATGCTGCCGCCAGATCAGCAGGAGATACACGATCTCCGCCACTGCCAAAATCCCAAATATTACACAAGCTGCTGTCATACAAAATCCTTCTTGTGAAGCCACGTACCTCCGATCAGATACGACGCTGCGATAAATGCTGCCGCCACGATGAGTGTCGAGACGAGCATTTTCTCATCCGGCGCGTACTGTGCGATACGTCCGCTCACGGTGTAATGTGCGATGTCTGCGCTCTTCCAGCCGAGCTTTCCGAGCCCCTTGTCCGCCAGTTTATAGAGAATATTAAAAACGTTCATGGAGATGCAGCAGCACAGCGCCATCGAGATCAGGTTGTTGCGCACGACCACGCAGATCGCCGTGACCACGACTGCGAACGTCACATGCAACAAAAATTGAACTGCCAGGTACTTGCAGAGCATTCCGGTGTCCGCAACCTTGAGGCCTGCGCTGCTCAGCCCGATGCCGATGGCACTGGTGCTCACGATCACGGCAAAGAGGATCAGGGTGAATACCGCCAGACAAAGGCTCTTGGAGACCATGATCCTTGTCCGGAACCGTAGCTGCCCTCCGTAGTTCTTGATATATCCGTTATTGAAATCCGCGGTCACGAAGATCACCGCAAAAATCCCGAGGAAGAGAAGTGCCAAGTAGCCGTTCACGAACGCCTTGCAGAGTTCGAGAAGGTCGAAGTTGCCGTCCTTGTCGGCCTTGACTATAATGCTCATGCCGATGTCGGACGCGCTCGGATCCGTTCCTTTTTCCTCAGCCTCCTTCATCGTCGACTCCACGTAGTCCATATACGCCTTGTCGTTCTGAACTGCCTTGGAAGCCACAAACGTCACGATGTTCATAACACCGACGATCAGCAAAATAATGAGAAAGCTCTTCATCCGCACCATGCGGTAGAAGTCACTGCGAATCATGTTTACCATATGTTTTTTACCATTCCTTTCCACGCTCTGATCAGTCCGCCGTAATTCCCAGGAAATACGACTCCAGACTCTCGTTGTTCACTGCGATCTTGCTCACCAGAAGTCCCGCCTTGTTGAGCTCGCGGTTGATGTACGCGACATCTTCCAGCCGTTCCGTGACCTGAATGGTCTCCTTATCAACGACCTTGTACTTCGTGATGCCCATCTCGTCAAGCACCGTGCTGGCCTTGTCCGGATGATCCGTCACGATCTCGATGCGCATGCTGCAGCGCTCCTGCAGCTCTTCCGCCGTCATCTGCTCCACAAGAACTCCCTTGTGCATGATGCCGTAGTGCGTTGCCACCTTGGAAAGCTCCTCCAGAATGTGGCTGGAAATGATAATGGTAATGCCCTTGTCCCGTGCGATCGACGTGAGCGTGTCGCGGATCTCCACGATACCCTCCGGATCGAGACCGTTGATGGGCTCATCCAAAACCAGGATGTCCGGCTCGCCGACGAGCGCCAGCGCAATACCGAGGCGCTGTCTCATACCGAGCGAGAACTGCTTGGCTTTCTTCTTGCCCACATCTCCGAGCCCGACGAGCCGGAGCAGGTCATCCACGTACTTCTTATCCTTGATCCCGAAGGCAAGGCACTTTGCGTACATGTTCTGTGCCGCCGTCATGTTGCCGTACAGGCCCGGATCCTCGATCAGGCAGCTCACACGGTTTCTCACCGAGCCGAGTGCCGCACCGCTCTTTCCGAAAATCTCCATTGCGCCCGACGTCGGTGCCGCCAGTCCGCCGATCATTTTCAGCGTTGTCGTCTTGCCCGCGCCGTTCTTACCGATCAGGCCGTAGATCGTCCCCCTCTCGACCTTCAGGTCGATGCCGTTCACAGCAGCCTGCTTTCCGTAAACCTTCTTAAGTCCTTTCGTGCGAAGTATGATCTCACTCATCTCGCAAACCTCCGTTCGTTCTTGATGGCTTCATCATAATCGCCACAGTTCAAGACATCGCTAAGCAAAAGTAAAGAAAAAGTAAATGTGACAAAAGAACCGTCCCCCTGTCACATAGTATATCACATAGCGTGCGGCAGACAACCGTCTTTCTTACGGCTGCTTCGCCAGCGCCTCCTCCCACAGCTTGAAGAATTCCTCGTCCCGCAAATACCGAAGCGCCGATTCCACGGACTCCCTCGCGGAGTTGCCGAGCATATCGCGCATGATCATCGGTCCGTTGACCTCGACGATGAGCTCCGCCAGACGGTAGTCCGGCGTGGCATCAAAGCGGCAGACGTACTCCGCGGCCTTCGAAAGCATCGCACAGGCCTCCTCGTGCTCCCCGGTTCTTTCGTAGGGATACGCCAGCATCGCCAACGACAACGCGCTCAGCTTGTCCATAAAATCCGGCTTGTCATCCCCGCGGCGGATCCCCCGGACCAGATCCCTTCCGATCGCCATCACCTTCTTTGCGTCGTCGTAGTTTTCTTCACGGCACAGGATGACCGCCTCACCCATCAGCGAATTCAGAAGGCAGAACGCCCCGCGTACTATTCCCTCGACAAGGTATTCCTTCGCCTCCTCTGTCCGGTCCGTCTCCGTCGCCAGGATGATGCCGATCGCGTCGGAATTCACGCCGTTCGGGTTATGTTTCATCAGGATATCAAGGGCCTTGTCCGACTCGTGCATCGCCTCGTGGAGCATCGCAATATCCGCCACGATGGTGTCCTCGCTGGTTCTCGGGTCGGTGTTCTGATTGATCAGCATCCGCGACTGCTCCAGCAGTTCCAGCGCCCTGCGGGAGTTGGTCTCGTTGCCTTCCCCGATACCGAAGAAGCCGTACACCATCGCACAGCTGCGCACCACTTCGAAATCGTTCGGGTATTTCTTCAGAAGCTTCTCCGCCTCCGTGAGCGCCTCCGGATCCTGGGTGCGCAACAGCTCCTCGATCCGCCTCGACGCCGCCTCTCGCCGGTTGTCCTTCCTCTTATAGCCAAGCATCACATCCACGGAGGTGTCGAAGAAATCGGCCATCTCCACGATCAGACTGATGTCCGGCACCGACATGCCCGACTCCCACTTGTACACCGCGCCTGTCGTGACGCCCAGCACCTCCGCCAGCTGTTCCTGCGTGAGGTGCTTCTCCTTGCGGAGTCTGCGAACATTTTCCGCCAACGTGATCTCCATCATTGCTCACAGGGCAGCCCCGGGCCGCTCCTGCCTCCTCCTTCCCGAATGCTTTTATATTACAGAAGCGCCGCAGCGCTCCGCTTACTGCGAAACCGTGTACAATGCACGGAAGTAACCGTCCTGCTTCATCAGCTCATCGAAGGTGCCGAACTCCTCCGCGCGGCCGTCCTTCAGCACAAGGATGCCGTCGTAGCGCTGCAGCAGCCCCGCCTCCAGCGAGTGCGTCACGACAACGCGCGTGATGCCCGACAGATCCAGAATGTCGTTGGACACCTGCCACGCCGTCTGCGCGTCCAGCGCCGCCGTCGCCTCATCGGCCAGCAGCACCGAAGACTTGCGAAGAAGGCTTCTCGCGATCGAAATGCGCTGCTTCTCGCCGCCCGACAGCCCGCAGCCGTTCTCGCCGCAGAGCGTGTCCTCGCCGCGCTTGGCGATCAGCTCGTCCAGATGCGCGTGGTTGATCGCCACATCAAGCTCATCCTTCGGAAAATCGCGGAACATCGTCACGTTGTCCCGGATCGACGCGTTGAAGACAAACACGTTCTGCTGAATGACCGAGATGCACTCGTACAGCGACTCGGGCCGGATGTCACGGATCTCCGTGCCGTCCATGAGGATCTCGCCCCCGTAGCTCGTGCTCGAGGCCATCAGAAGGTTCAGAAGCGTCGATTTGCCGCTGCCGCTCGCGCCGACGATCGCGTAGGCCTTGCCGGCCTCGAAGGTCGCGCTGATGCCGTGAAGGATCTCCTTCTCCTCCTCGTAGCCGAAGTGCACGTCCTTAAGGACGATCGCCTGCTTCACCGCGCCGAGCTCCTTTGTGCCGTCCGCCTCGCTGTTCGCCTCAAGCGCATCCGACAGCTTTTTGATCAGCCCGAGAGATGCCTTTCTCCCGGCGAGAAGTCCCGGAAGCTCGGAGATCGGCTGGATCATGAAGTTCATCAGGTTGACGAACATCATGACGGTACCGGTGGTGAGGTCGTGACCGCTCAGGATCAGGTACGTGCCGGCTACGAACACGCCGACCTGCGCCAGCAAGCCGGCAAATGCGCCGATCATCTCGACGATGCTCCGGATACGCTCCTTCGTGTACTTCCACCCCTCGAGGTCGCGGTTTCTCTCCGCAAACAGCCGGTTGATCTCCCGCTCCGCCTGGAAGCTTTTGATCACGGAAAATCCTCCCAGGCAGTCCGAGAGGATCGCCGTGAAGCCGCTGTTTTTGTCCGAGACAGTCTTCTCCGCCGCAACCAGCTTGTTGCCGGTCAGGAGAGACGCCACGAGCGGCAAAAGCGTGACGCCGACGGCGATCGCCGTGAGAAGCGGCGAGTACCACAGCATCAGGAATACCGACCCGAAGAACATGACCGACATCGTGAACAGTTTGAGCAGCTTCGCGAGGTAATTTGCCTCGATGCTCGCCGCATCGTTCGTGAGCGCCGAGAGGTATGTCGCGGTACTCTCGTCGCGGAAGGTCGAGATGCCCTTGTCCATCAGCCGCTCAAACGCAAACTCCTTGTATTGCCGCATCGCCCGCTTGATAAACCGCGGGCGCGTCGCATAGTCGAGCATGAACGACAGAAACGTCATCACCAGAAATGCCCCGATGATGATCAGGTCCGTCCGGAACGACATCGCTTTCGGCTCCCCCGCCGCGGTATCGATCAGCCCCTTGAGGATCCAGGACACGATCGGGCCGCCGAACCCCGAGAACAGCGCCGCGAATGCCGCCATCCCGAACGCTGCCCTGTTCCTGTAAAAAAAACTCCCACACAGCTGCTTGTACAATGATCTCTCCCGTTTCATAGTTCGTCCCCCTTTCAGGAAAGCCCACTCTTGATCCTGAGCTCATTGTAGGTCTGTTCCGGGGAAAATGCCACTCACCATTAGTACAAGCAGGATATAAAATATTATACTGCCGGTAAGGGTTTCGGTCAACCGAAGATTGACAAAACGCCTTGCCGGCAGTACTCATTTTCCGAATTCCGTTGTTTTTCAGGGCTTTCCGCTGCCTCGCGCAGGCGCGCTCACTTCTTCATGCGGTAGCCGATGCCCCAGATCGTCTCGATGTAGTCGCGCTCGCTCGCAGCCTTGAGCTTCTTACGGAGGTTGCTCATGTGCACATCGAGCGTCTTCGTCTCACCGATGTACGGCTCCTGCCACGCGTACTCATAGATCGCGTCCTTCGAGAACACGCGCGTCGGGTGCTGTACTAACAGCTCGAGGATGCGGTACTCCTGCCGCGTCAGCGTCGGCACCTCCGCGCCGTCCGCCGTCACCGTAAAATGCTCCGGATCGATCTCCAGGCCTCCGAACGAGATCACGCCCGTCGTCTCCTGCCCGCTCCCGCGCTTGCGCAATTGCACGCGGATGCGCGCCACGACCTCCTTGATCTCAAACGGCTTCGTGACATAGTCGTCCGCACCGATGCTTAAGACGTCCACCTTCGAGTCCAGATCGTCCTTCGCGCTCACGACGATCACCGGCAGACCGCCCTTCTTGCGGATCTCCTGCAGCACGCACTCGCCGCTCTTGCCGGGCAGCGTGAGGTCCAGAAGCACCAGGTCGAAATTCTCCGCCGCCAGCAGAAGCGTCGCCTCCGTCCCGGAAAATGCCTGCCCGCACGCGAAGCCCTCCTTCTCCAGCGCCTCCCGCATCATGGTATTGATATTGCTGTCGTCGTCGACAATCAGGATCCGTTCCATACTAGTTTTCCTCCTCCGCAGCCACCTTCTCCACGTTCTTGCCGTAGAGCATCACGAAGCGCGCAACATCGTTCAGGCTCTTCTCATCGGGGACATCGAACGTTCGGCGCGCGTGCTGGTACACCGGCCGCCTCGAGGGTGTGTAGTACTTGCCCTTGAGAATGTGGCGGTCGCGGTCGAGGATGCGGAACGCGTAGTACTCCGTCTGCTTTGCGTCCCCCGTGTGCATCTCGACGTACCCGACGTCCGCGATGTTCCACACCTTGTAGCCGACTGAGCGCCCGCAGGGGAACTCCCAGATCAGCTCGTCCTGCTTCGAGAGGTGCATCCCGCCGAGCGAGGCCCGGTACGGATGGTCCAGCTCAAACTTCACGGTATACAAAGAACTGCTGTTCCGGTCTGCGATGACGCAGCACACGAACAACACGAAAAATACACTGATCAGGATCCAGGCTACTACCGGCGGCATAAACATTCCTCCACTGCAGGTGGTGACAAAAGAACCGTCCCCCTGTCACCATCCGTCATAATCGCACAAAGAACATTATACCATCCCGCGGCAATCCGGTCAACGGCACACAAAAAAGCGCCGGGGCAAAAAGCCTCGGCGCCGGTGTCTGTAACTACTGTCTTGTGCTTCTCAGCGCTGCCCGTTGCGTCTCACCACAGACGGAACAGACGCGCGAACAGTCTGAACTCACGAAATCTTCGGAACGGCGACATGCTCATGTCCGACATTCTCCCCAATCTCATCATTTTCCATTACCTCCTTCGCTCTGCGGCAGAACGACTCACCGCCTGCCTCACCCACATCCTTCAGCACCAGATCCAAGGACTCGACCGCGGTACCGACATCGTCAAACACGTTCAGCTGCACATCCTGATCCAGGAACGCGATGTTGGAGAATCCGAACACCGGATTGGCGTCGAACTTCTTCGCCTCGTCGATCGCCTGCCGCATCAGCACCTCGGCCTCCTCGGGGAATCCGTCCGCTTCGGTCGCGTAGGCAAGCGTCAGCCGGAAGAACGCGATGTACTTGTCGACAAACGACGGCTCCTCGGGCATGATCTTCAGCATCTCGAAGTACCGGATGAACCACAGGCACGAAACGCGGCAGTACCAGTAATTCTTCTTGTTCAGATGGTACGAGGTCATCGCGCTCGCGATCGTGACCAGCTCGGAGATGTTGTGGATCAGCGCCTGACTGATATAGCCTTTGCCCTCCTCGTTTCGCTTCAGCGAGGAGATCAGCTGCATACCGATGTCCGCGTTGTTGACACCGCAGATGTTGTTCTGCTTCAGCTCCTCCACACCCGTGTTAAACTCCTCCATGCGGATGTGGCACTCGGCGATGCGGTTGCGGATGGAAAATTCATTGATATCGGGATTCGTGTTCTGCGAGATCAGCTCGAGCGCGTGCTGGAACAGGTCCACCGCCTTGCGCAGCGTCGGTTTGTCGCCGCTGACGAAGCCCTCCAGGTTGTACACTCTTCCCGCCTGATACACAATGCGGAACCGGTTCGGGAACCGCAGAAGTGCCGCATCGCACTCACGCAACGCGCCCTCGATATCTCTCTCCCTCACACAAGCGTCGATCTTCTCAATGGTAGAGTCCTCATCGTTACCCCGGAGGGAAAATCCGAGCAGGGCATCGATCGAGATTCGGAAAATCTCAGCCAGCTTCATCAGGTAGTCCACGTCCGGCTCCGAACTTCCGCGTTCCCACTTCGAGATCGTGCCCAGCGTGATCCCGAGACGCTCCGCCAACGATTCCTGCGTCATTCCGTTGTCTTTTCGGTAGCTCCGAATGTTCTCTGCAAGCCTGCTCTTCATATTTCCTCCAGTGTATAGATCCTTTCTGGAAGTGCGATCCCTATTAACGCACCCCCGACGGTACCATAATACTATAGTTTTTGCAAATATGGAACACACGATTCGCATAAATCGGTCAATTATTTTTCTACTAACCGTAGAATTTGTTTCGAAAAATAAAGCCCGTCCGACGCAATGGCATCCCCGGGCCTTCTTGTTTTCTTATGTTTCTACTGCGGTTCCTTCCGCTCCGCAGGCACGATCCCGTCGTATCGCACCGCCTTGCCCGACATGGAAAATGACGGTTTCACCCCGGCGAGGTATCCGCCCTTCACGGGCCGCTTGATCACAATCCTGCGCGGGTGCGCCGCCATCGCCGCGGCGAGCAGCTCCTCCTCGTCCGCGCACGGCTCCTCGAGCCGGTGGATCAGCTGGAATTTCTTGCGCACCGCCGCACTCTTCGTGCGCTCCGGAAACATCGGATCGAGCAGGATGACGTCGGGCGCCGGGGTCATGCCCGGCAGCTCACGGATGCTGTCGCCGCAGACAAGCTCCATCCGCTCGACCACACCGGCGAGCAACGGCTCCTCCTTCGCGCGGCGCAGAGCGTCCGCGAGAAGCGCCGCAATGTAGGGGTTGCGCTCGTATAGGCGCACCTGAAACCCCGCCGCTGCCAGAAGGAGTGCGTCCTCGCCGAAGCCGGCCGTCGCGTCAACCGCGAACATTTTGCTCCGGTCCCCGCGGACCTTCGCCGCCTTCACAAGCATCTCCGTCGCGAGATTCCGCTGCGTCAGCCGGGGGAGCATGTGCGTCAGATCCGCCCTCAGCTCGTACGTGCCCGCGCACAGCGCAAGCCCGTCCGGCCCGAGCCGCAGCACGGTCGCATCCTCGGGCACACTCGTCTCATACGGAACGCCCAGCCGCTCCGCCAGAGAGCGCGCTTCCGCCTCAAACGACCCGTCCGCCGCTGTCACGATCGGTTGTTGTCTCTGCTCCGACATGCCGCCTCCTCGCTCATTTTCCGAAAAATTCTGTCAAAATTGTAGTCCGTTACGTAATATCTGTCAAGTGCGGGCACGCGGGCGCCCGTGCGCGGAAATGCACGCGCGTATGCGTAGAATAGTAGATTTTCCGCTTTTTTTGTGATAAAATTACCCTACTAAGACGGTGGGTATCCGCTGTCCCATCCCCCGGAGGTTGTTCATGCTGCATCCCCTCACAAGAAGGATATGCTCTTTCCTGCTCTGCCTGACACTTGTCGCAGGGCTTTGTTTCACGTGCGGGGATCTTTTTGTGAACACCGCCTCCGCTGCCGCGGCGCCCGGCCTTACCTACGCGACGCCGGCAGCCCGCGCCGAGGCCGTGAACAAGCTTCGGTACCGCTTCATCGGCGAGCTTTTGAACCATCTCGGCGACGCCTACGTCAAGGGCAAGGGCCACTATTCCCGCGCCGAGGAGTTCGACTGCTCCGGTCTCATCGCGCATGCGTTCATCTCCCTCGGCTACAGCCGGTATTTTTCGATCAGCGAGACGTCCTGGAACCCGGGAAAGTTCCGCGCCTACAACGGCAGCGGACTGCCCTCCGACGCGTGGTGCGATTTCTCGTGGCGCGGCTCGGGCGGCCTGTTCGAAAACGTCAAGGACGGGCAGACGATCTATCTCCTGCCCGATAACCCGAAGAAGAATCCCGTACTGCGTTTCACAGTGCGCAAATCCGATAAGAAGAAGACCGATTTCTGCGCGGACATCTCCAAGCCGTCCAAGTGGACCGACGACTTCCGCGACGCGGTGTCCGCGAGGGGCACGATCCTCGTCAAGAACCACGTCTCGCAGACGCGCTGGCACGTGACGACCGTGGTCGGCTACTACGACGAGCAGTGGTTCCGCGACAACGGCTACGACCTCAATCCGGCCAAGGCATCCATCTCCTCCGTCAAGACCGCCATCCGCAGGGATCTCGAGGCGGAGTTCGGACCGTTCGGCCTGTCCGCCAAGCTCCTCACGAAGGTGCACCGCGGCTTCGCCAACGGCCGTCTCACGAAGGACAAGATCGGCAGCAAGTCGACCAACTCCTCGTTCAACGACCTCGATCGCGATGACGACGTCTACCCCGCAATGTGGGATCTGCGCCAGCGGAAGATCACTTCCGAGCGCTCGTACTCCCCGCTGTGGCAGATCGACGCCCTCAACCCGCGCATCGGCGTTTCCATCAACAACTCCACCCTCGCGGCCCACGAGGACAACTCCGTCGCGATGGTGCTCGAGTGGGAGGAATTCGGCGAGTGCCACCTCACCAACGTCGACAACGGCTCCCTGTTTGACGACGAGGACACGCCCGTCGCAGGTGCTGTCTACGCGGTGTACGACAAGGCCGTCACGAGCGAGACTCTCGGAAAATACAAGCCTCTCACCACGGTGACCGCGGACGAGAATGGTCTGGTCAGCTTCGCAGGTCTCCCCGTGAACGGCAAGGCGCACGAGAACACCTACTACGTCACGGAGGTTTCCCCTCCGGACGGCTGTGAGCCGAACCCCGAGATCTACACCGTCACCGTGACGCGGGACGGCGAGACCGAGATCGTGCCCGGCGGCATCGTGACAAGCCGGTACAAGACGGGGACTCTCTCGCTGCAGCTCGACAAGGCGGACTGCCTCGTGAGCGTTGAAAGAAACGGCTGGGACGGCCTCTCCGCCGGCTCCTACTCCTTCCTGACCAAAACCGTTCGCACCACGGACATCGCCGGCTCTGACAGCCCTCTGTCCGATGCGAGCGTCACCTATACGATCATCGCCGACGAGACGATCGCTCACGGCGACCGCACGCTCTACACGGCCGGCAGCGTTGTTCGCAACGTCATCGGCAGTGCCACCGGCACACTCGCGGTATCGGATCTTCCGCTCGGCCGCTACATGATCCGCGTCAAGACGGCTCCGACCGGCTGGTGCGCGGTCAATCCGACCGGAACTGCGATCGTCAAGACCACGCTGTCCGAGGAGCAGTCCTCCGCGACGCGCATCCTCGAATGCCGCAAGAACCAGCTGGAGCTCTCCTTCTCCGTGACCGACCGCAGAGGCGATCCTGTCTCCGGCGGCCTGTTCGGTCTGTTCTGCGAGAGCGACATCTACGACTACACCGGCGAGACGCTGTTGATCCCGAAGCGGACGACCATCGCCATCGGCTCGGCCGACGAGAACGGCTTGATCCGGTTCGACGACTCCGGCTCCGCTTTCTCGCTCGCGGAATCGCTTCCCGCCTGCCTTGTGTACTACGTCAAGGAGCTCTCCGTTCCGAGCGGACATATCCCGTACGGCGGAAAGGTGCTCTCATTTTCCTACACAAGCCCCGACTGGAGCAAGTCCTACAAGGCGGAGTACCACTACACCATCGAGTACGACCGCGTGACCGACAACGCGCCCGCCGCGCCGGTGATCTTCCTGCCCGACACGGCCGCAGACACGACCGCCCGAAGCATCGCGGCTGACGACGAGCTGTACGCCGCTCCTGCGGACGACAGCTTGATGTATAAGACATCCTCCTCGACGGACGCTTACGAAGAGGAGGCCTTCGAGTCCGACGAGCAAACGACGTCCCGCGCCGGTATCGCAGGCGCTGCATCGCTTTTGTCCCTGTTGGCATTGCTCGGCGCAGCGACCGTCGTTCTCTGGTACCGCAAGCAGGGATGATCACGGGTAGCAAAAAATAGCAAGATTTGTTATCTTTTTAGCAAGATTTGTCTTGTTTTACCCTGAAAATAGCACTATCTTGTAAATAATACGGAATGCTTACGTTTCTGTATTTTCCGAAAAATACATTTCTGATAAATCGATATTCGCAGAGGAGGACGAGAAATGAAGAAGGTTAAACTGGCAAGAGCGAACGAGAGAACTCCGCTTGTGAAGAACATCTTCACGGCTGACCCGTCCGCACACGTTTTCAACGGCAAGATCTACATCTATCCGTCGCACGATTTTGAGCATGACTGCCCGGATGACGACAACGGCGATCAGTACATCATGCAGGACTACCATGTTCTTTCGATGGACAGCCTTGATTCCGAGTGTATCGACAACGGCCTTGCACTGTCGCAGGACGATGTTCCGTGGGTAAAGAACCAGATGTGGGCTCCGGACTGCGTATGCAAGAACGGCAAATACTACCTGGTGTTCCCGGCGAAGGACTACGAAGGTCAGTTCCACATCGGCGTAGCCGTTTCGGACTCCCCTGTCGGCCCGTTCACGCCTCAGGAGAAGTGCATCGAGGGCAGCTACAGCATCGACCCCGCCGTATTGGTGGACGACGATGACCGCACCTACTGCTACTACGGCGGTCTGTGGGGCGGCCAGCTCGAGATGTGGCAGTCCGGCTCCTTCGATCCGGATGCGCATCGTCCGGAGGGCGACGAGCCCGCACTCGGACCGATGTTTGCCGAGTTCAACGACGACCTCACCGCTTTCATCACCGAGCCGAAGCACCTTGTGATCCTCGACGAGAACGGCGAGCCGATCAAGGCAGGCGACGAGGACCGCAGATACTTCGAGGGTCCCTGGATGCACAAGTATGGCGGCAAGTACTACCTCTCCTACTCGACCGGCACAACGCACTATCTGTGCTACGCCGAGGGCGAGAAGCCGGACGGCCCCTTCACCTACAAGGGACGCATCATGGAGCCGGTACTCGGCTGGACGACGCACCACTCCGTAGTGAAGATCGGCGATGAGTGGTTCCTCTTCTACCACGACTGCGAGCTCTCCGGCGGCATCACGCACGAGCGCTGCGTCAAGTACACGAAGCTCAACATCCATGAGGACGGTACGATCGATACGATCTATCCTTACGACTTTGAGCGTTAAGCGAGAACATTCATAAAAACAAAGCTCGACATTCATACCCGCGACAGCGGGTAATTGAGAACGGGACGCACACGGGAACGCAGTTTCCGGTGTGCGCCCCGTTCTTCAATTAACAGCAGACGAAGTCTGCGTATGAATGTCGGGCGGGGCAGCGCAATGAATGCCGAGCGCGCGTACAGTGAGCGAGCTCCGCTCGCGAACCTGGGCTTTCATCCGCCCCATTCACCCCATCCGCATCCCCCGCCTCCATCGGCCACATTCACCCCATTCTCCCACTGATTTCTGAAATCTTGCCGAATAGTGCGTACACCTTGACAAGACATACGCACTATTCATGAAATATCATTGAGATAGTAGGTACACTATCATCTAGCTATACCCACTGAACGCGAAATCTAACAAGTTTAGTAGGAACACTTTTTCCACCTATACCCATCATTGCGGAATTCTAGCCCGTTTAGTAGGTACACTTTCGTCCGGCTATACCCACTGATTACGAAATCTAACTAGTTTAGTAGGAACACTTTTTCCCCCTATTCCCATCATTGCGGAATTCTAGCCCGTTTAGTAGGTACACTTTCGTCCGGCTATACCCACTGATCACGAAACCTAACAAGTTTAGTAGGAACACTTTTTCCACCTATACCCATCATTGCGGAATTCTAGCCCGTTTAGTAGGTACACTTTCGTCCGGCTATACCCACCAACTTGAATTCACCTCAATCTAGTAGGTATACTTTCGCCAAACTATACCCACTAACTTGAATTCACCTCAATCTAGTAGGTACACTTTCGCCAAACTATACCCACTAACTTGAATTCACCTCAATCTAGTGGGTACACTTTCTTCAAACTATACCCACTAATTCCGAATTCAATCAAATCTAGTAGGTACACTTTCGCCCAACTATACCCACTAACCCCGAATTCACCTCAATCCAGTAGGTACACTTTCGCCCAACTATACCCACTAGCCACGAATTAAGTCAGTTTAGTATGCACACTCCCGTCCATCTCTACCCATTAACTCAAATTCAACGCAATCTAGTAGGTACACTCCCCCCGCCCGAACCACACCCCGCCCTAGCAGCTACCCCGGCGGAGCCACCTGCATTTTCCGAGGCATCCCGAAGCATCCGCTCAAAAATCCCTGTTTTTGTCAGTTTTCACGGCATTTTTCATAGTCCGTTACGCCATAGCCCCCGCAATTCAAATCGTATGTGGAAATTTCGTGCAATCGGTGGCATTTTCGCTCTACAGGTCGTATAATTTATGATACGGAAGGGGGTAATCATCATGGGAGAAACGAATACAAAGAAAAAGAAGATCGCCGTATTTGCGAACGGCTGGAACGCAGAGAACCTTCACCGTTATCTGACCGGTCTGACCAAGTGTACGCCGGAATGCACGATCGACTACTATGTCTTCGTGTGTCATTCCACGTATTCCATGTCGGAGACTGAGATCAAGAGCATGGCCACGATCTTTGACCTGCCGGATCTGCGAACGTTTGACGCAGCGATCATGTTTACGCCCGGATTGAATTTTACGGACATCATCAACCAGCTGATCGTCAAGCTGGAGAAGTCGGGGATCCCGGTTCTCAGCATCGGCTTTCAGCACCCCGGTTTCTACTATATCGGCATCAACAACTACACCGGAATGCGGCAGCTGTGCGACCATCTGATCGAGGAGCACAATGTCCGCACTGTCATGTTCCTTGCGGGTCCGCGGGAAAATGAGGACTCCAACAACCGTCTGATCGCGCTGCGCGATTCCATGCGCGCGCACAACCTTCCCTTCAGCGAATCCGACATTTTCTATACAAACTGGGAAGTCGGCAGGGTTATGAATGAGTTCGGCGACAGGATCCGCCGGGGGGAGAAACTTCCCGAGGCCTTTGTCTGCGCGAACGACCTGATCGCCGAGACCCTGAGCTACACACTCACGGACAACGGACTTCCGGCGGAAAGCACGATCGTGACCGGTTTTGACTTCATGGAGGAGGGGCAGAACTTCTATCCGTCCATCGCCTCCGTGGACCAGCACTATGACATTGTGGCCGAGTATTCGGTCAATCTGCTGACGCGCATTTTCAACGGCGAAACTGCGAATGAAGAGATCCTTGTCGACTGCGAGTTCCATCCCGGCGAGAGTTGCGGATGCATCCACTGCCGCGAGGACGATCTCCGACGCAGGTCCGTCGTACGCGCCGTTCCGCGCGACTACATGATGACGGACATCGTGGAGCGCCGCTTCCACGCGATGGAGAAAGAGATCATCCAGTCGGTCGACTACGAGGATCTGAAGACGAAGCTGCAGAAGCTCTTCTGCCTCCCGGGCAGCGGCATGGCACTGGAGGGACAGACCTTCTACATCATGCTCGATCCGCACATCGTGGACTTCTCACTGTCGGACATTGAAAACTATCCGCAGTACCATTTCGCGGAGGTCATGGACACCTTCGTCGCCAAGCGCGACGGCCAGCCGATCACGGCGGGCGTGATCCAAACCGCCCAGCTGTTCCCGGATACGGTGCCGGAGGGCCCGAACCACATGTACTTCTTCGTGCCTACCTACTACGAAAGCTACGTGTGCGGCTACATCGTCCTCACGGACTGCGTGAGCTGGCTGCCGAGCAAGTACTTCTACATGTGCGAGAGCCGCTTCAACCGCGCCCTGGTCTCCTACCGCCGCAACATGCAGCTGACTGCGCTGAACACCAAACTCTCGATGTTGATGGAGAAGGACTCGCTCACCTTCGTCAAGAACCGTACCGCGTACGACCGCTACACGAAGAGGACCGAGACACAGATGCTCAGCGGCGACTTCGAGCCGTTTGCCGTAGTCTGCTTCGACATCAACAACTTAAAGCCGGTCAACGACGAGCTCGGACACGAGGCCGGCGACGAATATATCAAGAAATGCTGCAAGCTGATCTGTAACACCTTCAAGCACAGTCCGGTATTCCGCATCGGCGGCGACGAGTTTGTCGCGATCGCCGTTCACGACGACTACCTGCACCGCTTTGAGTATCTCAACGCGATGCGCGAGCGCATGGAGGAGCTTCGGAACGACACCACCACATCACCGATCGACCGCATCTCCGTGGCCTCCGGCATGGCGGACTGCTTCGAGCACGTCGGCGACGACTACAGCGCCATTTTCCGAAGAGCAGACACCAGAATGTACGACAACAAACGCCTGATGAAGGCGGATATGCGTTAGCAACGCTCTTTACTTTCCGTGCAAAACGTTGTATAGTGTGTTTTTGGTGACAGAAGAACCGTCCCCGTGTCACGGAAAGGAGAAAAAGCAATGGTTGCATCGATGACCAAGCGGATCATGCGCGGCGTCGCAGGCGTACTGGCAGTAGTATTGCTTGCCGTTGTTTTGTTCTCCTCCTACTATATCGCCAGGGAAGCCGGCCATCACTGCGAGGGCGAGGAATGCCCGATCTGTGAGAACATCCGGCAGTGCGAGGCCGTGCTCCAACAGCTCGGACTCGGCGTCATCTTGGTGGCTTCGCTGGTCGTGCCGACCGTGTGGAGCCTGATCACGAGAAGCCTTCGCGCGTACACATTTGCAGCGGAGACACTGGTTTCCAGAAAAGTTCGATTGAACGATTGAACAGACTTTTATGGCAGGATCATACCATCCCGCCCGGTGCATTGCGCCCTGATACTGTCCGCAGACTGTCGCGGTCGTATCGTGCGGCGCATGGTTTCCCGTGGTGGAAAATCGGTATCATTTTGCGATGATGGTCTGTTCTTGTCATATTCGGAGTATGCAAAGGCATCAATCAATCACATTTTCGGAGGTCTGATTCTATGAAACGTTTTATTCTGATATTGGCCGTCGCCGTGTTGGCGCTCGGCTGCTTAACCGCCTGCGGGAACGGAGGCAAGGACAACGGAAAGCTCAAGATCGTGACGACGATCTTCCCCGAGTACGACTGGGTGATGAACATCCTCGGCGACAACCCGGCGGGCGCGGAGGTCACGATGCTTCTGGACAGCGGTGTTGACCTTCACAGCTTCCAGCCCACGGCGGAGGACATCCTCAAGATCGCATCCTGCGACATGTTCATCTACGTCGGCGGCGAGTCGGACGCGTGGGTCGAGGATGCGCTGCGCAACGCCTCGAACAAGAACCGCATCGTCATCAATCTCCTTGAGGTGCTCGGAGACAAGGTGAAGGAAGAAGAGCTTGTCGAGGGCATGCAGGGCGAGGAAGAGGAGGAAGGCGAAGGCGAGGAGGAAGGCCCGGAGTACGATGAACACGTGTGGCTCTCCCTCAAGAACGCCTCGATCCTCGTGAACAAGATCGCGGAGTCGATCGCGAAGCTCGATCCGGAGCACAAGTCAATCTACTCATTTAACGCCAAGAACTACGGAGATAAACTGAACACTCTGGACACTTCGTTCAAGGAGGCAGTCGACGCCGCTTCGGTGAAGACGCTTCTGTTCGGCGACCGCTTCCCGTTCCGCTATCTCACCGATGACTACGGTCTGAAATACTACGCCGCCTTCGTCGGCTGCTCCGCAGAGACCGAGGCGAGTTTCAAGACGATCGTGTTCCTCGCAAACAAGATGGATGAGCTCTCTCTCCACGCGGTCATGACGATCGAGGGTACCGACCACCGGATCGCGGAGACCATCATCCAGAACACGCACTCGAAGGACCAGAAGGTCCTGACGCTTGATTCCATGCAGTCCGTCACCTCGGCGGACGTCAAGAGCGGGACGACCTACCTCGGCATCATGGAGAGCAATCTCGCGGTGCTCAAGGAAGCCCTGAAATAATCGGAGTCGACCGCAACGGTTGGGGAGGAAGTACACGAAATGTTTGAAAAGCTGGGCATGTATCTTCAATACGAATTCGTGCAAAATGCAGTCATCGTGTGCGTGCTCGTCGCCCTATGCTCGTCGCTGCTCGGCGTGACGCTGGTGTTGAAGCGCTTCTCTTTCATCGGAGACGGGCTGTCCCACGTCGCGTTCGGCGCGATGGCGGTGGCTGCGATCGCCAATCTGACCAACGACATGCTGCTCGTGCTGCCGATCACCATCGTGGCCGCGGTACTGCTGCTGCGCTCCGGCAATCAGGCGAAGCTGAAGGGTGACGCCGCCGTCGCCGTGATCTCTGTCACGGCGCTCGCGTTCGGCTACCTCTTCATGAATGTATTTTCCACATCCTCCAACCTGTCGGGCGACGTGTGCACGACGCTGTTCGGGTCGACATCCATCCTCACTCTCAAACCGAGCGAAGTGCAACTGTGCATCCTGCTCGCGGTTGTCGTGGTGATCGTGTTTGTCATGTTGTACAACCGGATCTTCGCGGTGACATTTGACGAGTCGTTCGCAAAGGCAACGGGCACCAACACCGGCGCCCTCAACCTGCTCATCGCGGTCGTCATCGCCGTCATCATCGTGCTGGCCATGAAGCTGGTCGGCTCGCTTCTGATCACGGCGCTCGTCATCTTCCCGTCGCTGTCGTCCATGCGGCTGTGCAAAAGTTTCAAGTCGGTGACCTGCACCGCCGCGGCAATGTCCGTGCTCGGCGCGTCCGTCGGCCTGTTTGCCTCGATCCTGTTCGGAACCCCGGTCGGATCGACGATCGTCGCTGCGGACTTTGTGATTTTTGTCGTAAGTTGTGTGCTCGGAAGAGCACTCGGAAAATCATAGGAGAAAACCATGTTTGATCGAAAGAGAAACAAACTCAGGAAATCGTGTCGGAAAATGATCGCCCTGCTGCTGGTGGCATCGATGCTCCTGCTCGCGGGTTGCGGCACCTCCGGCAACAGTACCGGCAACCGCAAGGGAAGCGGCTCCGGCGGAGTCAACGACGTGCTTCAAAAGGGCAAGGAGGAGGCCGACCGCAAGAACAGCGATGCGACGCCGACACCCAAGCCCACGGCCCCGCTCGATGAGCAGGGACCCACAGATGCACCCGAAAACCGCGGGGACAGTTCCGTGGACGTCGACCTGACGGTGATGACCGCCACGATGGTGTACGCCGAGGTCTACAACATGCTGGTCTCTCCGGAGAGCTACATCGGCAAGAAGGTCAAGATGCAGGGTGCCTTCAACGTCTACATCGACACGGAGACCGACGCACACTACTATCTCTGCGTCATCAAGGACGCGACGGCGTGCTGCGCACAGGGCCTGGAATTCGTGCTGGCGGGATCGCACAGCTATCCGGGCGATTACCCGGAGCTCGGCACGGAGATCACCGTGATCGGCGAGTTTGACACCTACGTTGAGGGCGACACCATGTACTGCACACTCCGCAACGCGACGATGTCTTAGAAAAGCAAAAAATCATAACCACCCGTCTAACGGGTGGTTTGCTCGCCCCTATAAGGGGTCGTTACCGGCCAGCGCCTAAAGGCGCTGGCTTTCACGTTGTTCAAGCCTTATTGCCTTTGACTCGTCGCCGCCCTTGAAAGGGCGTTCGTA
>JAFZMO010000128.1 GCA_017551165.1 Lachnospiraceae bacterium
CAACAACATCGTGCTCCTGGTGATGGCGGTCAGCTCGGTTCTCACGGTCGCGATGTTCGGCAGCTCGATGGTGGATGCCTGCCGGGATGCCTACACGGAATTTGACTTCGACTACGGCATCAGTGTGAGTTACCAGGGCGGCGGCGAGGAGCCGATCAGCGATGCGATCGTCCGCAACCTTAAGGAACTCGACTGTGTGAAGAAGGAGACCATCTCCTCGGTTATGTACGGCGTGGCAGAGATCGACGGCAAGAAGATTGTCGGCCTCGGTGTCGATCCGGAACCGTACCGCGATTACAACGATTACATTGAACTCGATAAATGCAAGGAGTACGACACCTTCATCAACTCCCCGAACGATGAGATCATCATCACCAAGGTGGTTGCCCGCAACTTCGATCTGAAGACCGGCGACAGGGTGAAGGTCACGATCAACGATATTGAGCACGAGCTGCACGTGTGCGGGATCGTCAACGGCAAGCTTTACGACTCCGGCGAGTTCATCCTGATCAGCAACGACAAGCTCAAGGAGCTGTACCACATAAGCGGCGCGAACGAGATCACCTTCAAGGTCACAGGTGACATGAAGGAGGCCGAGAAGCAGTTCAAGGCGATGGTTACGAACTACGGAGCCACCTATGTGGACCGCGATACGATGTGCGAGCAGAACATCGAGCAGAACGACATGATCGTGAAGCTCATCCAGGTATTTGCCTACCTGACGATGATCATCGCATCGATCGGCATTTTCAACAACATCGTGATCAGCTTCCGCCAGAGAAGCCGTGAGTTCGCGGTGCTCGCCTCGGTCGGCATGACCGGCAGCGCGAGAAAGCGCCTGATCCTCGCGGAGAGCGTCCTGTGCGTGATCATTTCCCTGCTCATCACACTGCCGTACAGCATGCTGATGGTAGGCGTGTTCAGCACCCTGATGTACTACGTCGGAATGGAATTTGACGTTCTCTTCAGCTGGGGCGAGGTACCGATGTACGCAATCGCCATCCTGGTGATCGTCGTGATCGCATCGCTCTCGACGATGCGCAAGAGCCGCAAGCTGAGCGTTGTGGCAGAGCTCAAGTACGAGTAAGCATTTTCGAAAAATAACTACACCAAGCGTTAGAAATCATAAATCTAAAAAACAAGAAACGGAGAATACAACAATGAGCGCAATCAGCATTAACAACCTGAACAAATCGTTTGTCAACGGAAGAGAGATCTCGAAGGTTCTCAAGAATATCAATCTGGATGTGGAGGAGGGCGAGTTCATCTCGATCATGGGACCGTCCGGCTGCGGCAAGTCCACACTCCTCTACCTGCTCGGCGGGCTTGACCAGCCCACCTCGGGCACGGTCAGCATCAACGGCACGGACCTCGCCAAGCTGAGCGAGAAGAAGCTGTGCGAGATGCGCAACAACAAGATCGGCTTCGTGTTCCAGTTCTACAACCTGGTTCCGAACTTGAGCGTTGAGGACAACATCGCGCTGCCTCTCATGATCGCCGGCAAGAAGCGCTCCACGTATGCAAAGCGCATCGAGGAGGTGCTCGACATCATCGGCATGAAGGACAAGAGAAAGCTCACGCCCCGTGAGCTCTCCGGAGGCCAGCAGCAGAGAGTGGCGATCGCGAGAGCGCTCGTGTTCGATCCGGACATCATTTTCCTCGACGAGCCCATCGGTAACCTGGATTCGAAGACCGGCATGAAGATCATGGAGCTGTTCCGTGAGATCAACCGCAAGTACGGCAAGACCATCGTGCAGGTGACGCACTCCGAGGAGGCGGCGCTGTACGGCACGAAGCTGGTCCGCGTGCGCGACGGTCAGATCGAGTCGGTCGCAAAGATCGACGCCAACGGCAAGACGACGGAAGTGGACGCACGCATGGTAGGCTGACACGTTCGTTTAACGACCTTCTGAAGAGACCCACCGGCGGTGAGAGCGATCTCGTCGCGGTGGGATTTCTCTCGTTTTGGCACTTATCATTTTGCATAATCTGTGATAGAATGACCGTAGGCCGCACGGTGGGGGTGCGGGCGTTGCGGCCGGAGGGAGGATTATTATGGGACTGCTCGGAAATATCATCTGGCTTGTGTTCGGCGGGCTTGAGGCGGCGCTCGGATTTCTCGTGCTCGGGATACTGTGGTGCGCCTCTGTCATCGGGATCCCGATCGGCCTGCAGTGCTTTAAGTTCGCGAAGCTCACGCTCTGCCCGTTCGGCAAGGAGGTCGAGTACGGCGAGCTGGAGAGCTATCTGTTTTTCAATATCATCTGGTGGATCTTCGGCGGCCTGGCGCTGTCGCTTGCGATCGCGGTCGTCGGCGTCGTGTTCTGCCTCACCGTGATCGGGATACCGTTCGGGCTGCAGTTCTTCAAGATCGCCAAGCTCGCGCTGATGCCGATCGGCGCTGAGGTAAGAGGATAGTTTATGTTACGGAAAATGGGGGAGTGAAGGATGAAGACAGGACTGGTGCTGGAAGGCGGCGGAATGCGCGGCCTTTTCACAATGGGAGTCCTCGATGTATGGATGGAGAACGGCATCGAGGTGGACGGCGCTGCGGGCGTGTCCGCGGGCGCGGCGTTCGGCTGCAACTACAAGTCGCGGCAGATCGGTCGCGGCGTTCGATATAACGTAAAATATGCAAACGACTGGCGGTACAAGAGCTATCGCTCGCTGCTTCTGACCGGCGACATCTTCGGGGCGGAGTTCTGCTACGAGAAACTGCCGAAGGAGCTGGACCCGTTTGACTACGAGGCGTTCCGTGAGAACCCGATGGAGTTCTACGCGGTCGTGACGAACCTTAAGACCGGGCGCGCGATGTACAAGCGCCTCACGGACTGCGGCGACCGCGACATGATGTGGATCCGCGCATCAGCGTCGCTTCCCGTCGTATCGCACGTCGTGAAGATCGGCAAGTATCGCCTGCTCGACGGCGGCATCTCCGACTCGATCCCGCTGCATTTCATGGAGGGGCGCGGGTACGAGCGCAACATCGTGATCCTCACGCAGCCGCAGGGCTACATCAAGGAGCAAAGCAAGATGCTCCCGCTCGTGAAGGTTGCCCTGTGCAAGTATCCGAAGGCGGTCGAGGCGATGGAGAACCGGCACTTCATGTACAACCGTGAGACTGCATACGTGGCTCAGCGGGAGGCGGAGGGAACGGCGTTTGTCCTAAGGCCGGACGCGCCGCTTGCGATCGACAATATGGAGACTGAGGAGGACGAGCTGATGCGGGTGTACAACCACGGCCGCGAGGTCGCTGAGAGGACGCTCTCCGACGTCAAATTGTTCCTTGCCGAGGCTCGAAAATGAGAATTGGCGGAGCGTGACCGATTTTCCGTCAAGGAGTCAGTTTTTATCGAAAAAAGTAAAAGAGTTGTTTGACTTTTTGTCAATCTGATTATACAATAGGATTATACATAATTGAGTGTGTTGTGGGGCACCGTCGAGGGATTGTGCGTTCCCGAAAAATGAATAAGCCGACTGCTCCTTCG
Organism: Lachnospiraceae bacterium; assembly: GCA_017551165.1. Taxonomy (GTDB): domain Bacteria; phylum Bacillota; class Clostridia; order Lachnospirales; family Lachnospiraceae; genus ISDg. Next base: position 3,489 of record JAFZMO010000128.1, read on the forward strand.
AGGATAGAAAGTATCAGCATAACAAAAGGCCTGATTGAATGCGCAATCAGGCCTTTTGTTCGTCTTCACGGCGGAAAAAGTTGACCGTTTTCCGCATAATTAAATTGCATTACCGTACCGTTTTTGGTATGATAGTTGAAAGCGCCGACGCTGTGCGGATCGGCGCATTTTCGTTGCATACGGCAGCGAACAACACGCAGGTGAAGGAGTAAGACTTGGTATGTACAAAATTGCGAGTAAAAAGGTCCTGAATCCGACCGTGACGCAGATGGAGATCGAGGCGCCGCTCGTGGCCGCGAAGGCGAAGCCCGGGCAGTTCATCATCCTACGCGTGAACGAGGACGGCGAGCGCATTCCGCTGACGGTGGCGGGCGTGAACAAGGAGGCAGGAACGGTTAAGATCATTTTCCAGATCGTCGGAGCGACGACGGAGCTGCTCAACCACAAGGAGGAGGGCGAGTTCATTCAGGATTTCGCGGGGCCTCTGGGAAGAGCGACCGAGACGGAGGGCATCCGCAAGGTATGTATCGTGGGCGGCGGCGTCGGCTGTGCGATCGCGATGCCGGTGGCGCAGGAGTTCCATCGCCTCGGCGCGGAGGTCACGAGCATCATCGGCTTCCGCAGCAAGGATCTTCTGATCCTCGAGGAGGAGTTCACGGAGTGCTCGGACCGCCTTGTCGTCATGACCGACGACGGCTCCTACGGGCGCCACGGCAATGTGACCGTGCCGCTCAAGGAGATGCTCGACGCGGGAGAGCGGTTTGACATGATCATCACCATCGGTCCTCTGATCATGATGAAGTTCGTGACGCTGGCGGCGAAGCCGTACGGTGTGCCGGTGACGGTCTCGATGAACCCGATCATGATCGACGGAACGGGCATGTGCGGCGGTTGCCGTATCTCGCTCGTGAAGGAGGACGGGACGCGCGAGACGCGCTTTGCGTGCGTGGACGGCCCGGACTTCAACGGCTATGAGATAGATTTTGACGAGGCGATGTCGCGCGGACGGATGTATTTTGCGGAAGAGCGCCGCGCTCACGAGGAGGTTTGCAACCTCTTCCGTCAGGCTTGAGAGGGGGAGTGAAACATGCCGATCGATCCTAAGAAACATGAGATGCCGACGCAGGCCCCTGAGGTCCGCGCGCATAATTTTGATGAGGTGGCGCTCGGGTACACCGCGGAGATCGCGGTGGAGGAAGCGAAGCGTTGCCTCAACTGCAAGAACCGCCCCTGTGTGAGCGGTTGCCCGGTCAACGTCAACATCCCGGATTTCATCGCGCAGATCGCAAAGGGCGATTTTGAGGGCGCGTACGGGATCATCCAGAAGACCTCGTCGCTGCCGGCTGTCTGTGGACGCGTGTGCCCGCAGGAGACGCAGTGCGAGAGCAAGTGTACGCTCGGAATCAAGTTCGAGCCCGTCGGCATCGGCCGCCTGGAGCGGTTTGTCGCAGACTGGCACAACGCGAACAGCACGGAGACCGTGGTGAAGCCCGAGAGCAACGGCCATCGCGTCGCGATCGTGGGTTCCGGCCCGTCCGGCCTCACCTGCGCGGGCGACCTTGCGAAGAAGGGCTATGAGGTGACGGTCTACGAGGCGCTTCACACCGCGGGCGGCGTGCTCGTCTACGGCATTCCCGAGTTCCGTCTTCCGAAGTCCATCGTGGCGAAGGAAGTGGATTCGCTGAAGGCGCTCGGCGTCGCGTTTGAGACCAACGTCATCATCGGCAAGACGCTGACGGTCGACGAGCTGTTTGACATGGGCTTTGAGGCTGTGTTCATCGGCTCCGGCGCAGGTCTTCCGAACTTTATGAACATCCCCGGGGAATCCTACAAGGGCGTGTACTCTGCCAACGAGTTCCTCACGAGAAGCAACCTGATGAAGGCGTACCGGGACAACCCCACAACGCCGATCATGAAGGGCGGCTACGTGGCGGTAGTCGGCGGCGGCAACGTCGCGATGGATGCGGCGCGCACGGCACTTCGCCTCGGTGCGGAGAAGGTGTACATCGTGTACCGTCGTTCGCTCGAGGAGCTTCCCGCAAGACGCGAGGAAGTGGAGCACGCCGAGGAGGAGGGCATTGAATTCCGCCTTCTGTGCAACCCGACAGAGATCCTTGGGTTCAACAACCCCGAGGATCCGCGCGATCCGCGCAACGGCTTTGTCACCGGCATGCGCTGCGTGCGCATGGAGCTCGGTGAGCCGGATGCCGGCGGAAGACGCCGTCCCGTTGTGATCGAGGGCAGTGAGTTTGAGCTTCACGTCGACACCGTGATCATGGCGATCGGAACGAGCCCGAACCCGCTCATCAAGTCGACGACGGAGGGGCTGGAGGTCAACCGCAAGGGCGGCATCATCGTGAACGAGGACGGCCTGACGTCGCGCGAGGGCGTGTACGCGGGCGGCGATGCGGTCACCGGTGCGGCGACGGTCATCAGCGCGATGGGTGCCGGCAAGACGGCGGCAGCGGCCATCGATAAGGCAATCTGCGGGGAGTGAAACAAGTATGGGGCTTACAACGATCAAAGAATACTATGAGCGAGAAATGTACGGCGTGTGGCGCGACGGCGAGACCGTGACATACGAGCTTCTCGGACCCGATCCGGAGGAGAAGGCGGCGGCGGACAAGCCGTGGAATCCCTTCGCCATCGTGGGCGGTGAGCTGGTGCGCGTCAACGTGGAGAAGAACGGCAGAAGGACGAGCTTCATCGTGCACGCGTATCTCCCGACGGAGGAGGCGCGCAGCATCTATCCGAACGGTTCGCCGTTCATCATCTGCCTGCATCCGATCATGCCGAAGGATCTCGCGCTTGCGAAGGGCTATGCGGTCCTCGTGTTCGGCAGCTTCGGCGTAGCGTCGGACAACACCGAGCGCAAGGGCAGCTTCTACGACATCTATCCGTATGGCAAGGAAGAGAGTGAACAGACAGGCGTGCTCATGGCTTGGGCCTGGGGCGCTTCGAAGGTGCTCGACGCCGTGTACGCGGGCCTCGACCGCGAGTTCCACCTCGATGCCTCGGCGTCCATGGTGACGGGCGTGTCCCGCTGCGGCAAGGCGACCGCAGTGTGCGGCGCATTTGACACGCGGTTCCGCATGACGATCCCGGCGTGCTCGGGAGCCGGCGGACTGGCACTGTATCAGGTGCGCTCGACCGGCAAGACCTACGACCTCACGGGCGTGGGCGGTCCTGCCTCCTACACGTATGGGGAAAATGAGCCCCTCAGCTGTCTGCAGTCCGATGCCGAGAGGGGCTGGTTCAACGATAAGTTCCTCACCTACAGGGAACCGGAGGATTTTCCGTATGACCAGGAATGGCTTCCGATCCTTGCGATGGACGAGAACCGGTACTATTTCATCATCGGTGCGTGCATGAGCGAGGACTGGGTCAATGCTCCGTCGATGTGGGAGTGCTACAAGCGCGCGAACACGATCTACGAGGCGCACGGTTTCGGCGATCACCTCGTCGCGAACTTCCACCGCGAGGGACATGCTGTGCTTCCCGAGGACATGGAACTGATCGTGGCGTACTTCAACTGGATGTACTTCGGCATGGATACGCTGCCGGATCTCGCACCGCTGAAGACCTCGGTGTTCGCGGGGCAGGAGTGAAGTGACGATCATGCTGTGAGAATAAAGTCATACAGACAAAGGCGCGGCCTCAAGCGGTCGCGCCTTTGTCATGCGTATAATTTTTGCCAATTGGAAAGCAGAGGATCAGCTGTTTGGAAGTGTGCGGAGCACGACGGAGAAGGTACTTCCCTTGCCCTCCTTGGATTGCACGAGGCAGCGGCCGCCGTGGATCGTGACGATCTGTTTGACGATCGCGAGCCCGAGACCGGACACACCCTGTCCCTTGCGCATGCGGGACGTGTAGTAGCGCTCCCAGATATGTTCGAGCTCCTCGGCGGGAATTCCCGCGCCGTAGTCGGTGACCGAGATCGTCGCCTCGCCGTTTGCCTCGGTGAGCGCAACGCGGATGGTCTTGCTGTCGCCGGTGTGGCGCACCGCATTCTCACAGAGGTTGTAGAGAACGCGCTCTAAGTGGCTGCGGCTGCCGTCGACGATGACGCCCTCGGCGATGTCGGACTCCACGGTGATGCCGTCGGGCTTGCAGAGCGTCGAGAAGCTCTCAACCGCGGAACGGACTAATTTACTAAGGTCTACATCTGTAGAATATTCGAGCTTGTCCTCCGTCTGCAGCTCGGAGTACGCGAGGATCTCGTTCACGAGCGCCGTCAGACGGTCGGCCTCCTTGACGATGACCTGCATGTCGTTGCGGCACTGCTCGCGGTCGTCGAAGGAGATATCGTTGATCATTTCCGCATAGCCCTTGATCATCGTGAGCGGCGTCCGCAGGTCATGCGATACGTTGGCCATCAGCTCGGTCTGGAAGTTGCGGGAAATGATGAGTTTTTCGTTGGTTCGGTCCAGTGTTCCGCTCAGCTCGTCGAGCTCAGTGCAGAAGCCGCGGGGATACTCCTCGGAGTAATCGCGGTCGCCGAGTTTCCGGGCCTTGTCGGAGAGCCGGTCCACGGGACCGGAAAATCTGTGCGCGAGGAACCACGAGAGGATGAATCCGATGACCAGCGAGATGAGGATACCCCACAACAGCTGGACGCGGATGATCTTAACCGCGGAACCGACCGCATTGAGCGTCGCGCTCACGAGGAGGATCGCCTTGTCGTTGCCCTGGTAGCTGATATAGCTTGCGCAGAAATAGAAGTCGTCGGAGCGGCACTCGATCGTGTCCTCGCCGGAAGCGGTGAATTTTTCAAGGTATTCCTCGTACATCGGAGGAATGCGCGTGCCCTGCCAGTTGCCGGGGAAGCCGTCACCATCACCCGGGAAACCTTCGCCGCCGGGAAAACCCTCGCCGTCGCCGGGGAATCGGTCGTCGCGCTTGTCGTCGGGATCCCGCTTGCCCGGAAAATCCTTGGGCTCCTGGTCCTTGCGCCCCTTGGAGATGCTCTGCGAGAAGGGATCGCCCTTGTTGAGCTGATTGCCCTCCGCGTCGCAGATGTGGATCAGCACCGTGTTGTCCAGCGCATAGCGGCTGATGGCGTCATTGATCTCCTCGTCGTTTTTGCAGGCGACGACGGAGTCGAGAACCTTGTTCGTGTTGCGGATGATCATTCCGTTGTAAAAACCGCGGAGAAACACGATCTGCAGGAGCCACAGCACAAGGAAGATGAACGCCGAAAACAGCGCAAAATAGATCCAAAGTTTGAATTGGAACGATCTCGTTTTAGTCTTCAAATTTGTACCCAGCCCCCCTGATCGTATGTATGCAGTCTCGATACGGACCGAGCTTGCCGCGGAGCAGCTTCATCTGCCAGTCCACGGTGCGGTCATCCCCGAAGTAGTCATAGCCCCAGACCTCATTTAAGATCTTATCGCGCGAGAGCACGATCCCTTTATTGCGCAGGAGATATTGGAGGATGGCGTATTCCTTGGCGGTAAGGTCGGTCTTTACGCCGTCCACATAGACGTTGTGGCCGAGCATGTCCATCTCGATACCGCCCCCGCGAAGCACGTCCTCCTCACGCTTCGCGACAGGTGCTGTTGCCGTGTGCCGGCGGAGGATCACGTTGATCCGTGCCAGCAGTTCCTTCGGGGAAAATGGTTTCGTCACGTAGTCGTCAACACCGACCTCGAAGCCGAAGAGCTTGTCGTACTCGGTTCCGCGGGCGGAGAGCATCAATACGGGGATGTCCTTGAACTCCCGGATCTTCTTGCATGCGGTGAAACCGTCGGTGTCCGGCATCATGACATCCATCACAATGACATCGTAATCGGCCTTACGGCAGGCGGCGATCGCTTCATCGCCGTTGCTTACACTGGTCACCTCGTGACCTTCCCGGATCGCGTATCGCTCGATCAGACGCGCGATATCCGGCTCATCGTCGGCTATCAGAATCCTCGCCATGGCAACCTCCAAGCATGTATTCGGGTACCTGTCCCGTAAAGACCATTATATATCAAAACTGCGTGTTTTCCCAGCGGGAGTTACACGCAGTTGATTTTTGGGGGATGGCCGCACTCGTTACGTGGGGGACGCGTGGAGCACGGCCGACAGACTGGCTAAGTAAATTCGGGCACTACAGCGGGAAGCGGTCGTCCGTTCCGTCGCTGCTCGGCTTCTCCGGAAACTCCGTTCCGTCCGGCATCTGCGGCATGGTTCCGTTCGGAAAATCCGGGAAGCCGCCATTGTTGTCATTGTTGTCGCTGCTTCCGTTGCTTCCGCCCTTGTTTCCCTTTCCGCCCTTGCCGCCGAAACCACCTTGACCGCCGAAGCCGCCCTTGCCGCCGAAGCCGCCGGGGCCGCCCTGACCACCGAACATGGATGCGGGAAGGGAGGTCACCTGCTCACCGTTGATGATGACCGTGCCGCCGTTGAGCTGACCTTCGTTGTCGTAGTCGAAGGAGGACATGCCGAGTGCCGTGACATCCACGGTGCCGCCGTTGACGTAGATCGAGCCGTTGGCGTCGACCGCGTCGGTGTCGCCTCTGCCGACCTCGATCTTTGTGCTGCCGCCGTTGAAGACGACGGTGGGCGTTCCGAACGCCGTGCTCTTGCGGGATGCATTGATGCCGTCGTCGGAAGCGTAGATGTCGAGGGTGCCGTCGTTGATCTCAACGTACGTGGCCTCGATGCCCTCGGTGCTGCCGGTGATCTTCAGGGTGCCGCCGTCGATGCGGACGAAGGTTGTTCCCTGGATGCCGTCGCTCTTGGCCTGAATGGTCAGAGAGCCGCCCTTGATATAGATAAACCCTGTGGTGTTGTCCTCGTTATCCTCGCTGTGAAGGCCGTCCTTCTGCGAAGTGATCGTGAGATTGCCGTCGGCGATGAGGAGAGAGTCGTTCGCCTCAAGACCGTCGAGCGCGCTCTCGATCACGTATGTTCCGCCGGTCACCTTGAGATCGTCCTTGCAGGAGATGCCGTTGCCCTTGGCGGAGGTCACGGTGAGCGTGCCTGTGCCGTTTAACACGATGTCATCGCGGGAGAAGATCACCGCGTCCGTGTTGGTGTCGCCGTCCGCGCGGAACTCGCCGGTGACGGAGAGTGTGTTGTTTGAGTTCGTCGTGGTGATGAAGCATTTGTCAGCTGCAACGACGTAGATCGCCGGAAAATCCTTGTTCGTGATGCTCACGCCGTCCAGCACGAGCTGCACCTTATCCTTCTCATTGACCTCAACGCGGATCGTGCAGTCGGTCGCCGTTCCGCTGATCACGTAGACGCCCTTCTCGGTGATGTCGATCACCTGACCACTCTGCACGGAGATCGCTGCCGCATCCGTGAGATCGGGAGTCTGTTCCATGTCGCGGTCGCTGAAGATCGTGTCCGGATCGAGGTCCGTCGTGGAAACAGCGGTTCCGCTCGAGGTGGAGTTGACGGTCCCGTCATTCCGCCCGGCGTTTTTATTTTCCGTCTTAGTATTCGTTTTATTTTCGTCCTCGGTTGTCGTGTTGTCGTCAGCCGTTTCGTTTACCGTGCCTTCCTTCTTCTCACGATCCGTCGTTGCGGTGTCGGTCGCTTGCTTTCCGCAGCCGACCAACACCAGGAGCAGGACGGTAAGAAGGAGCGTCAAATATTTTAAATCAGTGAATCGTCTCATATATGTTACCTCCGTAAGAAAACCGATGCGCGGGCCCCACTGCCCGGCGAACCTCGGCGAATCGCCTTGTCTTGCTTTGCTGTGCTGAGTATACCGCGGAAAATGGGAGTGCGTATGGAAACAATGTGGAATCTGCGAGGAATTTGCAGGTGACACGGGGACGGTTCTTTTGTCACCTGAGATGGAAAATAAGATGAGAATACACATTGTGCGCGCCGCGCGCATGTGCTACAATTCCCCTAATGTGTATCTCATCGATACACAAATAAGGAGACGGAAGTCAAGGAGGGGCCTATGGCTATGATGGAAAGACCGTCGGTGACGATGCTGGCGGACGGGGGAAAATTTTGGGAGCATACGTATGATCTGTTCCACCTGAAGGTATATCTGCCGGCGACGAAGATCGACGGTGAGGTGAACAACTACACGTTCCGCGCGCCGATGCTGACGGTGTTCGAGGAGACGCCGAAGAGCATGGACGAGGCGGTTACATTTGCAAAGGAGAGCGGACTTGCCGAGATCGCTTCGGCTGTGGACTCGTGTGTTCTGTTTGTGTACCCGACCTGTGAGGGCGGCTGGGCAGGCGCGACGGAGGAGCTGTACGCAGCGCTGATCGCAGAGGTCAAAATGAACCCGTTCTACAAGGACGGCATCGTGGAGATCACGAACTTCTTTACGAGAGAATTCCAGGGATATTTCGTGCGCGGTGCGATCTTCCGCGCGGACATTTACAGCTTCGGTGCCTCGGCGGACTACGTTGCGACGCACCTTCTCAAGACGCTGCAGGGCGAGTACCTGTGGGGACCGGGCGAGATCACGCCGGCGATGTGCTCGATGCAGGGACTGTCGGTGATCCCGCAGGTGGAGCGCAAGGACATCGCGATCCTGAGCGTCGGCAACTCCGCGGAGGTCAATGCAGCGTTCGGCGAGTGCGAGAACCTTCTGGTGAAGGCGGAGGCGGACTACAAGGCAGACTTCAACAGCTTCGTGAAGAAGTTCAAGATGTGGTGCGGCAAGATCGAGATCGAGCCGGATTTCGAGGAGCTCGGCATGAAGGAGGACGTCGGCTACACGCTTGTGAAGACGTCTCCGGACAACCGCGGCCGCTACAAGGATCAGCCCGAGCATAAGGTGGGCTATTTTGCGTACTATAACAACGATACGTTCGACAACGGTCCCGCACCGCTGATGATGGGCTTCCACGGCGGCGGAGACACCTCGATGTACCTGACGTTCGTTGCGGGATGGTGGGAGGTTGCGCACAAGTACGGCTTCCTGTTCGTGTCGCTTGAGAACCATCAGGATGTGACCGCGACCGAGGTTGTCGCCGTCATCGAGGATCTGAAGAAGAAATACAACATCGACGAGAACCGCATCTATGCGACCGGTTTCTCGATGGGAAGCGGCAAGACCTGGGACATGTTCCAGGAGTATCCGGAGCTGTTCGCCGGCCTTGCGCCCGCGAGCGCACTGTTCCCGGTGAAGAACAACCCGTTCGGGCTTTCCGTCGGCGACAAGCGTATGAACAGCGATGTTCCGGTTCCGGTGTTCTACTCGGGCGGCGAGAAGTCGCACCTTCCGGAGTGTGCTTTCCAGGCGGCTACCGGTTTGGAGCGCATCCAGTACCTGGCGGACGTCAACAGGCTCGTGACGAAGTTCGACCTGAACTACGACGACCGTGAGAACTGGGAGGACAAGATCTGGGGTATCCCGGGCGACCGTGTGGAGAAGGTTCCGGACGAGTCCCGCGGAAGCATTCTCACGATCAATTACTACAACAGTGAGGACGGCGTGTGCCGCACGGCTCTGGCGAGCATCGACAACCAGATCCACGAGTGTAGACGTCACACGAACGAGAACGCGTGGAAGTTTATCTCACAGTTCACCCGTGACAAGCGCTGAATTGCGTAATCTTGTCGCCTCATTTGTCAAGTGAATGGAACTTAGACACATAGGAAAATAGCATTTTCCAAAACATCGTCCTTATGGTATCATAGATACGTGGATTTGCAGCCATGCGGCGGAAATTTCATGACAGCACAAAGGGTGTCGTAACCGGTTACGGACCGGGGCGCGAAACCCGGTTCGATACGTCCTCGCGAGAGGAAAAGAATGGGACGGTGCGATATGAGGAGACAGAGAGAGACGATGGTCGGCCGACGACCGCTCGGAGGGTCGGCAACAGAGACAACGAAATCAAGACACAGGACAGGCATGCACGGTCGGCGTGTGTGGTTGTGCCTGTGTCTTGTTCTTTTTTTGCTGGTCATGCAGGCAGGCAGTGCTTTGGCGGATGACGGCAAGCGGCCGTACTCGTGGCCGGGCACGGATGAGGGCGGCAAGAACGTCACCCTCGATATGACCAAGCCCGACGAGGGCTACTCCACGGTCGTGTACGACATCAAGAACGGTCTGCCGACGTCGGAGGCCAACGCGATCGTGCAGACGGAGGAGGGCTTCCTCTGGATCGGTTGCTACAGCGGTCTGATCCGCTATGACGGCAACACGTTCACCCGTATGGACTCGACCGACGGTATCGCGAGTGTCGTGAGTCTCTTCGTGGACAGCAAAAACCGCGTCTGGGTCGGCACGAACGAGGCCGGCGTGGCGGTCATCGACAAGGGTGAGGTGCGGATGTTCCGCATGAAGGACGGCCTAAAATCGCTGTCGTGCCGTACCATCACCGAGGACGCCAAGGGCAATATCTACGTGGGAACGACGCGCGGCGTGGCGGTCATCAACGAGGCGATGAACATACGCACACTCGAGCAGGTCAACATCCGCGATGCGTACGTGCGTGAGCTGCGCACGGGCGCTGACGGCATCATTTACGGTGTGACGGAGTACGGCGACGTCTTCACGATCGAGGGTGGTGTGCTCGCCAATTTCTATGAGCATGATAAAGACAGCACCACGAGGGTTGTCTCCATTTTCCCGGACCTGAACAAACCCGGATATGTGTATCTCGGTACAGACGCATCGTTCCTTCTGTACGGGCGGTTGTCCCGCGACATGCAGGATATGAAACAGATATTCACGGATCAGCTTGCAAAGATCAATTACATGACGCAGATCGAAGATATCATCTGGCTCTGCGCCGGCAACGGCATCGGTTATCTGCAGGACGGCGTTGTGCACAAGATGTACAACATGCCGATCGACAAGTCGTTCGAGCATATGCTCCCGGATTATCAGGGCAACCTGTGGTTCACCTCCTCCCACGCGGGCGTGATGAAGATCGTGCGCAACCGGTTTGCCAACATTTCCGAGTGGTGCGGGTTAAGCAGCGAACAGCTGACGGTCAACTCCACCTGTATCTACGGGGATTGGCTGCTGCTCGGCAGCAACAACGGCCTCACGGTGGTTTCCGCGTCCGAGACCAAGGTGGTGGAGGAGTGGACTGTGGAGAGTGTGAAGACCGCCGGCGGGGTGACCTATGCGGAAAATTGTAACCTGATCGATCTGCTCGACGGTGTCCGCATCCGCTCGATCCTCCGTGACAGTCAGGGGCGGCTGTGGTTCTCCACGTACGGCGATTACACGCTGATGATGTTTGAGGACAACAAGATCACCTGTTACACGAAGGCGGAAGGTATGCCCACCGAGCATGTGCGAGCAATCTGTGAGGCGAGCGACGGAAGCATCCTGGCCGCAGCCAACGGTGGTGTGGTGGTCCTGCGCGACGGCGTGGTGGAGCGCGTGATCGGCGAGGAGGACGGCATCCGCAACACGGAGATCCTGACCGTGGAGGAGGGAAGACCCGGCGATTATATCATCGGCACCGACGGCGGCGGCATGTACGTGTACACCGGAGGCAATATGCTCCACTATTCGACGGAGACGGGCATGACGTCCGATATCGTCATGCGTGTCAAGAAGAGCCGCAACCGCGATGTCTACTGGATCGTGACGAGCAACTCGCTTGCTTATATGGATGCGGATTACAATGTGACGACGATCAAGAATTTTCCGTATTCCAACAATTTCGACCTGTATGAGAACAGCAAGGGAGAGGTGTGGATCCTCAGCAGCAACGGCATCTACGTGACCAACGTCGATACGTTGATCGCCGACGGGGACATCGACCCCGAGTTTTACTGCTATGACAACGGTCTTCCGTACGTGGCGACGTCCAACTCCTACAGCATCGTGACCGGCGACGGTGACCTCTATGTCGCAGGCAGCGGCGGCGTCACGCGCGTCAACATCGAGAATCCGTTTGAAAATGTTATGGACCTGAAGATCGCGGTTCCGTTCGTCGTGGCGGACGGCAGGGAGATCTATCCCGACGAGGACGGTGTCATCCGCGTTCCGGCCAAGGCCAAGAAGGTAGTCATCCACGGCTACGTGTTCACGTACTCGCTGTCCAATCCACTCGTAACGTACAAGCTGGATGGCTTTGATCACGGGGAGACGACGGTGAGCAGGACCGATTTTTCACCGGTTTCGTACACGAACCTGAGCGGCGGGCGGTACTATTTTACGATCCGCGTGCAGGACCCTAACGGCGTCGGGAGCAAGGAGGTCACGATCCGCATCGACAAGCGGTACGCCTTCTATGAGACGTGGTGGTTCCGCATCCTTGCGGTCATCGCGATCATCGGCGCAGTCTCCTGGATCGTCGTTCAATATGTCCGTCGGAAAATGCAGAAGCTCATCGAGAAGGAAGAAGAGCAGAAGGCCTTCATCCGCGAGATGACCGAGGCATTCGCTAAGACGATCGATATGAAGGACCGTTATACGAACGGTCACTCAACCCGCGTTGCGGAGTACACGACGATGCTCGCCAAGGAGCTCGGCTGCGACGAGGAAGAGATCGAAAAATACTATTACATCGCACTCCTGCACGACATCGGCAAGATCGGCGTTCCCGCAGCGGTGCTGAACAAGCAGGGCAAGCTGTCCGACGACGAGTTCAAGATCATCAAGTCGCACTCGTCGCTCGGTTATCGGGCTCTCAAGGACATCTCCATCATGCCGGAGTTGGCGATCGGTGCTGCAGCGCATCATGAGCGTCCGGACGGCAAGGGCTATCCGAAGGGTCTCAAGGGCGATGAGATCCCGCGCGTGGCGCAGATCATCGCCGTTGCGGATACGTTCGATGCGATGTACTCCGACCGTCCGTACCGCAAGCGCATGAATTTTGATAAGGTTGTGGAGATCATTCGCGGAGCATCCGGCACCCAGCTCGCCGCGGATGTGGTGGACGCGTTCCTGCGCCTGGCTGACCGCGGACTGTTGCGTGCACCGGACGACACCGGCGGCGGCACCACGGAGGACATCGACAACATCCACAAGAGCTTCGAGAAGACCGCCGCAGTCAAGGCGGCGGCTGCGGAGAAGCTGGCGGCAGAGACAGCGGAGAAGCCTGCGGAAGACAAGCCTGCCGAAGAGAAGTCTGCGGAAGACAAGCCTGCGGAGGAAAAACCTGCCGCAGAGACAGAGGAAAAATCATAACACAAGGACCGTTCCCGTGACGCGGGGACGGTCCTTTTTGTCACATTTGGCGCCTTGAAAGAGGGCGGAAGTTATGGTATTGTTTTCGCATGGGGGAAGAACCCTGTAATTTATTATGAAGGGGGACATAAACATGATCAAAGCTGTGGTGTTCGACGTGTTCGAAACGCTGGTTACCTTCCTCGGAAGCAACCACTACGGAAGCGAATCGATGGCGGAGGATGCGGGAGTCCCGATCCCGGACTTCCAGCGCGCCTGGTGGGTTCATGAGTACGACCGCAGCGTCGGCAACATGACGACCGACGAGGCACTCGCGGAGACGCTCCGCACGCTCGGCGTGTACTCGGACGAGCTTCTCAAGCGCATGATGAAGTCGCGCAGGGATTCGAAGGAGCGCGTGTTCTCGGAGAAGTACATGCATCCCGACGTCATTCCGATGTTTCGGGCGTTGAAGGAGCGCGGGCTGAAGGTCGCGCTGATCAGCAACTGTTTTTCCGAGGAGGCGGAACAGATCCGCAACAGTGATTTCTTTGAATATATCGATGTGCCGATCCTATCGTATGAGCAGGGCGTGTGCAAGCCGGACAAGGCGATCTACGAGCGCTGCGTGCAGGAGCTTGGGGTTGCCATGAACGAGTGCCTGTATTTGGGCGACGGCGGCTCCCGCGAGCTGGAGACGGCGGGCGAGGTCGGCATGCACCCGGTGCAGGCGGCGTGGTACCTCGTGAAGGGCGGCGACCAGCCGTGTTACCGGAAGCCCGGCTTCCGGCAGGCGGACAACCCGATGGATGTGCTTCGGTTCGTCGATGAGGGCGACCGCATCCGCTACTGCAAATGGTACGGCGAAGTCGCGGAGGATGATTTCATCTCGACGACGCCATCCTACGAGGTCGGAAAATATTTTTCGAGATTCCATGAGGGCTCATTCGCCGCAGAGGGCATGACGATGAAGTTCTATTGGCACGACCCGCGCGAGTACGGCTACGCGGATGACGGCAAGCTGCCGCTGTTGTGTTTCCTGCACGGCACGAGCAATGCGCTTGTGGGGGATGTGTGCATCAACTACACGGGCGCGGAGATGTACGCTTCGGATGAGTATCAGAAGACTATGGGCGGAGCGTTCATCCTGATCCCGGTTGCCAACGAGTACCGCAGTGAGAGCGGCCGCGTAGAGGGCACGTGGAAGGAGAAGGAGTACCTTCCCGTGGTGCACGCACTCGTCCTTGAGTTCATCGCAAACCGCACGAACGGCGTCGGCAAGCGATTCCTCTTTGGCAACTCCTCGGGTGCGACGTTTGTGCTGCGCCTGATGGACAACTATATGGACGATTTCGATGTCGTCGCTCCGGTCGGAAGCACGGCGCTGCCGGACGACTCGGTGCTCGACCAATACGACGCGAAGGAGCGAACGCTGTTCTTCGCCATCGGCAGGCGCGACGAGTTCCACGATTACGAGAAGGAGGTCGTGCCGCGGCTTCCCAGACTGCAGAGCATGAAGCATTGCTTCCTCTGCATTCCCGACTGGGTGCGCAACGGTGACGGCGGCATTGCCTCGATCGGCGCGGACACGTTTGAGATGGGACAGCACTGCATGATGAACTCGATGCAGTCGAACATGATGTTTGCGGACGGAACGCCGATGGATCCCCGTCTCCCGAAGGGCGTCACGGGCTGGATCGCGGAAGTAAAGTAACAGAATGTGAGCCGGGGGGACGGGGTTAGTGGCTCATTTGGCGACAAATGAGCCACTAACCCCGTCCCCCCGGCTCACTTTCCGGATTTGTCACACAAACGTAAGAAATGTGTAACGGGAATGTAACAACTATTCAATTGCATTGTAACATTTGTGTGTTATTGTGTAGCCATGGGGGACATTTGAACCATACACAGTCGAGTTGCACCGATGGAAGGAGCAGTAAGAACGATGAAGAAATTTGTGGTAGTAATTCTGATTGCAAGCATGATGATCGTAACGGCAGCTTGTGGGAAAGATGGGGGTAATCATACGGACAGCGGCAACAACTCGACGAACACGACTCCGAGTCCTACAACGAAGCTCGTGACGGAACCGACAGGGGAAGCGGTCAGTCCGACGGACGCATTAAAACCGACGGAAGAGATCACTCCGACAGAGAGCGCACAGATCGTTTCTCCTTCGCCGGAACCGACGAGAACGCCGACACCGACCTTGGAGCCGTTCGATGAGCCGAGATTTTACGAGGACATCATCCTGATGGCAAATGATCCGGATCAGAGCAAGGTCAAGAGCATTCTGGTTTCGTATCAGGAGAACTTCAACGCCAATCTGGTCGAGTTCGACTCAATCGGTTATACGCAGGAGCATCGCAGCGAGTGGGAGAAGGCTGCGAAGACGAGGCTCGATGAGCTCCGGACCACGCTGGATCAGTTCACGGGGCTGATCTGGGATGAAACATATATCACCGAGAAGCTGGAGGACACCATCATCCTCGGCGATGCGTGGAGAGTGGATGTCTGGTCACATGCGATCAGTCGTCCGATGTACAATGACAATAACGGCAGCCTGGTATGCGGCGGCATGTATGTAGTCAGCGCGTGGCTGATCCGCGGGGAGAAGCAACAGTATACGGAATTGTACCGGTATTGCACGGAGGATTTTTATGATCGAATGGATCTGACGTGGACAGGAAAAACACAGGTGGAGCTGTATTACGATTCGATCGGCGAGAACGTTTCCGCCAAGGCGTCCGACTGGAACAAGATCCTGACGGTACTTGCGGAGACGGAAGAGGGACCGTGGATCTACGACAACGAGGATGCATCGCTTGCCTATGATGTGCTTCTGGAGGGTAAGACGGAGATCGTCACGGATGCGAGATATTTCGCAACCGACAAGACGCAGGCAAGCGGTCTTCGGAAAATGTTCCATAAAAAGGGCAATACCGTAACTACGAGCGAGTGGCCTGTCGTTGTGAACGGCACGATGACAGATGCGAACGGCAACGAGCTGTACATGCAGAATGAGGATAACTGGAAGATCTTCTCGTACAAGCTCTCCCAGTTCGAAGAGGCTTTCTACGCAAGTAGTACATACCAAAACAGCATAATCAAGGGCTTTACGGACAATACGGCAGACGGCGCGTTTGACTTCGATGAGAAGTGTGACGGGGATTTCACATACCATGTGGAAGTGATGCCCGCGGATGATTTCCTTCGCCTGAGACTCACGCTGAAGTACAAGAATGCGGCGATCCGTGTTCTGGACGAGTGCCGTATTCCCTGCCGGTGGCATTACAAGAACGACAACGGGGATGAGATGACGACGGTGTTCGCATCGAACAAGACCGATGAAGACTGGCGGTACGCAAAGACATACTGCGAGGCGTTTGTGAAGCTGTTCCCGAAGGGATCTGCGAGCGCGACGCAGGAGTTCGACTCGTTGGAGTATCTCGACAAGAACAGTAAGCAGTTCGAGACGAACGCGAAGACCTATGAGAAGAAACTGAAAGAGGATTTTTCGAAAAATAAATCCAAGCAGCGTGTCGCAACAGCGGAGAATCTCCTCGTGAGCATTGAGCTCAGCGACAAGGCGCGGTTCCTCGTTTACGAGAATGCCGCATACGGCGAGGTTCCCGAGAAACTCGGCAAGGGCACCGTATATTATTATGAGGTTTCCTGGTATTATGTGGTGAACGGTTCGGAGTATGCGTCCACGGGTATCCTGTATAAGTACGAAGATGTCTCCGGCAAGAAGGAGAAAAAACAGTATAATGAAATGTCCTTCTACCACTATTTTTCGGATGATATGAAGGAGCTGTTCACGACTTCGATGATCGGGCGCGGAAAGGAGGCCACGATCGAGATCTGGGAGGACGCCGAGGGGAATAAGTACGAGCAGACTATGTACGACGAGGAGAAGTACTGGTATATGGTCTACACCGATCCGAACGGCAAGCTGCTCCTGGATGTGTATGACACCTGGGGGGAGAGCACGGACTACTATATCTCGATGGGCGCAGAGATGAAGACCGCCGACGGCACGGTGCTCTATCTTGAGGACGGTGACACCTGGAAGGTGCAGGGACGCGACATGCTTGAGTGGACCGACAAGTACAAAACCGGGAACTTTGAATTCTTCACTGACCCCGTGGATCTCGGAGGCGGAGCCGTGTTTTATGTCAGCTACGCGGGGCGCCGGGACGGGATGTACATCTGGCTGAATATCTGCATCAAGAAAAACGGACGAGAAGTTTCGGTAAAAGATAATCGCTGGATGGGTTGAGCGATCAAACGAAAGGACCTGCAGGCTGCGGGTCCTTTCTTGATGCTTGAAGGAAAAGCCGGAATTTGGTATAATATTCCGAACCCCGGTGTACGGGGTATGTGCGTATTTCGGAAGGAGTTTACGATGGAATATTATGCGGAATGGCGCCTTCGGGGCGACCGGTACGACGGTGGTTACGGCAACGGCCACACGCTGACGGGCAGCGAGTCCGTGCAGGAGATGACGAAGGTAAGCGAGACGGCGGACGAGACTGTCTATCGCGGCAAGAGGGGCCAGACGGTCACCTGTGTCCACAGGGCCGTCGGCGATGTGACGGAGTGCTTTACGGTTTTGGAAAATGATACCCCCGCGACCGTGACGGCGGAGCTTCTCGCGAGCGTTGCGATCCGCGGGATCACAGCGGACCGCATGCACCGCGCGACGTCGTTCTGGAGCGCGGAGGGCAAGCTTCTGTCGCAGGATCTCACGGAGCTCAACATGGAGCAGTCGTGGGCGGGCCACGGCTGGCGCATCGAGCATTTCGGGCAGACCGGATCGATGCCGGTCCGCAAATGGTTCCCGTTCCTCGTGCTCGAGGACAGCGCTAGCGGGCATTTTCTGGGGATCCAGCTGTACTGCGCGTCGAGCTGGCAGATCGAGGTGATCCGCAATCAGAAGGAGATCCGCATCGCGGCCGGCCTTGCGGACCGCGACTTCGGGGCGTGGTGGAAGGACATCGCACCGGGTGAACATTTTACGACGCCAAAGGCCGTGGTGGCCGAGGGAACAAGCCTGGAGGAGGTGTGCGACCGCCTCGTGAAGGCGCAGAAGCCGGGGACGGCAGCGGTCGATGCGGACCTGCCGGTGATCTTCAACGAGTACTGCACGACATGGGGCAATCCGACCGAGGAGCTTGTGCGCCGCGCGGCGGCGAAGCTCGACGGCACGGGCGTTCGCTATTTTGTGATCGACTGCGGGTGGTACCGGCAGCGCGACGGCGAGAACTGGTTCAACTCGGCGGGTGACTGGGAGGAGAGCAAGCTGTTGTTCCCGCACGGGCTGAAGGCAACGGCGGATGTGATCCGCTCGCACGGCATGATCCCGGGCATCTGGTATGAGATGGAAAATGTCGGCGTCGACTCGGCGGCGTACGCGGACGAGGAGCACTTAGTCAAGCGGGACGGCTTCCCGGTGACGGTCGGCACGAGACGCTTCCGCGACATGCGGCAGCCGTGGGTGTGGGAGGACCTCGATCGGCGGCTGATCGACAAGCTCACGGAGTGCGGCTTCGGATACCTGAAGGTGGACTACAACGACAACATCGGCGTCGGCGCGGACGGCGCGGAGAGCCCCGGCGAGGGACTGCGCCAATGTGTGGAGAAGAGCAGGGAGTATTTCCGGCACATCGCTCTGTCGGTGCCGGGGATCGTGATCGAAAACTGCGCGTCGGGCGGACATCGCCTCGAGCCGTCGATGATGGAGCTGGTGTCGCAGGCGAGCTTCTCGGATGCGCACGAGTGCACGATCATTCCGCTTGTGGCGGCGAACCTGCATCGGCTGATCCGCCCGGAGCAGAGCCAGATCTGGGCGGTGCTGCGCAGGGACGCGGACGTTGACCGCATCCGTTATCTGCTCACCTCGGCGATGCTCGGCAGACTCTGCCTCTCCGGCGAGATCTTCGACCTCGACGACACGCAGTGGGAGACGGCGATGGAGGGCGTTCGCTTCTACAACCGCGTCAAGCACATCATCCGAGACGGTTTCACGAACGTGATCCGCACGAACGTGACCGACTACTCGAACGCTGTCGGCTACCAGGCGGTTCTGCGCACACTCGGCGATGAGGAGCTTCTTGTGGTGCACACGTTTGCGGGCGGTGCGAACCCGCCCATCGAGGACCTGCTCGAGGGGCGCACGGTCGTGGCGTCCTATGGCTCCGCGCTCGATGAGGACCTCCGCGGCGCGGCTTACTTGCTGAAGTAACGTTACGCCTGCTGAAACAAACAAAAAAGAACGTGGCAGGGATTTTCGGTCCCTGCCACGCTTTTCGTTATAAGCGACAACTTGTCAGATATCCTTCTTCCACAGACGCATGTGGTTCTGTCCGTCCACGGACTTCTCGACGTCGCAGCGGATCGTCGTGCTCTTGCCCTCATTTTTCGAGAGAAGGAGCATGAGAAGCGTGTTGGAGAACGGAATGGAGTTGGCGTGCTTGTCCGCGAGCACCGTGAAGTCGAGTGCGTACTCGCCGCTCTCGAGATCGCTGAACTCATCGAGGAAATCCTTGACGTTGGTCCAGCCGTGCTTCTCGAAGACGATGCGGTACGCCGGGTTCGTGCGGTAGTCGGGCTGCTCCGCGGGCGCGGCCGGCATGCCGTTTGCGAGCGCTTCCGTGAAGTCGGGCAGCTCCGGGATGGAGTCCATGGCAGTCTTCATGCAGTCCTCGATCTTTCCGAGGATCTCACGGTACTGTTCATCACCGAGACCGAACTCCTCGGCAGGGTTGTAGTTGCGGGTGTCACTGAGGATGCGGTCACGCATCTGATTGATCTTATCGTTGATAGTATTCATATCGTTCAGATATGACATGCGGATGGACTTGATTTCCTGCAGATGCGCCTCGGCCTCGGAGATTTTCTCCTCAAAAGCCATGGCGATCGCGAGATCATCCTGAGGGAGAAGAGCCCGGATCTCGTCGATGGAGAAGCCTGCCTTTTGCAAATTTCGAATTTTCACAAAGGTTTTGGCCTGCGTCTCGTCGTAGTACCGATACCCCGTCCAGGAATCCACGTTAACCGGTTTCAGCAGATCGATGTTGTCGTAGTATCGGAGCGTCTGCGGATTGCAGTCGCAGAGTCGGGCAAATTCTTTGATCGTCATATCTGTAACCTCCTTTCGAGGCCTTTATATCATTGCAGTTAACTGTAAGGTCAATACCCTTTTTTGAAAAAAATATAATATTTTTCGTATCGGTCTCATCATAGCGCAACGTCGGGGCGAAGGCAATCATTTTTCCTCGGAAAATGAGCCCATTCCCCGCATAAATGGATAGTGTTTTCCGTCGTAGTATGATACAATAACACAAATGGGCAATCAGGTGGGCATCCAACAACACGCAGGAGGAAAAGCCATGACAGAGAAGATTACTGTATTCGTTCACAGCAGCATCAGGGTCGGCACGTCGGTCGGCAACGTGTACATTGATCCGTTCAAGATGACGGAGGAGCCGCACGATGCGGCGATCGTTCTTGTCACCCACGAGCATTACGACCATTTTTCGCCGGAGGATATCCGCAAGGTCATGAAGGCGGACACGGTGCTTGTGGTGCCGGAGAGCATGGCGGAGAAGGCGCGCGAGGAGGCGCTCGTAAAGCAGGTTGAGACAGTTGCGCCGGGCGGCAAATACACGATCGCGGGACTGGCGATCGAGACTGTGGCATCGTACAACCCAAACAAGCCGTTCCACCCGAAGGCAGCTGCGTGGGTCGGCTACATCATCGACGACGGCAGGCGCGTGTACATCATGGGCGACACCGACGCGACGGAGGAGGCGAAGAAGGTCCGCTGTGACATCGTGCTCGTTCCGGTCGGCGGCAAATACACGATGGACGCGGAGGAGGCGGCAGAGTTTGTGAACTTCATCCGGCCGCAGATCGCGATCCCCGTGCACTACGGGACGGTCGCGGGAGGCGCGGACGCCGGGGAGCTCTTCGCATCGAAGGTGGATGCGGGGATCACCGTGGACAGACAGCTGTAACCGGAAGACAATACGCAGAGGGATCATCGGAAGAAGCGGTTTGTGACATGAGTGAGAAGAAGGTACGCTGGGGTGTACTCGGGACTGCCAATATCGCGCGCTGGTGCACGATCCCCGGGATGAAGAAGGCGGACAACTGCGAGCTCTACGCGATCGCCGGCAGAAGCGCCGAGAAGGCGAAGCGGTTTGCGGAGGAGTTCGGGATCGAAAAATACTACGGAAGCTACGAGGAGTTGCTGCAGGATGAGTCGGTGCAGGCGGTGTACATCCCGCTGCCGAACCATCTGCATTTGCCGTGGGTGACGAAGGCGCTCCGCGCGGGCAAGCACGTGCTGTGCGAGAAGCCTCTGGCGATCAATGCCGCGGAGGCGCGGGAGATGTATAAGACGGCGCGGGAGTGCGGCAGGATCCTCATGGAGGCGTACGCGTACCTGCACAGTCCGTACGTGGACAGCCTGAAGAAGGACGTGGAGAGCGGCGTGATCGGCGAGGTGAATTACATCGACACGGCGTTCGTCACGCAGGGCTATGAGGAGGACTTCCGGCTGCACAAGGAGTTCGGAGGCGGCGCGATGTACGACCTCGGCTGCTATTGCACGACGATGGTCCTCTCGCTGATCGACTCGGAGCCCGAGCTGGTGACGGCAAGCGCCGAGTTCACGGACCTCGGAGTCGACATGCTCACGTCGGGACAGATCCGGTTCGCGAACGGTGCGCGCGCGTCGTTCAACGTCGGGATGAACCTCGGCGAGCACAGCAACTCGCGCTTTGACCGGCTGTACATCCACGGCTCGAAGGGATCGATCCGGTCCGACGTGGAGTACAATCAGGAGGGCACCGTATGCTATCGCATCCAAAACGCCTGCGGTGTGACGGAGCGGACGGTGTTTGTACCGCAGAACTATGCGCTTGAGGTATCACAGCTCGGCCGCTGTATCCTCGATGGGGAACAGCCGCACATCACGGAAGAGTTTTCCGTGAAAAATGCGGAGCTGATCGACCGCGTGCTGGGTGAGATCGGATATTAAAAAGTGAGACATGGGGGAATTAAATGACTCAGAAGAAAGCCAAGAAGCTGATCATTGCGGCGTGCGGCGTGGCACTGGTCGCGTGGATCGTCCTGATGATCGTTATCTTCGGAGGGAACGGACCGGACAAAAAGCCGGTATCGCCGGAACCGACGGAAACACCGACGCCGACGGTGGTGGTGCTGGAGGAGCCGGTCGATGAGTTTGTCTATCGCCAGACAAAGGTGTACTATCATTTTGAGGATGGGGACGAGGTTCTCTTCTTCGAGACGATCTATGATGAACACGGGAAACCGATCCGGTTTGATCAGTACGACCGGGATACCGGGGAACTCGTCTACTCGAAAAACGCCGAGTACGATGCGGACGGAAACCTTGTGTATCTTCCGCAATACGATTGTGAGTACACGTTCAAGTATGACAAGGAACGCGGACTGACGTACATGAACTGTACGCACTACGAGGGCTGGGACACTTACTATGACAAAAGGGATGCCGAAGCCGTTGTCGATGCAGACGGAAAAACGATCTGGTACGCATCGTGGTTTACACCGGATCGGATAGAGGCAGATCCGTTCAATGATGAGGCAGTCCTTCGCTTTGCAGTGGAGAACGCAAGTGAATGCTTCTTATATCGATACACGTATATGCCTGACGGACGGCGCAAAACTGAGGATAACTGGTGCCATGTCGAATTGCTGAACGGTGAGTTTATCTATCTGTCCGACACGGACACCAACCCGGATTGTCTTCTCTACCGATCCGGATCCATGGATTCCGAGCTGATACAGTACGAGTATGATACTGCAGGGCATCTGATCAAATCGACACATTTCATGTACGAGCCTGACGGAAGATGCCTTGATCCGTCCGGTAAGATTGTGCCGGAGATGAAGAACAACCGTAATTATGCCTGGAACGAGGATGAGTGGGAATACGATTCCGACGGACAGCTGATCACACACAGCCAGCGCAATAAATCCATCCTCACCTATGTAGGTCCGGATGACACACATGTCGAGTCGGAGATCCAGTGGGCCGTATTCTGTGATGACTATATCAATCTGGAAAACGGCAACCGCAGGATGATCAATTTTATAGCCAGCCAGGAGAAGAGCAGCGCGGTAGCACAACACACGAGTGTCTACGAGTACGATGCCAACGGAGTGATGATCCGGGCGGATTACTACGGCGGAGGCGGAGTCGCAGGGCCTTACGGCGTCGGTAACTGGGGTTTCCGAATGGAGTATGAGACGTATAACGCCGCGAAGGGAGATTATAACGGCGACGCACTTCAGCGAAAAATGATGAATGAATTTGTCGATCCGAGGGCTGAATTTATCGAACGCAGAATGGACTTGTAATAAACATGAAACAGAAGAATCTCAAAAAACTGATCATCGCAGTATGCGCCGTGGCGCTTGTCGGATGGATTGTGCTATTGATCGCCGTCTTCGGAAGGAATACGCCGGCGAATGAGAAGGCGAAAGTGACGCCGACGCTGACGCCGGAACCGACCGCGGAGCAGGAGAAACCGGAGGAGCTCATTTTCCGACAGACGAAGGCGTATTACAACAGGAGATCGGACGGCGGGAAAACACTGTTCTACGAGACGGTGTGCGATGAGCACGGGAAACCGATCCGGTTTGACCAATACGACCGCTACACCGGGGAGTTGCTCTACTCCAAGAATGTTGAGTACGACGAGGATGGGAACCTGTTCGTACTGCCGCAGTACGACTGCGTCTACTTCTTTATGTACGACAAGGAACAGGGCCTGACGTACATGAACCGTCAGCTGGACACTGAGGAATGGGATATCTACAATTACAGGCAGGAGGTCGAAGCCGTCGTGGATGCGAACGGCAGGACCGTTTGGAACGCTGACTGGTTTGAGGAGATGGAGCACCCGCCGATCAATCCGTTCGATGCGGAGGGCGTGTTACGCACGATCGTGGACAACAAATCCCCGTGTATGTTTTACTACTACACATACAAGCCCGACGGACGGTTGCAGGCCGTTGAATGGTGGTGCAGCAGCGCCCTCTACCACGGGGAGTACGTCTATCTGAACGACAATGATCCCAATCCCGACCATATTCTCTTCCAAATGGATGGTGTGGACACCGATATCCGGCAGTTTGAGTATGATGCTTCCGGTCGCCTGCTCAGTGAAGCGGATTATTCGTTCGAGGTGGAGAAGGATTGCCATGATTCGAACGGGCGCGTTTTGCCGAGCTTGCAAAATGCCCCCCGATATAAAGTGTGGGAGAATCTGTGTGAGTATGACGCGGAAGGCCGAATGACCATGTTTGTCCTGCAAAGCAAGGTGACTGCCACGTATGGTGCGCCGGGAGATCCCGATTATAGCACGGAGATCTATTGGGATAAAACCCGCTACGATTACACGAATTTGGAAAATGGCCACCGCAAGGAGGTGCTTTACGATCCTGAAACTGCAAAAAACGGCGAGGTGGCGGAACATAAGGATGTCTTAGAGTATGACCTGAACGGAAATCTCATCCGCGTGGATTTTTACGGCGGGGGATTCAGAGCAGGAATATACGGCAGCGGCGAATGGGGGTTCAGCATGGAGTACGAGACCTACCACGCGGAGAAGGGCGACTACGACGGAGATGCGGTCCAGCGCAAGATGATACATGATTTTGTGGATCAACGGAATGAATTGGTTCAGACGCACCAGTTTAATGCGTGGGGATACTAAGTGACAGAACGGTGAAAGGGGGATACCATGAAACAGAAGACAATGAAAAAACTGATCATCGCCGTGTGCTGTGTGGCGCTTGTCGGATGGATCGTGCTGATGGTGAACATTTTCGGCGGGGAGAGCAAAAAGAAACCGGCCAAGACGCAGGAGACACAGCCGACGGAGACGGCGACGCCGACGCCGACGCGGGAGCCCGAGGAAAGTCCGACGACGATCTACCGGCCGACGAAGATCTATTATCGTGAGAACGAGGAGGATGAGGTGCTTCTCTGTGAGACCACGTACGATGAGAAGGGAAAGCCGCTCAGCTTCGTCCAGTATGATGCCAATACCGGCACAGCCGATCTGACGACCAACTTTGAGTATGACGATAACGGCGATCTGGTGCGCATGGTGCAGTTCAACTGTGAGTACACGTTCCGGCGCGATGCTGCGACCGGTATGCTGTACATGCGCTGCGAGCATTTTGATCCGAATCGGTTTAGTTATACGTTTGACAAGGAAGCCGTGTTTGACGCAGACGGGCGCGTGCTCCTGACGGCGGAGTGGTATGAGCCGATGGAGGAGCATCCCAATCCGTTCGATGTCGATGAGATGTTGATCCGGGCGACCAATGACGAGAGCCGCTGTTACATGATGCGTTACTATTACAGCGCGGACGGGCGGCGCACCGGTTTCGGTGAGTGGGAGAACTACTGGTATTATGATGGGACGTATGAGTACGCCGACGGCGCGGACAACGATCATCCGTCGAGTCTCACCAGGTATTACGAAGAAAGAGTCTGCGACATCACAAAGTACACGTACACGGAGGACGGACAGCCGCTCAGCGAGATCAATTATCGGTTCAGCGATTATGAGTCTTGTTATGACGAACGCGGACGTCTTCGCGAGCAGGTGAAAAATGACCCGCAGTACATCGGATCAGAGAAGGTCTTTGAGTATGATCGGGATGGTGTGATACTGTCCGAGCTTCAACGGAGCAAGGGATATTCGTATTACACAGACGATGCGGGGAATAAATACGATGAGACAATTTTCTGGGTCCAGCAGAAATGGGAGTATTCCAATCTGGAAAACGGTAATCGAAGTGTGAAAGAGATCCGCTATAATGAGAATGAGGAAAAGTGGGAGCCGGAAAAACCGAATATCTATGAGTATGACAAGAAGGGGAACCTGCTCGACATCTCGTTTGTCAAAGGAGGAACCTACTCCGGCTATACGAGTCAGAATTGGGGCTATCGCATTGAGTACGAGAAGTTTGATCCCGAGAAGGGGGATTACGACGGCGATGCTCTGCAGCGCGAGATGATCCGGAAAACAGTCGATCAGCGTGTCGAGTATGCCGAAGCCCGGTGATCGTGCGATGTAACACAAATGTGTTTGAAACGTAAGAAAAACGTAACAATAATTCAACGTCTTTGTAATAATTGTGTGGTAAGGTTATCCCATAAGGTTTCAAGAACAAACCAAGGGGGATAACACACCATGTTCAGTCAGAAGAAATCAGTTTTGAAAACAGTAGCGGCGGTGCTTTTGTGCATGTGCATGATCGCATCGCTTTTTGCGTGCGGAAAGAACGGCGGAGACGCCGAAGACGTGACGAAGGAACCGACGAAGACAGCGGAGGTCACGCCCGGTGAGACGGAGACAACGCCGACACAGGACGTTACTCCCGGTGCGGAGACGACGCCAACGGCAGCGGTGACGACGCCGGCAGAGACGACACCGACGCCCGCAGAGACAACGCCGACGCCGGCAGTGACGGGGAAGGCGGAGGTCCGCAAGGGCGATCGGTATACCATCGAGACAGTCACGTACGGTGATGCGAAGGATCCCGGCCGTCAGTCCGACATTACGGTGAAGAACACCGCGGACGACAAAGTCATTTTCCGAGCGACGGACTATATCGGGGAGCATCGCAGCGAATGGGCAGCGAAAGCGACAGATGAGGTGCTGAACCTCACAGACCATCTCGGTGATCTTTGGCAGCGAGGTATAAAGCGGGAGACCGTTGACGGAACCACGTACGATATCTACATGAACGAGGAGCTTCTGTACCGGCTTGACCTCGGCGAGCAGGGAAAACTCGGCGTGTATGCCCACTCGATCCTGTATTTCGAGCCGAGAGAAAAATCGGATTTACCTTCGTTCCTGTTCGGAAGCTATCTGGTCAGCTGCCGCTTGATCAACGATGATATGTCGCAGCAGTATGCGCTTCTGTATGAGGAAAATGTTCCCGGCAATAGCGACGAGGGACACTTCCGCGTGGACTTTTACTACGCAAATCCGGACGGTACCTCCGATAAGTACTATCCTGCCGCCACGAGAAGATTCATGGCGTCGGTCTGCTTCGTAAAGGAGGACGACAAGGACAACGATTATTATGCCGCAGGCAAGTTTTTCGGTGAGACCGATTACAGCGGTCAGAACCTGATGACAGAGGAACTGTTTGCCGTCTCGATGAGACATGACGGCAAGACCGGCGCACTGCAGCTCGGCGGGACCATGCGGGACGTGAACGGAATCAGCCGGTATTCGAAGATGGGACAGGACTGGCAGATCCTGTCGTACAAGCTTTCCGATATTGCCAACACGCTGTATCATCTTCAGAAGAATGAGGCAGTGACCAATCCGGATGTCGCGAAGCAGATCAAGAACGGGGTCTTCGCGGTGAGCGAGCCGTTTGAGACGAATACGATCGCCGATTACACCGTAAGGACCGAGGTCTCCCTCGAGGGGAACGAGGCCGTGATCCGGCTGTATTATGCGACAGAGGGGTGCGAGATCCTTGTTGACGAATGCAGACACACGGTGTTTGATACATTCACATCCAATTCCGGGGAGACGATGGAAGTCACCGCGGGAATTGTCGGTCAGTCTGACGGGTACACATCGCCGGTGATCAACGACCGCGAAGTTCCGGAGCTGACGCTTCGCCATTTTGCGAAGGGTGCGACCGCACCGTCGGTTTCGTTTGAAACGAGCGCGTATCTTGCGGAAAATAAGGCTAAGTTCGAGAAGAATGCAGCGGCCTACGAGAAGTCCCTTCGCAGTGAGTACAAGGGAACAACGATCGTGAAGAAGAACCTGCTCAAGGAGATTTCGCTCGGAGAATTCGGATTCCTGGCAATCTACGAGATCGCCGTATACGGTGAGACGCCGGAGCAGATCGGGGATGTCAATACCTTGTATCACTATCGGGTTGTCGGAGTCTGGGTCAGAAACGACTATCTGAGAGGAAGTGTCTCGGTTGATGGGGATACTACGACTGTAGAAAACATTATCTATACAGCGGGAAACTGCGGCAGTGCAACACCGGAAGGCGCCGTGGACTACGTGAGGATCTTTCACGGGATGACGAAGGGAGTGAACGTCGATGCACTCGCGTTGGGAGCGTACGGCAATGTGAATGAGCAGTTCCCGATCGACACCAAGAGGAAGCCGTCGGTCGATGATCTGTTTACGGTTGTCGGAGTGGGACGCTATTACGCTTCCACAATGTCTTTCCGGGGAAGCTATTTCCAGTACAATTACGATGAGCAGTACTTTGTAAACACGACGTATGTCGATGCAGCCGGCACCTGTGTCCTCAGCTGCTACGACACCTACCATGAGTCTACCGACGGTTACGGGATCAGCGGCGGAGAAGTGAAGGATGCATCCGGCAAGGTGCATTACCTGTATCAGAACGGCGGCAAGGACGTCAAGCTGATGTCCTACTCGATGAAGCAGATTGTGGCGGCGATGATCGAACGCGGTTTGAAGTTCGAGGATGTTACGATCAATGAGAAGGCGCCGAAGGAGCTTGTCGACAAGGTCACGGTAGATGCACAGAAGGATGATGACAGAGAGTATACCTATTACACATGCGTGTATTGGGAGAAGACAAAGCTGGATAAGAACTATGAACTGGTCGGAGTAGTTACGGTTACCGACGTAAAATGGTACTGCGTGGAGTACTATCTGATCCGTGACGGCAAGTCGATCGGTGTCTTCGGAGAGGAGTGCATGCCGTTTGACTCCCTGAATGACTACAGCTTTAATTGATGCCGATGGTGGTTCGTTTAGGAATTAATTAAGAATTGCACAAGAGATGCGTAAAGACTTCCCTGTTGCTCTGTTGTATTATACGATCAGAGCCGCAGGGAAGTTCTTTTGTGTGGGGGAGGCCCGCGGCGGAAAACTACAGCGCAAGCAATAAGGAGGATCAACCAAATGAAAGAGATCGAGAAGAACATCGAAAAGAAGGACGGCATCGTAACCGCCAAGGACATTTCCAAGACATTTTCCAATGAGTCAGTGCAGCAGCACGTTCTGAAAAACTTAAATCTCACGGTGTACCGCGGAGACTTCACGGTCATCATGGGCAACTCCGGATCGGGCAAGAGCACGCTTCTGTACACGCTCTCCGGCATGGACCGTCCGACACTCGGCACCGTCACGTACCACGTGGACGGAGGGGACGAGGAGATCTCGAAGTACAGCAACGACCGTCTGTCGCGCTTCCGCAGAGACCATGCGGGATTCGTGTTCCAGCAGAACTACCTGAACGATTCCATGAGCGCACTCGACAATGTCATGGTGTGCGGACTCTTGAAGGGAGGCGACCGCAAGGCGCTTGCGGATCGTGCGCGCAAGCTCTTAACGCAGGTGGAGATCGAGGAGCGCGACCAGCGCAAGTTCCCGGCGCAGCTCTCGGGCGGCCAGCAGCAGCGCGTGGCCGTGGTGCGCGGCGTTATCAACCAGCCGGAGATCCTCTACGCGGATGAGCCGACCGGTGCCCTGAACTCGCAGAATACGGAAAATGTTCTGAATATCCTCACGGAACTCAACGATGCCGGACAGAGCATTGTCATGGTAACGCACACGATCAAGGCAGCGGAGCGCGGCAACCGCATCCTCTATCTCGCGGACGGTGTGATCACCGCGGAGGTCGACCTCGGACCGTACGTCGGCGACTACCGCGATGAGACGAACCCGCAGCTCGCACTTGCGAAGGAGCGCCACGCGAAGCTCAAGAGCTTCCTTCAGGAAATGGGGTGGTAAGATGTATAAACTTTTCTTCATTGCCCGCAACAACATCAAGAAACAAAAGGGCGATATGATCACGTTTCTTGCGTTCACGCTCCTTGCGGCATATCTGATCTTCCAGTGCGTGTCCGCGCTTCTCGGGATGCCGAAGGTGCTCGAGGACCGCTTTGAGAAAGTGAACGGCGCGCACGTCGAGGCGCTCGCCGGCAATTCTCCCGAGGAGACCGAGGCTTGGACGAAAGCGTTTACGGAAAATAAAAACATCGTCGACTTTGAGACCGTGCCGTTTGTCAACATGTACGGCCAGTACCGGAACGGAAAGAGCGACGATTTCGAGGAGTACAGCTTCTACGCGGAGCCGTACACGACCAAGCCGCGGATCCTGAATGTCGGCGTTGATCCCACGGGCCTCAAGGAGGACGACATCATTGTTCCGTTCTTCCTCAAGAGCCGATTCGCGGTGGGAGATACGATGGAGCTGAAGTTCGGCGACAACGTGTACCGCCTGAATGTGGCAGGCTACGCGGAGGATCCTTATTTTTCGTCGTCGATCAACATCACGACGTACTATTGCTACCTGTCGCAGTCGATGCTCGACCGTATCACGACGGACAACCCGGCACAGGCCGGATGGGGCACGGTCTACCGCGGTGTCGTCGATCAGAAGGCG
>JAFZMO010000129.1 GCA_017551165.1 Lachnospiraceae bacterium
ACAGCGGTCTGGTTTCCATTACACGTACCGTGTCGCCGATCCTGCACTCGTTGTTCTCGTCATGCGCCTTCAGCTTGTAGGTTCTCTTCACAATCTTGTTGTAAAGAGGGTGCTTGACGTTGTCAACAACCGCAACCACGATGGTCTTGTCCATCTTATCACTTACGACCTTACCGGTACGTACTTTTCTTAAGTTTCTTTCCACGTGATTTTCTCCTTTCCAAGCTTCCGGTTAGTTCTGCGCTGCTTCCTTCTCGGAAATCAACGTCTGGATACGTGCGATATTGCGTCTAACCTCTTTGATTCTGCTTGTGTTGTTCAGCTGATTCGTGGCGTTCTGGAAGCGCAGGTTGAAGAGCTCCTTCTTAGCGGCAACCAGGTCATTATTCAGCTCGGAAACCGATTTCGACTTCAGGTCGTCAATGTACTTCTTAGACTTCACTGCTCTTTACCTCCTTCCAAATCCTCGCGAGACACGATCTTGCACTTGCAAGGCAGCTTGTGCGTTGCAAGACGGAGAGCCTCCTTTGCAATCTCCTCGGAAACGCCGGCGATCTCGAACATCACGCGACCGGGCTTCACTACCGCAACCCAGAACTCGGTCGTTCCTTTACCGGAACCCATTCGGGTCTCAGCGGGCTTCGCCGTTACGGGCTTGTCGGGGAAAATCTTAATCCAGACCTGACCGCCACGCTTGATGTAACGCGTCATGGCGATACGGGCTGCTTCAATCTGATTGGACTTGATCCAGCAGGGCTCGGTTGCGACGATACCGTACTCACCGTAGGAAATCGTGTTGCCGCGAAGTGCCTTGCCCCTCATCGTTCCACGAAACTGCTTACGCCGTTTCACTCTCTTAGGCATCAACATTATTTATCGCCCCCTTCTTTCTTTCCCTTCGCAGGGAGTACCTCGCCGAGGTAGATCCAAACCTTGACACCGACCTTGCCGTATGTCGTGTTGGCCTCTGCGAAACCGTAGTCGATATTGGCACGGAGCGTCTGCAGCGGGATGGTACCCTCGCTGTAGAACTCTACACGAGCCATGTCAGCACCGCCGAGACGTCCTGCGCAGCAGGTCTTGATACCCTTAACGCCGGTCTTCATCGTGCGGGACATCGTGGACTTCATTGCTCTACGGAAACCGATACGGTTCTCGAGCTGAGCTGCGATGTTCTCCGCTACAAGCTGAGCATTGCTGTCAGGTCTCTTGATCTCCTTGATCTCGAGGTTCAACTTCTTGGTCGAGAGCTTCTGTACCTGAGCCTTCAGCTTCTCGATCTCGGTGCCGCCCTTGCCGATCACTACGCCGGGCTTAGCGGTGTAAACCGAAACCTTAACCTTATCGGTCGTACGCTCGATTTCAATCTTGGAGATTGCAGCGTTGTACAATTTCTTCTTCAGGAACTCGCGGATCTTGTAGTCCTCCACGAGGTTGTCGGCAAAATCGGCCTCAGCATACCACTTGGAATCCCAATCACTGATGATGCCGACTCTTAATCCGTGCGGATTTACTTTCTGTCCCATGCGATACCTCCTTATCTCTCATCCAGTACTACGGTGATGTGGCTCATTCTCTTCAGGATGCGGTAAGCACGACCCTGAGCTCTGGGCTGAATTCTCTTCATCGTAGGAGCATTGTTAGCGTAGCACTCGGCGATATACAGCTTGTTGACGTCCATGCCGTTGTTGTTCTCGGCGTTGGCGATTGCCGACTTCAAAAGCTTCTCGATCACCGTCGAAGCGTATCTGGGATTGTATGCCAAAATTCCCAATGCCGTCTGTACGTCCTTGCCGCGGATGGCGTCAAGCACGAAGCAGGCCTTCTGGGACGAGACGCGGGCGAAGGAGAGCTTCGCGGAAGGTCTCGTGTCTGCATTGGCGTTTCTTTCTCTCTTGATCTGGGATCTATGTCCGTTAGCCATGAGATTCTCCTTTCAATTAACGGTTCTCCGTTATTCATTCTTCCTGCGCAACGATCACGCAAATTATACTGTCAGTCCGGATTATCTGGACTTCTTCTCATCCTTGCCGTGTCCACGGAAGTTTCTCGTCGCAACGAACTCGCCGAGCTTGTGGCCAACCATATCCTCAGTCACGTATACCGGAACGTGCTTCTTGCCGTCGTATACGGCAATCGTGTGACCGACAAAGGCAGGGAAAATGGTGGAGCGGCGGGACCACGTCTTGATGACGCTCTTGTCGCCCTTCTCATTCATTTCGTTGACCTTGTCAAGCAGATACTGATCTGCGAAAGGTCCCTTCTTCAAAGAACGTGCCATTATGGTTTACCTCCTATTTGTTCTTGATGGTGCTTCCGTCACGTCTGCGGATGATCAGCTTGTTGGACTGCTTGTTCTTGATACGGGTCTTAAGACCGAGAGCAGGCTTGCCCCAAGGAGTGCTCGGACCGGGACGACCGATACCGCACTTGCCTTCGCCACCGCCGTGAGGATGGTCATTCGGGTTCATTACGGAACCGCGA
This sequence comes from Lachnospiraceae bacterium, assembly GCA_017551165.1. Classification (GTDB taxonomy): domain Bacteria; phylum Bacillota; class Clostridia; order Lachnospirales; family Lachnospiraceae; genus ISDg. The sequence goes on from JAFZMO010000129.1 coordinate 2,485, forward strand.
ACGGTAGGACGGATACCCATATGGCGCTTACGACCGGCCTTGCCGATGTTGATCAGCTCGTGGTCGATGTTGCCAAGCTGGCCGATGGTTGCGCGGCACACGATCGGAACCATGCGCATCTCGCCGGACGGAAGACGCAGCGTAGCGTACTTGCCTTCCTTAGCCATCAGCTGAGCGCTGTTGCCGGCTGCGCGGACCAGCTGGCCGCCCTTGCCGGGATAAAGCTCAAGGTTGTGGATCCTCGTACCGATCGGAATTCTGTCAAGCGGCAGGCAGTTGCCGATACGAACTTCCGCGTTAGCGCCGTTCATGATCTTCATGCCGACCTTGAGGCCGTTCGGTGCGAGGATGTAAGCCTTCTCGCCGTCTGCGTAGCAGATCAG
>JAFZMO010000130.1 GCA_017551165.1 Lachnospiraceae bacterium
GAAGAGCATCGGCGCTAAGGCGCTCGACGATATCTTCGTAAATGGTGCTACCTGGGACAACCCTGACGTTGCTAAGGCAGTCAACATTTTCCAGGAAATGATCACCAACAAGTACTTCGATCCCGATGGCATCAGCCTTGGTAACGATGCTGTTAAGCAGAACTTCATCGATGGCAAGTATGCGTTCTACATGAACGGTACTTGGAACTGTGCAGATTTCTCCAAGAAGGGACCTAAGAACGTTAAGGTTGCTGAGTTCCCGGTTATCGACCAGAGCAAGGCTAAGCTTGGCCAGCTCATTGGTGGTCCGTCGGATACGCTCGCTGTAGCTAAGTCCGCTAAGAACGCTGAGGAAACTGCTAAGTACACATTCGAACTTGGTCAGCTTATCTGCAAGTATGGTTACCTTGATGGTTGTGGTCTCCCGGCTTGGACGGTTGACTACGATGCTTCGAGCGTTAACGCTCTTACGCAGTCTGTTGCTGAGATCGTAGCTAAGTCCGATTACATGGTACTGTTCGGCGATACCGCTATGCCTTCTGAGGAAGCTGGTAAGTATCTCGATCAGGTTGCTCTTGTATACGGCATGAAGGTTGACGGCAATGGTTTCATCGCAGCTCTTAAGGCAGCGATCAGATAAGGAACCGTGTCACATAATTCAGGCACTGTGATTATTTGAGTAATTGAGGTGGCCTTTTCCATAGTTCGGGAGAGGCCACTTCTCTTTAGGAAGGCAGAGCATCATGAAGAGAAAAAAATATGACGGCTTGACGATTTTCCTGTTTTTACTGCCGGCCCTAATCTTGTTTGTTGGAATCCTTGTTGCACCGATGGCTTCATCGGTGATCAACAGCTTTTATAAGTACAAGGGATTCGGTTCCAAGGAATGGCTCGGTTGGGCCAACTACAAGCGCCTGTTCGACAAGACGCAGATCCCGTTCTGGGACTCCGTAAAGCATGCGTTCATCCTTGCCGGTCTTTCGGTATTTATTCAGTTGCCGCTTGCACTGGGACTTGCCCTGTTGCTCGGTCGTGGAATCAAGGGCGAGAGGTTCTTCCTTTCGGTCAACTTCATGCCGGTTTTGATTTCCACCGTAGTTATCGGTCAGTTGTGGTTGAAGGTTTGGGACCCTCAGGGCCTTGTAAACTCTCTCCTTCGCGTGATCGGCTATCTGAAAGAGGGCGATCCAAACATACAATGGCTGGGTGAAGGCGAAGGTAAACTATTGTACTCCTGCTTTGTTCCGATGCTATGGCAATACGTCGGCTACCATATGTTGCTGATGTATGCCGGTGTTAAGAGCGTTCCGACCGAGCTTCGCGAGGCTGCGAAGATCGACGGCGCTACGGATTGGCAGGTTGACCGTTATGTCGTTATTCCGTCCATGAAACAGATTGTTAAGGTTAGCGTAATTTTCGCGGTTACCGGTTCCCTGAAGTCGTACGACTTGATCCGTATCATTGCTACGCTTCAGACCAAGGAAGCTTCCGTGCCGAGTACGATCCTTATGGATTACATGTCGTTGCGCGGTGAGTACGGTGTCGCGAGTGCGGTTGCCGTTTTGCTGATTCTGTTGTGTTTCTTCTTTGCGATTTTGATCAGCGTTATCTTCAAGGAGAGGGACTGATATGGCAGCGAAAAATATGAACTTAGAACAATACCAGGTGCGTAAGACAAAAGGTTGGGTCAACGTCATCGTTATGGCCGTTCTGGCACTGTGGGCTATTATTAACCTCTACCCGCTGTACTGGATGATCACCTTCTCTTTGAAGGACAACGAGGAAATCCTTGACACCAACAAGTTCGGTCTTCCCGGCAAGTGGATCTGGAAGAACTACTCCGAAGCTCTTGACACCGGTCCGATTGGTACGTTCTTCAGGAACAGTATCATTATAACGCTTTGCGCGATCCTGATCACTACGCTTGCCGCTATGATGGCATCGTATGCGATCACGAGAATCCAGTGGCGCTTCAGCGAGACGATGAACCGTATTTTCATGCTCGGTATCACCATCCCGATCCAGGCGTCCATTATCCCGGTATATTTGGTCGTAAGTAAGTTGAAGCTCGTCAACACTCCGATCGCCTTGATCATTCCGTATTCGGCATTTTCACTGGCCATGGCGTTGTTGATCTGTAACGGCTTTATGATACAGATACCGAAGGAACTCGACGAGGCTGCGTACATTGACGGATGCGGCCGCGGCAAGGTGTTCTTCAGCGTAATTCTTCCTCTTATGAAGCCCGCTGTTGCAACGACGGCGATCTACACGTTCCTGCAGTGCTGGAACGAGCTCATGTTTGCACAGACCTTCATGACCGGTGTGGATTACATGACGCTCCCTGCAGGTATGGCACAGCTCTTCGGTAGCCACACCACTGAGTGGGGTCCGATCGGTGCAGCGCTTGTTATCGCGACATTCCCGACGATCGTTTTCTATGTCCTGTTCAGCAGACGTATTCAGGATAGTTTCATCGCGGGTGCCGTCAAGGGTTGATTGCAATTACACGCACAATTAAGCTGGATCATTTCAGGGCTTTCCGTATGGAAGGCCCTGTTTTTCTGTGCAATGCACTTTGAACAAAAAAGAAATAACATTTTTATAAACTTTGTATGGTCGGCACGGAAAATGTGTGATATACTGTAGCCAACTTTACGCTTTTTTCAAGCCCGGAACAGCAAGCCGGGAGAACCGGAAAAAAGGAAAAGAGGATTGGTATGGTAATCAACAAAAAGGAATTTAAGAAGAACGTTCAGGATTACCTGAAGACGTTCTACCGCAGAACCGTGGAGGATGCGTCGCAGCAGCAGATCTACTCGGCTGTCGCATTTGCGGTGAAGGACTACATCGTGGACCGCTGGGCTGCCAGCCAGGCGGAGTTTGAGAAGAAGGACGCGAAGACCGTGTACTACCTCTCGATGGAGTTCCTCATGGGCCGCGCGCTCGGCAACAATATCATCAACCTGAAGGCGAACAAGGAGATCCGCAAGGCTCTGGAGGAGCTCGGTCTTGACCTCGATGTCATCGAGGATCAGGAGCCGGATGCGGCGCTTGGCAACGGCGGTCTCGGCCGTCTGGCTGCGTGCTTCCTGGATTCGCTCGCAACGCTCGGCTACCCGGCTTACGGCTGCGGTATCCGGTATAAGTACGGAATGTTCAAGCAGCAGATCAAGGACGGTTTCCAGGTGGAGAAGCCGGATGACTGGTTAAAGGAGGGCAACCCCTTCGAGATCAAGCGTCCCGAGTATGCATGCGAGGTCAAGTTCGGCGGATATGTACGCTATTCGAAGGACGAGAACGGCCGTGAGCATTTTACGCAGGAGAACTATCAGTCGGTAATGGCCATCCCGTATGACCTTCCGATCGTCGGTTACGGCAACAACGTCGTTGATACGCTCCGCATCTGGGATGCCGAGGCGATCGACAACTTCAACCTGGAGAGCTTCGACCGCGGTGACTATCACAAGGCGGTGGAGCAGCAGAACCTTGCGCGTCTGATCTGCGAGGTGCTGTATCCCAATGACAACCACTACGCAGGCAAGGAGCTTCGCCTGAAGCAGCAGTACTTCTTCGTTTCGGCAAGCATACAGCGTGCGGTCAAGAAATATATGTCCCTTCACGACGACATTCACGGACTTCCAGAGAAGGTTGTCTTCCAGCTCAACGACACGCACCCGACCGTAACGGTGCCTGAGCTGATGCGCATCCTCATGGACGAGTACTACCTCTCCTGGGATGAGGCGTGGGACATCACGAACCGCTGCTGCGCATACACGAACCACACGATCATGGCAGAAGCACTCGAAAAATGGCCGATCGAGCTGTTCTCGCGTCTTCTTCCCCGTGTATACCAGATCGTCGAGGAGATCAACCGCCGCTTCGTGGCGCAGATCGAGGAGCGCTATCCCGGAAACTACGAGAAGATCCGCAAGATGGCGATCGTCATGGACGGTCAGATCAGAATGGCAAACCTTGCGATCGTCGCAGGATTTTCCGTCAACGGTGTTGCGAGACTTCACACCGAGATCCTCAAGAAGGAGCAGCTTCGCGACTTCTACGAGTTCTGGCCGGAGAAGTTCAACAACAAGACCAACGGTATCACACAGCGCCGCTTCCTGCTGCACGGCAACCCGCTTCTTGCGAACTGGGTGACCGGCAAGATCGGCGACGAGTGGATCACCGACCTTCCGCATATCGAGAAGCTCGCGGTTTACGCGGACGATGTTCGCTGCCGCAGAGAGTTCATGAACATCAAGTATCAGAACAAGCTTCGCCTCGTCAAGTACATCAAGGAGCACAACGGCATCGATGTCGATCCCCGCTCCATCTTCGATGTGCAGGTCAAGAGACTGCATGAGTACAAGCGTCAGCTTCTGAACATTTTGCACGTGATGCATCTGTACAACCAGCTGCGCATGAACCCGGATATGGACTTCTATCCGAGAACGTTCATTTTCGGTGCGAAGGCGAGCGCAGGCTACCGCCGCGCGAAGGCGATCATCAAGCTGATCAACAGCGTGGCAGACGTGGTCAACAACGACAAGTCCATCAAGGGCAAGCTGAAGGTTGTCTTCATTGAGAACTACCGCGTTTCGAACGCCGAGTGGATCTTCGCTGCAGCGGACGTGTCCGAGCAGATCTCGACCGCCAGCAAGGAGGCTTCCGGTACCGGCAACATGAAGTTCATGCTCAACGGTGCTGTGACGCTCGGAACGATGGACGGAGCGAACGTGGAGATCGTCGAGGAAGTCGGCATCGACAACGCATTTATCTTCGGTCTCAGCTCCGACGAAGTCATCAGCTACGAGAACAACGGCGGTTACGATCCGCGTGAGATCTACAACACCGATCAGGACATCCGTCTTGTGCTGACGCAGCTTGTCAACGGCTTCTACTCGCCGGAGGATCCGGAACTGTTCCGCGAGCTGTACAACTCGCTTCTCGACCGCAACGGCGGCGAGCGCGCAGACCAGTACTTCATCCTCAAGGACTTCCGCTCCTACGAGGCAGCGCAGAAGCGCGTCGAGGAAGCATACCGCGACGAGGATCGCTGGGCGAAGATGGCAATGCTCAACGTTGCCAAGTCCGGCAAATTCACCTCGGATCGCACGATCGAGGAGTACGTACGCGACATCTGGCATCTCAAGAAGGTCACGGTGGAGCTGTAATCCGCGTCGATATATTGCAAATCAAAGGCACGTCCGCATATACGGACGTGTCTTTTTTGTTCTCATCGCAATGGGGGGATGTGCAGGCAAAGCAGGTCGGAAGAAAAATCGCGCGGCATGTGAAAACTGCGGGGGTTGCAAGGACTCCCTCGGGCGGGTATAATGGAACTGCGACCGAAACAGTCGCAGTGCGGAAGCAACAGGAGAGAACAGCGCATGGAGCAGATCACGATCACTATGCCCGCGGATGCGGCACGGATCATTGAGACACTGGAGCAGGCGGGGTACGAAGCGTACGCCGTCGGCGGCTGCGTGCGCGATTCGGTGCTTGGGCGCGTGCCGGAGGACTGGGACATCACGACCTCGGCGTCGCCGGAGCAGGTGAAGGCGCTGTTCCCGCGCACGATCGACACGGGCATCGCGCACGGCACGGTCACCGTGATGGAGAACCGTGTCGGGTACGAGGTGACGACGTACCGCGTGGACGGCGTGTATGAGGACGGAAGACATCCGAGCAGTGTGACATTCACGGCGTCGCTCGAGGAGGACCTGTTGCGGAGAGATTTTACGATCAATGCGATGGCGTACAACCCGCGCACGGGGCTTGTCGACCTGTACGACGGAATGGGAGATATTGACAGAAAATGTATCCGGTGCGTCGGCGTGCCGATGGAACGATTTTCCGAGGATGCGCTTCGGATCCTCCGGGCGCTTCGGTTTGCCTCGCAGCTCGGCTTCGAGATCGAGGAGCAGACGCTCACGGCGATGAAAGAGCTGGCGCCGAGGCTTGCGGCGGTCAGCGCGGAGAGGGTCCGCGTGGAGCTTGTGAAGCTTCTCGGCGGGGCTCATCCGGAGATGCTGATCACGGCGTTCGAAACCGGCGTCTCCGATGTCATTCTACAGGAGTGGAATGCGATGATGACTACGACTCAGCACAATCCGCACCACATCTATGACGTCGGCAGACACACCGTGGAATCGATCAAAGCGCTTCATTTGGAGGAAGCGTACCAGGCCGCGGATCCGCACACAAAAATGATCTACGACATGACAATGTTTCTGCACGACTCGGGGAAGCCGGCGTGCATGACATACGACGAAAACGGACGCCAGCATTACTACGGACACGCGAAGGCTTCGACGGAGATCGCGCGAACGGTGCTGCGGCGGTTGAAGTTTGACAACGATACGATCGACACGGTCACGGTGCTCGTGCGCAACCACGACTGCCGCTTTGAGCTCGGCAAGTGTGAGGACAAGGCAAAATGCGTGCGCCGCATCACCAGCCGCGTCGGGATCGAGCGCATGGAAATGCTGTTCCCGATCCAGAAAGCGGATATTCTTGCACAGAGTCCGGTCTACCTTGAGGTAGGGCTGCGCGAGCTGGCGCGCATGCGGAAGGAGTTTGATCACATCGTTGCGGAGCAGCAGTGCGTTTCCATGAGGACGCTCGCGATCAACGGAAAGACGCTGATCGAGCTTGGATATGTGCCCGGTCCGGAGCTCGGAGAGACGCTTTCGCGCCTGTTGGAGACGGTGCTCGAGGACCCTGCTGCAAACACGGCGGAACACCTGACGGAACTCGCCTCGAAGTGGCTTGCGAAGAAGGCCGCAAAATGACGAAAACGCTTGCATTTAGCGGCATTTTACGATAGATTATAATTATACAGGCTTTACTGCGGCAGCGTGGTGAAGAAATAACAAAAGGTGAAACGAGGATTTGCGTTATGAACTGGGAAGTCATTGCATTTGTCGTGTACTTTGTGTTAGTGATCGGTATCGGTGTGTATTTCTTCATTCGTTCCAAGACGGGCGGTGAGAAGGAATATTTCCTCGGAGGGCGCAGCATGAGCGGCCCGGTAGCCGCGCTGAGTGCCGGCGCGTCCGACATGAGCGCGTGGGTGTTGCTCGGTCTGCCCGGAGCGCTGTATTTAAGCGGTCTCTGCGAGGCGTGGATCAGCGTCGGTCTGTTCATCGGAACCGTGTTAGCATGGCTGTTGATCGCACCGCGTCTTCGCACATTTTCCATTGCGGCGAACGACTCCATCACGATCCCGCAGTATCTGACGAATCGGTTTAAGAGCAAGCACATGGCGCTGCAGATGGTCTGCGCGTTCGTGTTTATCATTGTGTATTGCGTCTACGCAGCGTCGAGTATCTCGGCATGCGGCGACCTCTTCAAGACGGTGTTCAAGCTGTCTGACGGCGGCCGTGAGACAGCGATGGTTGCTGCGGCGATCATCATCGTGGCGTACACGTTCCTCGGTGGGTTCAACGCCGTATGCTGGACGGACTTCTTCCAGGGCCTTCTGATGCTGGCGGCTCTGATGGCGGCGCCGATCGTGGCACTCATCGTCATCAAGGGCGACGGTTTCACAAAGCCTATGGTATCGCTTGGAGAGAATTACTATAACTGGCTCAGCAGCGGCAAGTTTGACGGACCGTCCATCGTCAGCATCCTGACCGGTCTCGGCTGGGGCCTCGGCTACTTCGGCATGCCGCACATTCTGGTCCGCTACATGTCAATCCGCTCGAAGAAGGAGATGAAACGCTCCCAGAAGATCGGTATCCTGTGGACATTCCTGATCCTTGCGATGGCCACCATCGTCGGTATCGTGGCTCGTCAGTACCTCGGCGACATCATTACGACGGGCAACCAGGAGAGCATGGCGTTTGTTCTTCTTGTGAAAAATATTTTCCCTGCGCTGTTGGCAGGCGTTCTTCTCTCCGCGATCCTTGCGGCTTCCATGAGTACCGCGGACTCGCAGCTGCTGGCGTCATCGTCGGCATTTTCCAGCGACATCTACAAGCCGATCCGCAAGAACGCTTCGGACCGTGAGGTCGCATGGGCAGGCCGTATCGTCGTGGCAGCCATCTGCGCGGTTGCATTGTTCATCGCGCTTGCGGGCAACAGCACCATCATGGGTCTGGTCGGCAACGCGTGGGGCGCATTCGGCGCGGCGTTCGGTCCGGCGATCCTTCTGTCGCTGTATTGGAAGCGCTTCAACTACGCGGGCGCGATCAGCGGTATCATCGTCGGTTTTACGGTTGACATCGCATGGGGCGTGATGCGCGGCGCGATGATCCTCGACAAGAAAGATGCGATCATCAAGGGAACGCTCGGCGGATTGTACGAGATCATCCCCGGTTTCCTGCTCAGCCTGATCGTGTGCATCGTTGTCACGAAGCTGACGGCGAAGCCCGGCAAGGATGTGGAGGAGATGTTTGACCGCGCGGTTGCGATGGTTGACGAGGACGACGAGGAAGAGTGATCCTC
>JAFZMO010000131.1 GCA_017551165.1 Lachnospiraceae bacterium
ACCACCTTGTATTCCACAGGCGTGAACCCAAGCTCACGCAGGTATTCCATCTGCTCCACCCTCGTCGCAAACCCGGGCTGACCGTCCATGGAGATCAGCGTGAACGGGAAGCAGTAGACGCTCCGCTGCGCCGTGATCTCGTTGTTCAGCTGGCGAACGGTTCCGCTGCAGAGGTTGCGCGGGTTCTTATAGCGATCCTCGTCCTTCTCGATACGGGCGTTGATCTCCTCAAAATCGCTGTACCGGATCACCGCCTCACCGCGCAGCACCATCTCCCCGCGGTATGCGATCCGAAGCGGAATGTTCTTGAACACCTTCGCGTTGTTCGTGATGACCTCGCCGATCTCGCCGTTGCCGCGCGTGACCGCCTTCACCAGCTCGCCGCCGCGGTATGTGAGAACGATCGTGAGACCGTCCATTTTCCACGAGAGCATACCCTCGTGCTCCCCGAGAAAATCCGCGAGTGCGCTGACTTCCTTCGTCTTGTCGAGCGAGAGCATCGGCGACTCGTGGCGCTCCTTCGGAAGCTCCGAGAGCACCTCGTAACCGGCGCGCTGCGTCGGGCTGTTTGCGAGCACAAACCCGGTCTCCTTCTCGAGCGCGACAAGCTCATCATAGAGCGCGTCGTACTCGAAGTTGCTCATGATCTCGCGGTCTTCCTGCTCATACACGCGCGCCGCGCGGTCGAGGATGCCGACCAGCTCCCGGATGCGTGCGATCTTATCCGTATTCGAATCCATATGGCCATTGTCTCCCTGTCCGGCAGCCCTGTTAACTGCCGATGATCCCGGTGCTGCAAGCTACAGCAGTCGGTACAATTCCCTGCGCTCCTCCGGCGAAACCTCGCGGTATTTGCCCTTCTCGAGCGCTCCGAGCGAGATGTTCATCACACGGATGCGCTTTAAGTAGGTCACGCGGAAGCCGAAGTACTCGCACATGCGGCGGATCTGCCGGTTCATCCCCTGGATCAGCACGATGGAAAATGTCTTCTCCCCCGTGCGACGGATCTTCGCCGGTGCCGTGATCTTGCCTAAGATCGGCACGCCCTTCGTCATGCCGACGAGAAACTCCTCCGTGAGCGGCTTGTCTACCGCGACCACGTACTCCTTCTCATGGCGGTCGCCCGCCTTCGCGATGCGGTACGCGAGGTCCCCGTTGTTCGTGAGCAGGATCAGTCCGCTCGAGTTTTTGTCAAGGCGCCCTACCGTGTAGATGCGCTTCGGATATTTCAAAAAGTCAATAATGTTGTCCGGGTTGCTGCGGTCTGACGTGCACTCAATGCCCTTCGGCTTATAGCACGCGAGGAGGATGTCCTCTTCCTCCTTCTTCGCCTCCGCTCCGGCCACGACGACCTTCTGTCCCGGAAGGACGCGGTCGCCCGCCTTGGCCGTCACGCCGTCGACCGTCACCTGGCCGGCCTCCACCAGCCGGTCTGCCTCGCGGCGCGAGCAGATCCCCGCTTCACTCAGATATTTGTTGATGCGAACGCCCGTTTCGTTTGTGTTGTTATCTGCCATTCGTCTGTCTCCCGACCGTCTCACGAACGTTTTCGTCACGTAATGATACGTCCGTTGACCTTTTTGACTTTCTTAGCGTCCTCGCGTCTTTGAGCCATAACACTTTTTATTCTCTGCACTTTCAGAGTTTCCTTCTTTTTCTTCTCATATGACGACTCTCCGACGACCTCGAATTCGCGGCAATAATCGTAGAATTTTCCGGTGTAATCCCCGACATTATTGGATTTTGTAATACAGTGTTCCGTGATACGCAGTGCAATCCCGATTCCAATCAGCACAGCCAGAACAACCGTAACAATCCAGTAAGACTCACCCATATCGCATCACCCCTGCCTTCTCTTTAATAAATGTTCATTACTGCTCGATGAGGCTACTTCGACGCCTCTTCGTATCCGGAACAATCTCGAAACGGCAGGAATTCCGGACAACAGCAGCCAGATGGCTACGACAGCAATCGGAATGTAAACCATTTTGAATATGATCGACTTCGCCGAGTCCACCGCATCAATGCTGAATATCTTGTTGTTGATTATCGTAAACAGAAACATCATCAATGCACTGAATCCTGCGGCAAGGGCTCCAAACAAACCGTACGCTTTCCCCTTGTTGACCGGCATGGAACAAACCGTCTTTCCCGTCTGCCCGTTCACCAGAACCGTGTACGGTTTGTTGCGGTATCTCATGGTCATGAACCAGACCGGCAGCAATGCATATTTTGCCCGAACGACATCTGTTACCGGGTTTGATGAGATTTTTCGCTCATGAGCAGCTTTCCGCATCTCCGTAAATTTCTCCTGGAACATCTGTTGCGTTCTGACACATACCTTATGCTCGGCGATCACCCGGTCCACATCGAAGCGGTCGGAATAGAAGCCGGAAAGATACGTCTCGTCGAACTTGATCGCATATTCCATTCGGTACGGTTCCAGTTTCTCCGAAAAATGATCGTTGAACCTTTTGGACGCCTCCGATGTCATACGATGAAACAGGCTGTCTGCCGCGTGAAATGTATAGTAAGAGGTATCGTCATCCCCGTGCAGCCAAACCTGCATATCGGAATTATAGACATCAAATATCCAGTACGGTATATAGATGCCTAAGAGGCGTTCCGGTTCAAACTTGCGGATCTCGTTCGGAATAAAAGTGCCGTTTGTGATTTTATCTTTTATGAGTTGTTCTGCCCGTTCCCTGGAAACCTTGAACGGTATGATATAATCCGGACGGCGGCAGTCCTGCAGTCGTTCCGTCGCGATCGTCGGCTGCCCGCAGTATGCACAGTATGAGGATGTTTCCCCTTCTTGGAAGGCAAGTTCAGCACCGCAGGAACTGCAGCGAAGGATTTTCATGGTGATCGTCCCGGGCGCTTCCGTATCGTCCTCTCCGGAATCGGCTTTCGCATTCATCCGTTCGATCAGCTCCTTCAGATCATATTTCGACTCTTTTATCTGTTCCACTGTAAACGAGGAATTGCAGTATTCGCAGTGCAACTCCTGCGTCTGCGGGTTAAACACCAATGCCACGCCGCAGCTCGGGCACGAGTAGTTCATAGCCATTGTTTATCCCCCCAGGTCATTTTCCGACTGTCACGATCATTCGATTTCTGACACAAAATGGTTGTAAAGCAGTTTTGATTAAAGCTGCAATTTTTCTTGCCCATAGTCGATTTATTCTACCATGATTTCGGATTTTGCACAAGCACAAAAAAGGAGCCGCCGTGAGCTCCTTTGCAACCCTGAAAAGCCGGATGATTGCTCAACGAAAAGGGAACCGCCCTCGATGGGCGATTCCCCCAAAAACGTATGTCATTTTTCGAAAATCCTCAGGCAGCAGGCACTACCTCTGCTGTTCAAACGACCTTCTGGTGATCCTGAGCGCGCGGATCTCCACGATCAGCTCCGCAAGCGTGATCAGGGCAAGGACGCCGAGCAGGACGTAGACCGCCGAGACCTCGGTCTGCCGGGGGATCAGCCTCATGTCATACACAAAATACATCATGTACGAAAAGCTGACGAGGAACGAAGCGATGATCATCCCAACATAAAACTTCCAGTAGAAGATCCAGCTGTTACACGCCTCACGGCAGGTCGGAAGGCACAGCGCGCACATCCCTTCGGTGTAACACTTGCAGAATCCGATGCTGACAACGAGCAATCCGAGATCGACGAGCGACCCCTCAAAGTAGATGTTCAACACGGTAAACGCCGTATACAGGACGCCCCAGACGACGGCTCTTCCCATCTCCGGCTCGATTTCCCTGAGCTTGAATATCTGAACCATGACTGCCGCGAGGAAAAGCACCGACGTCAGGGCAATGGCCTTGCTCATCGTGTTGATCCCCTGCAAATACGAATCCAGCTCTGCGGATCCGAACTCATCGTTGACAAAGAAATCACCGATGCCCGCCAGCAGCAAGCCGCTGAGGCCGAGGCTCAGCAACGTCAGCAGAAACCCGATGTAACGGAGTCGGAGAAGATTTCCGACCGGCCCGAGCGCCAGCTGCTGTGCGCGCTTCGTCGCCGTCTTGTCCGTCACATCCCACGTAAATTCCTCGCTCTGCCCCTGTTTCACGACCGGCGCCTTCCACAGCACCTCCGCGCCGCACGACGGGCAGGTCGTCTTTTCGCTCCCAAAAAAGGAAGCCCCGCATGTAGGACAACGCATAATCACACCCCCCTTGATCGCGAACGCCGGCAGGCGCCCGCCATTTGTCTCATTATAGCACGGAAAATACTTTGCGTCAATTTTATTTACCATGTGATGCTATACAAAAAATGCATTCTCCGTTCGTTCAAAGGCAACAAAAAAGCGCTCACTGCTGAGCGCCTGTGTCCAATGGACCTGAGGGGAGTCGAACCCCTGTCCGAATGCCAATCCATTACGGTTTCTCCCATTACAGATTACCTATCCGGCTTGCGCCCATTCCCTCCTCCGTGCGCCGATAATCGGGCTCACGGAATCAGTAGCTTCATCGTACGCCCACGCGGGCAAAGCTTATCGCGTGTCGTTTCCCACGTAGATGATGCCGGTTGACCGCTGCGTGGGTGCCGCGGGCCGACAGCTGCCTAATTAGGCAGCAAGTGCAAATTTGTTATCTGCGTTTATATTTAGGTTTTCCGGTTATTTACATGGTCCGGTA
>JAFZMO010000132.1 GCA_017551165.1 Lachnospiraceae bacterium
CGCTCCAGAAGACGGCTGTGCAGGTAGAAGACATCGCCCGGGTACGCCTCACGTCCCGGCGGTCTCTTGAGCAGGAGCGACAGTGTACGGTAAGCCGCCGCGTGCTTGGAAAGATCGTCGTAAATGATCAGGACGTCCTTTCCCTGCTCCATCCACTCCTCGCCGATAGCGCATCCCGCATAGGGAGCGATATACTGCAGCGGCGCAAGCTCACTCGCGGTCGCCGCAACGATCGTCGTGTAGTCCATCGCGCCGTATTCGTTGAGCGTCTTCACGATGTTGGCAACCGTGGACGCCTTCTGGCCGATGGCAACGTAGATGCAGAGGACATTTTCCTCTTTCTGATTGATGATGGTATCGATCGCGATCGCGGTCTTGCCGGTCTGGCGGTCGCCGATGATCAGCTCGCGCTGTCCGCGTCCGATCGGGATCATGGAGTCGATTGCCTTGATACCGGTCTGCAGCGGTGTGTCAACGCTCTTACGGCTGATAACGCCGCTCGCGACACGCTCAATGCGGCGGTGCGAGGTCGCTGCGATCGGTCCCTTGCCGTCGATCGGCTGACCGAGCGCGTTCACGACTCGACCGAGCATGCAGTCGCCGACCGGAACCTCGATAACGCGGCCGGTCGTCTTGACGATGTCGCCCTCACGGATCAATGCGGTGTCGCCCATCAGAACGGCGCCGACGTTGTCCTGCTCAAGGTTCATGACCATGCCGTAGACGTCATTGGGGAACTCGAGAAGCTCACCCTGCATCGCATTTTCCAAACCATGGATACGCGCGATTCCGTCCGCGACCTGGATCACGGTTCCGACATCCGATACCACAAGTTTCGTACTGTATCGTTTGATCTGCTCCCGGATTACGGAGCTGATCTCTTCCGGTTTCATACTCAAACCTATGTACCTACCCTTTCTTGATATGTGTACGGCGGATTCCCGCCGCTAAATGCCCGTCAGATCTGCACCTGCAGCAGTTCCTTCTGCATGCCGTCCAGCTGCGTGCGCACGCTGGCGTCCAGCACGCGGTCACCGATGCGGATCACGATGCCGCCGATCAGCTTGGGATTGACCTCATACGCAACCTCGAGCGACCGATACCCCGTAGTGGCGAGCAATCTCTCCTCCACGCGGCTTCGCTGCTGTGCCGACAGAGCGATCGGCGTCGTCACCGTGGCGATGCCGATGCCTTTGTACTCCTTGGCCTCGCGGATCATGTCGCGGAGCATGTCCGGGAGCTCCTTCTGGCGTCCGTTGCGCACGGCAAGCACCAGAAATCCCGTCATGTCATCGCTGACGCGACCGCGGAAGCACTGTTCCGTAAATTCCTGCTTTTCCTCGGGCGTGACCTTCGGATGCTCGTAGAGCTTCAGAACATCGGGGTTATCCGCAAGCACCGAAAGCACGGTCTGCGCCTCTGCGAGAAGCCGGTCGACGGTTCCTTCCTCGACCGCGATCTCAAACAGGGCATGCCCGTATGTGCTGCTCACTATCCCTGCCATGTCGAATCACCCATTTCCTTCAAAACCGAATCCAAAAGCTCTTCCTGTTTTGCGACGGTCATGTTGTCCGAGACAAACTTGCCTGCCATCTCCGTAGCGACCGTGATCATTTCCTTCTTCACGTCGTCACGCATCTTGCTCTTCTCGAGCTCCACCTCGCGCTTTGTGCGCTCGAGGATGCGTGCCGATTCCGCGTTCGCTGCGTCGATGATCTCTCCCTCGCGGCGCTTCGCCTTGCGCTTGCCCTCGCTCAGGATGCGGTCAACCTCCGCGTCGGCGTCACGAAGACGGGCGTCATACTCCGTCTTGAACTCCATCGCTTCCCTCTTCTCCTCGGCCGCCGTAGCGAGGTCCGATTCGATGCGCTCCTGGCGCTTGCGAAGGAAGTCACGCGCGGGATTGAACACAAAATACGACAGCAGGAAGAACAGGAAGAAAACGGCAAGTGCCAGGATCAGCGCGTCGAAAATGATCTGCGCGTCCAGGCCGAAGATCTTGCCGGTCAGTTCCCCGTCCGTCTCCAGAAAAGCCAATTGTGCTGTCAAACCGTTCACTGTTCCCTCCTTTTCGACAGCGCTTTCCGCGTCCGTCGAAAGTATTCATGCAATCCGGCCTTCGATTAAGCCCAAGGGTTAACGAAGATCAGAAGGATCGCTACGATGAGGGAGTACAGACCGGTCGTCTCGGCGATAGCCTGACCGAGGATCATGGTTCCCATTACGGTACCTCTTGCACCGGGATTACGACCAACCGCAGCAGCACCCTGGCCGGCAGCGATACCCTGGCCGATTCCGGGGCCGAGGCCGGCGATCATTGCGATACCTGCACCGAGTGCGGAGCAGCCCTGTACGAATTCCTTGTTGAAAATACCATCCATTGTGAAAACCTCCTGTGTGATGAATTTGGCCGTTTCGGCCGGAATGGATCGTTATGTTGTTATTACCGTTGTTTCGGATTTCATTTTCCGAAAAATGTCTCCGTCAGCCCTCGTCGTACGCCTTCGAGATGAAGACCATCGTGAGCATCGTAAACACGTATGCCTGGATCGCGCCGGAGAACAGGTCAAAGTACACATGGAATGCACCCGGCCACAGGATCAGTAGAAACTGCGGCAGCAGGTTGTACAACAGTCCCATGATAACCGTACCGCAAAGCACATTACCGAAGAGACGCAGCGACATCGAGATCGGTGTCGAGATCTCGCCGATGATGTTGATCGGCGTCAGCGGGATCGGGTCAAACAGGCCCGTCACATGCTTGATCTTCTGGTACTTGAAGCCGTTGTAGTGGATCAGGACGAACGTGATCATCGCGAGACCGAATGTGACGCCGTAGTCAGCGGTCGGCGGCCGGAGTCCGAAGACGCCGGAGATGTTCGACACGAAGATGAAGATCAGCAGTGTCCCGATATAGTTGCGGAACTTGCCGCCGTGCTTCTCGCCCATGTTTGACATCGTCGTGTTGTCGATAAATCCGACCAGCACCTCGATGATGGTCATCGCCGTGCTCGGCTTGCCGTACGGATCGGACTTGCGGATCACCCTGTTCGCGAGGATCGCCAGCGTCGTCATCGCGATGACGATGATCGCCAGCGCAATGTGTGTCGATGTGATCCAGAAGCGGATCCCGAACAGCTCAAACGAGCCGAATCCGTTGATACCGATCTTCGAACCGATGTCGTTGCTCCGCACCACCGTGTCCGGCAGCCCCGTGCCTCCACGCACGGAAAGTGCCGTAAGCACTTCGCAACCTAAACTCACTCTATCACCTTCCTTTGCGCGCGGTCACCCGCGCCTTGGATTCTATCTGCGAAGCCCGAGCTTCCGCCGGATCTTCGCTGTGAACGGCTGCAGATACGCAGCCGGTTTTATCATCACTATGGCAAGCATACAGCCGATGCCCGCCGCCTTGCCGAGCCCCACCATGACCGCGATGAGCGTCAGCAGCACCACCGTGTACCGCAATGCTGAGCGTCCTCTCGCATAGCGCTCTGCCTGTTTGGGCTCCATCGTCAATGCCCAGCCGATGGACCGGTACATATGAACCAGTAAATACACCGCAACGGCCCCTCCGACGACAACACCTGCGGCGTAGCGCCATACGGGTCTCGCCCAGATCATGCCGATCAGCAGGAGTGAACACAATGCGATGCAGCCGGCGATCAGATCGCCGTGCACGGCCTCCGCCTCCAGGAGTTCCTCCTGTGCGCGCTCACTTCCCTCCGCGATCGGATCGACCACGCGGTTCTCTTCCTCCGCCTCCGCTTCCTCCTCGGAGATCTCCCGGTCAATGTCCTCCGGATCTCTCAGCTCCGTTCCGCCGTAGGACATCTCCCGCATCACATCGCGCAGACGGGGTTGTTTCTTTCGTCCGAACATATCAACCTTTTCTATTCTTCCACCGCTGAAACTCTGCCTCGGCCTCCGCCTGCTTCGCATCGGTGGGTTTCTCTGCCGGCGGCTCCGGGTCCTTCGCGTACCGTCCCACCAGCATCCATGTGCTTCGAAAACCTGCGGCAATGCCGAGGAACAAGCCGATAACAGTCAGCACCGGAAGCGTACCGAGCAACCGATCCAGCCCGTATCCGAGCAGTCCTCCGACCGCCAGCGCGGACACCATGCACAATCCGATCTGCGTCACCAGAAAAAGCATCCGCATCGTCTCTCCGGTCTGTTTTTGTCCCCGCCGATCGCGCATTTTGCCCGTCCTTTCCGGAAAAATAGCCCATACATGGTTACTATACCACTTTTCCTTTGAGACTTCCACTAAAACTTTCAGGACTTTGTTTCCTTTTTCCTATCACTTCCGCACAAAAACGGGCGCATCGATCGTGATCGACGCGCCCTTGCGTTCCTACCTCATGCTCTGTTCGGCCAGTCTCTTCTTCCGCTGCATGCTGCGCAGCTTCGCCTTCTTCCGCTTCATCCGGTTGTGCTGGCGGATGCAGATGCACACGACCACGGCCGATACTGCCGCGAGCGCGATGCATGCGACCGTCGTCCACCGGCGGTTGCGGGTTTCCTTCTTCTCCGCCTTCGCCGCTGCCTCGTCGGCCTTGCGCTTCTCCTCTGCCTTGCGTGCCTCCTCCGCAAGTCTTGCCTCCTCGGCCTTGCGTGCTTCCTCCGCGAGTCTCGCTTCCTCGGCCTTGCGTGCTTCCTCCGCGAGCCGTGCCTCCTCCGCAAGTCTCGCCTCCTCGGCCTTGCGCTCCTCCTCGGCGATCCGCTCCTGCTCGGCGTAGTTCACCACATGCTCCATCATGTCGTTGCCCGTGTCGAGCCCGACCGTGGTGCGGTAGAGGCCGAAGTTCGCCACACTGTGCTTATACTCGTCGTCAACCTTGAAGCCGGTCGACGACACCTGCGTCGCGTGTTTCTTGTACGCTCCTTTTGCAACCTCCAGAGACGTCATCCCGCCGAATTCGGAAAGCGGTTCGCGCATGTTGAGTCGCAGCTTGTTCTCGCCGTAGAGGTGCAGATATGTCTTCGGCACGTCCCAGACGCCGTATTTCTCCGCCGACTCCGGCAGAAATGTCGGGTCCGCCGTGTGGTCAAGCACCTCGCGAAGCGCCGCACAGAAAATGATATGTCCGCCGTGTCCGTACTCACCGTTGATGTCGTGACCGACGACTACGAGCGGCTTAAACCGCCGGATCGTCTCACAGACACTGGCCTTGAGATTCTCGAAGTTGTATTTTTTCTTTGCCTCCGCAAGCGCCTTGTCCGCCGGCTGATTGTAATTGATGAAAATATCCTTGTAGCCCATGACGATTGGGTAATTGCGGATACCGCTGTACCACAGGCCGTCAAGCCTCTCGTGCTCGCGGATGTGCGAGGATGAGCTGTATGTCCAATGCTCGCACATGTACGCAACCTGCACGCGGTACTTCTCCTGTCCGCCGTAGATATTCAAGACGCCGCCCATAAAGAGAATCTCGTCATCCGCGTGCGTCGACAGGACCAGAATGTCGGCCTCCTGAAGCGTCGGCTCCCACACCTGCACATCGGCGGGTAGTTTTCCCGGGGAGTAGGCAAAAATCTCACAGATTTGCATATCCGAATCGAGGTGGATCACCACTTCCTTCGTTCTCTCCGCAAGCTTTACATAGTCATGCAGGAAGCCGTTCTCACCGTGAGTCTCCTCATGGCCGCCGTACACTAGGCGGTAAGGCTTCACTTCCGAGCCCCATTGAATGTAAACGCCGGCCATCTCCTGCTCGCTGGTGATGGTAATGGTGTCGCCGGTTTTGTAGGCGTTGCGGGTGCTGTATTTGCCGTCGCGAAGCTTTTGGGCACCGACAGCGCGGCTCTCCGTGATGGTGATGGAAAGCGACGTCGCGTCCGGCTCCGTGCCGGGAGCATCCTCACCCTCAGCCTTCGCCGGAAGGGCAGCAAGCAAGATCGCGAGAATCATCACAACCGCTCCCGCAGCTGCAAGAATTCCCGCGCGCAACCGACACAATATCCGGTTTTCTCCGAACATAAGCATATACGTCTCTCTTCCTTTCCGATTCCCGCACGTACGGCATCCGGCACCGGTCACGTACAGTCTCCCTCGCTCTCAGCGGGAGTCCCCACCGCTTACAATGTCCGCCAGCGTGGCGTCCCGCGCGGGGAACACGCCCCGCTCCGCGTCGATCAGCACCTGTTGCAGCGCCGGAAAACGGCCGCGGTATATGATGCGCAGCAGATCGTCGGTCTGCCGCAGCGAATCCGCCAACAGCTCCGGTGAGATCTCTCCTCGCCGCAGCACGTCCCCGGCCTCGCCGAGGTCCCAGATCTGCAGCTTGCCGTCAGGGTAGACCACGATATCGACCAAAAGGTCCGTGAACACCGTGCCGCCCTCTACGCCCGGCTCCGCGGAAATAATGTCGCAGTACCAGTACAAAAGCTCGCCGTTCGCGCGCAGAAAGCGGCTGATCTTCAGTCCGTCCTCCGGCAGATACAGGGACAGTCCGTGGGACAGTTCCTTCTTCGGGCGGATCGTCTTCCACTGTGTGATCAGCAGGTGCTCTCCTTCGAACAGCCGAATATCGTCCGAAAGCTCAATACACTCCTTCGGACAGAATCGTTTGCGGAAAATTCTCGAAAAATCCATAGCGCCACCCATTTCCTTTTCGAAGCCAGCCTACCGTTGCGCCTCCCTCGCGGGGATCAATCCTCCGTGTCGATCTGATTGATGCGCTGAATATGGCGCGGTGCATTGGAAAATGCGGTGTTCAAGAACGTGTCAACGATCATGAGCGCAAGTCCCGGTCCCACAACGCGTCCGCCCATCGCAAGAACGTTGGCGTCGTTGTGCTGTCTCGTCGCCTCGGCGCTGAACACATCGTGGCAGAGCGCGCAGCGAATGCCCTTGAAGCGGTTCGCCGTCATGCTGATGCCGATGCCGGTGCCGCAGATGAGAATGCCCTTCTCGCACTCGCCCGAAAGCACTGCCTTCGCAACCTTCTTTGCATAGATCGGATAGTCCGTCGCCTCCTCGGAAGTCGTTCCGAAATCGCGGAACAGAATGCCCTTCTTCGCAAGGTGCATCTTCACTTCCTGCATCAACTGATATCCGCCGTGGTCACATCCTAAAGCTATCATCCTGTCTATCCTCCATTATTTCTTGTTCAAACAGCTGACTGCTGTCCAGATCATCGTTCGCGAGCATCCGCTTGATCACGGGGATCGCCTTGTCGATCATCCGGTCGATATCCTCGTAGCAGCGCTCATAGTCCTCCTCGGTGCCTCCGTAAGGATCCCACACGTCCTCCTGCTCGTCCGCCAGCACCGCAAGCGTGTACGCGGTCGCATACGGAAAACGGGAGCAGAACCGGTCGCGGTCCTTCGCCTTCAGCGCGATCACGAGCGTGCTGTCCGTGATGTCGCCGCTGCGGATCTCCATGCTGGTCGTGCGCACCATCTCGATGCCGTGTTTTGCGAGCACGGCCTCCGCCTTCGGGTTGCACGGCTCCTCAAACAGCACCACAATACCCCTTGATGCAACGTACAAACGCTCACCCTCGTAGCGGTTGATGAAGACATTTTCCGCTATCATCGAAAGGCAGGTGTTGTCGCCGCACACAAATACAATACGGTCAAACCTCATTCCTCTTCTCCTCAGACCTCCACGATCCGGTAGCCCGCGGCCTTCATCAGCCGGTTCATCACCGCCTGGCCGACGCCTGCCTCCGGAAAGCTTTCGCCGAATATGTACTCGGCCCCCATTCGGTCAAATTCCCGCAGCGTTGCGAACAGATGCGTCGCCACGGTTGCCTCCTCCTCACGGTCTCCGACGCTTCGCACGGTGAGTCCGTGGTACCGATCCTTCGTCTCTTCCGAGGCGAGCACTGCCACGCGGTACCCCTGTGCCGCCTTGGCCTCCGCCTCCGCCTGAACGCGCGCGACAACCTTCGCAAGGTCCCCCTCGAAGATCGTCAGCTCGCCCTTCGGCGCATAGTGCCGATAGCGCATGCCCGGCGCCCGCGCAACGATCGTGTCATCCTTCACGCGGCGGATCACGGCGGGGTCGTACTCCGTCGTGGGCAAAACGCTTCGTATCTCCTCGATCGTGATAAAGCCGGGACGCAAAATGAGCGGTATCTCCCCGGTCAGATCCACGATCGTCGATTCCAGTCCGATCGGAACGCTCCCTCCGTCAATGATCATCGGGATGCGTCCCTGCAGATCCTCATACACATGCTCCGCGCAGGTCGGACTCGGCCTGCCGCTCGCATTGGCCGAAGGCGCCGCAATGTAGACGCCGCTCTCGCGGATCAGCATCGCCGCCACGGGATCGCTCGGCATCCGGATCGCCACCGTGGGCAGTCCGCCGGTCGTCGCGTCCGGCACGCTCGGTTGTTTGTGTAGGATCATCGTCAGCGGCCCCGGCCAAAACCGTTCCGCCAGCTCCCACGCGCCCTCGGGAATATCCCTTGCGAGCACCGGCAGCGCGTCCGTGTCCGCGATATGCACGATGAGCGGATTGTCCGAAGGGCGTCCCTTCGCCGCATAGATCCGCCGTGCCGCGTCCGGCCGCAGCGCGTCGCCGCCGAGCCCGTATACGGTTTCGGTCGGAAACGCAACCAACTCGCCCTCGCGCAACAACTCCGCCGCTTCCGCCGGCATTGTCTCCCGCAAATGCTCCCGATCCACGGTAACCAGTCGCGTTTCCATCCGAATTGCCTCCAAATCCTGCTTACTTATTTGCCGGTGCTGATCGTCACGGTTCTCTCGAACTGGATCATCAGACCGTTGTTTACGGTGTCCAACCCGACTTCATAGCGATAGCTCTGGTTGGAACCGAGTGCGATCGTCGACTTGCCGTCCGCGATCTCCTGAAGCTCCTTCTCCTTGATCGGGATCTTCGTCTCCTTGATCGCCGCAACGACATCTTCCTTCTTCGTTCCCTTAAGGTTCTTGCCGCCGATGGTGATCGTCACGCTTGCCTTCGTCTGCTCCGGATAGTACTTGATGCTGTAGAACGAGCAGTTCTTACGGCTCTTGCCTGCCGAATCCGGATTGATCAGGCGAACGTAAATGCCGGTGCCTTCGCCGGTCGTACCGCCCGAGCCGGGAACCGCGATCTGGTAGCTCCAGCTCTCCACAGCCTTACGCTGCAGCGTGCCGGACATATCCACGACCTTGTTGGTCGAGTCGATGAACACGTATCCCATGTCCAACACTTCCGACACGGTCGTCTTCAGCGTGATCTTCTTGCCGTCGATCTCGATCGCGGGCGTGTAGAAGAAGAATAAGAAGTAAACCGCTGCCCCCGCAGCCGCCAGAAGAATGAGGATCCAGCCAAAGGCGCCGCCCTTCTTTTTCTTCTTTTTGGTATCCGCAGGAGCCATTGTTACCATGCCCGGATCCGAGGGTACTACGACCACGTTCGGGTCCGCAACCGGTGCCTGCTGCATCGTGTTGTTTTCCTGTTCCATTTCATTTTCTCCAATCTCTTTTTTCGTTGTTACCCAATTGCATTTCCGCATGTGCGGAAACCGCTTCCATTGTACTCCCATTGAGAACATTAGTCAAATAATTCATGGAAATGTAGTGGACGAACCACACGCCCCGTGCTATACTATGGCAAATATCTGACGGGGAAGACACGATCTGACCCGCAAGAAAGGAATTTCATATGGCCAAATACGACCCTCACTCCCTGATCGCGGAGGAGTTCATCAACGATGAAGAAATCCGCGAAACTCTCGCATATGCCGAGGAGCACAAGCATGATCTTCCGCTCCTGACGAGCATTCTGGAAAAGGCAAGACCGCAGAAGACCGCGAAGGGCTGCACCTGTGCAGGACTGACCCACCGCGAAGCCTCGGTCCTTCTCGCCTGCGACATTCCCGAGATCAACGAACGGATCAATGAGATCGCCGAGGAGATCAAACTCGCATTTTACGGAAACCGCATCGTTATCTTTGCGCCGTTGTACCTTTCCAACTACTGTGTCAACGGTTGCGTCTACTGCCCGTATCATTTGAAAAATAAGCACATTCCCAGAAAGAAACTGACTCAGGACGAAGTGCGCGCCGAGGTCATCGCGCTGCAGGATATGGGCCACAAGCGCCTTGCGATCGAATCCGGCGAGGACCCGGTCAACAACCCGATCGAGTACATCCTCGAGTGCATCAAGACGATCTACAGCGTTCACCACAAGAACGGCGACATCCGCCGCGTGAACGTCAACATCGCCGCGACGACCGTGGAAAACTACCGCAAGCTCAAGGATGCCGGCATCGGCACCTACATTCTCTTCCAGGAGACCTACCACAAGGAGAGCTACGAGAAGCTTCACCCAACCGGACCGAAGCACAACTACGCCTACCACACCGAGGCAATGGACCGCGCGATGGAGGGCGGCATCGACGATGTCGGTCTCGGCGTTCTGTTCGGTCTTGAGCTGTACAAATATGAATTTGCCGGCCTCATCATGCACGCAGAGCACCTCGAGGCTGTTCACGGCGTCGGCCCGCACACCATCAGTGTTCCCCGCGTAAAGCGCGCCGACGACATCGATCCCGACGTGTTTGACAACGGCATCGACGACGACACCTTCGCGAAGATCACGGCCTGCATCCGTCTTGCGGTTCCCTACACCGGCATGATCATCTCGACGCGTGAGACTGAGGCTGTCCGCTCGAAGCTTCTTCGCCTCGGCGTATCCCAGGTCAGTGGCGGTTCCCGCACCTCGGTCGGCGGCTATGCAGGCTACACGCCCGACGTCCGCCCGCATGACACCGAGCAATTTGACGTCTCCGACCAGCGATCGCTCGACGAGGTCGTCCACTGGCTGATGCAGAGCGGCCACATCCCGTCCTTCTGCACCGCCTGCTACCGCGAAGGCCGCACCGGAGACCGCTTCATGAGCCTCTGCAAGACCGGCCAGATCCTCAACTGCTGCCATCCGAACGCCCTCATGACGCTCGCCGAATACCTTGTCGACTACGCGTCGCCCGAGACGAAGGCAACCGGTTTCAAAATGATCGAGGAGGAGCTCGCCAAGATCCCGAACGAGAAGGTTCGTTCCATCGCCTCCCAGAACATCGAGGACATCAAAAACTCGAACCGGCGCGATTTCCGGTTCTGATACTGCGGCGTTTTTTAGTCCGTTTCATGCCGGGGCTATTGCTCCGCAGGGGCTGTGATACACTCGTTGCCTCGCTGCGCAGTGAATGAGTACTAGGCGACCGCTTCGTGCTCATACCAGGGTGCGCTGCTCGCGAACTCGCTTCGCTCAAACACACTCGCAGCGCCCCCATTCGCACTCTCGCTCGCCAAGTACTCGCTCAATGCTTCGCTGCGGCAATCAAGTGTATACGCCCCAAGGGGAATACCGCATGAAAGCGGAAACAAGACGCCGCCCCACGGAAATATCGGTTCGGCAGAAGCCGTATTTCGCGGGAATCATTCCTTCGCAAAAAAACGCGGATATCTGTGGCTGGAACCGGTATGAACTCTGCCTGAGGGCGGAACGCTTACTCGGATTGGCGGTTTCATCACGACCGGGGTAATCTATGGTGGGTTATCCTTGGATGGGCCGAGGAAGGTTCATACATTTTGCTTGTCTGATAGAGATACAGTCAGGAGGTTTTTATGAGTCTGCAAGATACTGTCTCTGCAGAGAGAATTCATATTGCGTTCTTCGGGCGCCGCAACGCCGGCAAATCCTCGCTCGTCAACGCGGTGACCGGTCAGGATCTGAGCATCGTCTCGGAGGTTCGGGGCACGACAACGGACCCCGTCAGGAAGGCGATGGAGCTGCTTCCTCTCGGACCGGTCGTCATCGTCGACACGCCCGGGTTTGACGACGAGGGTGAGCTCGGGGAGTTGCGCGTGGCGCGAACTTCGCGCATTCTCGCGCAGACGGACATCGCCGTGCTCGCGGTGGAAGCCTCGGTGCTCGGCGAAAACGGGGAGCTGCCCGGGCCGGAGCTGGAGTTTCTGGAGGTTCTGTCGAAGCGCCGCATTCCCTGCGTGATCGCGATAACCAAGTCCGATCTGCGGAAATCCGTTGTGTCTTCAAGGACCGAAAGGGAGCCGATCATCGCTCTGGGCGCTGAAAACCCGAATGAAGGGGTTGCATCGGTTGTTGTTCTCCCGACGAGCTCCGTCTCGGGTCTCGGGATCCGGGAACTCAAGGAGGCGCTTGGGGATTTTGCGAAGGCAATAAAAAAAGACCGGCTGATCATCGCCGATCGTATTCCGGAACATGCCACGGTTGTGCTGGTGACGCCGATCGATGAGTCTGCCCCGAAAGGCCGTCTCATCCTGCCGCAGCAGCTGACGCTCCGCGAGCTGCTGGACGCGCACTGCCGCATTCTCGTGTGTCAGCCGGAGGAGCTGGCGGACACGCTCGCCGCGCTCCGCGAGGCGCCGGATCTGGTCATCACGGACTCGCAGGCATTTGCCAAGGTGGCAGCGGTCGTGCCGGATAGTGTGATGCTGACGTCATTTTCCATATTGTTCGCTCGCTACAAGGGCAACCTCGAGACGCTCTTAGCGGGCGCAGCGGCCATCGACGCGCTGAAGCCCGGCGACCGCGTGCTGATCTCGGAGGGATGCACGCACCACCGCCAATGTAACGACATCGGCACCGTGAAGCTGCCCGCGCTTCTGTCGAAACGGATCGGCTTCCGGCCGGAGTTTGCGTTCACGTCGGGCGGGGATTTTCCGAGCGACTTAAGCCCGTATGCGCTCATCATCCACTGCGGAGGGTGCATGCTGAACGAGCGGGAAATGCAGCACCGCCTCGCGCTTGCGGATTCGGCCGGCGTCCCGATCGTCAACTACGGCGTTGCGATCGCGCACATGACCGGGATCCTGAAGCGCAGCACTGCGGTCCTGTCCGATCCGGAATAATCAAATACGCAAAAAAGCGACCGGCTCGTTTACTTCAGAGGAGAAAACGAGCCGGACCTTTGTTATTAACACTTTCCGAAAGTCAGATAACTTCCCGATCTTGATTGCGATACTTCGAGAGCTGAATGCACTCGCCCGCCACGAGGCAACTCAATACGGCGATCAAAACGACCAGCCATACGGGGGCACTCATCCCGCCGGTCGGCGCCAGCACCGTGGCACCGCTCTGCGATGCGGATTCTCCCGATTGCGCAAGCATTTTTTCCGTGTGCTCATCACCGGTATCGGCGGACGCGACCGACACCACGCCAACCATGACGAGCATCAGGATCAGCAACAGACTCAGCGTCCTTTTCACAGTTATTCTCTTCATATTCCTCAACACTTTCCCTATCCTTATCGGATTGTCTACAGTATACCGCAACTTTTTCGCATTTTGCCTTTTCTTACAAAATTGTAAGGCAGAAATTTTTCATTACGGAAAATGATCGCCTCACCCTTCGCCCATCCGCGGACGCGCGACCGCGGATGGACTGCGCATTGTTATTAACACGGCCGGAAGAGCTCTCCTCCGTTCACCTTCGTTTTACTCAGCCTTTCTCCGGTTGTGACGCCTCTCGACGCGCCGCCGAACAACCATGGTCACAACCACGCCCACGGCAAATGCAACAACCGCGGTCAGCACGTAGCCGCCGACACTGTCGGACAGCATCGATGCACCGGAATACGTGATCCCGTCGAAACTCAGAACACCGCCCGCGCCCGTTACCAGGCCGACAAGCGCACAGAAGATCACGGCGCTCAGTGCACCGTACAGGTACATAAAGCGGCGATTGCGTGTCTTCTCGATCTCTCTCGCCCTCGCGTGAAGCCTCGCGAGCCTCTCCTCGGTCTTACTCATTAACATCCCTTCCTTCTAAAACCAAAACCGCCGCATCCCCCTTGCGGCAAAACACTTACGCGGGTATGCACCCGTGATTAACGCCTTCACCCTATAAGATACCCAAAATCGGAAAATTCCCCGGGTAAAATTGAAATTTTTTTAATTTTTTTCAAAATTTTTCGAAAAATGAAAGAAAACAGGCCCGAAAGCCTGTCTTCCCATGTTGTAAATTCACGATCAATCGTTGTAATCCACCTTGCGCCCGCGACGCGCCAGAATGCGCTTGTGGCGGCTGACAAACAGGATCAGCACCGTCGTCAGCAGCGGGACGGCATATCCGATGTTTGCCACACGGGCGGGCTGCGCCACGAGAACGTTGTAACAACCGTGGAACGTCGTCGCCATGGCCAGCAGTGCGAACGTGCCCGCCAGCCGCAGCCACTCGCGGTCCCACACGCGCAGGAAGCCGTAGGCCATGATGCTCGCGCACACCACATGCATGGCGCCCGTGCCGAATCCGCGGATGAGGAGATGCGTCAGCTCCGTGGCACCGTTCTGCGTCATGAAGCAGACATTTTCGAACGTCGCAAACCCGATCGCGCTCATTATGATGCTGTCGCTGCCCTCGGCCTTGTGCGGTTCAAACACCGTGATGTAGAACAGCGCCGGCAGGAATTTCATGCACTCCTCAACGATCGGCGCCAGCTCCATGGACGCCGAGAGCGTGTCCGCTCCCATCGCCGTCGCAAGGAACGTGCTGATGTAAGAAGAAAGGATGCACGCCGTCATGCCGCTCAAAAGGAAAATGAGGAGCCTCCGCCCGCGATCTCGCACGAACACGATGGCGATGATCAGGGGCGCGGCAAGGCAGATGTAGACATTTTCCACATAATTCATACATCCACCGCCTTCCTCAACGCGAACGGGAAGACCGCGAAGCTCAGCGTCAACAGAACGTCAAACCACATGTACGGGTTGGCAAACGTGTCGCCCTCCCACAGGCAGGACGCCGTCCACAGGCAGTATTCCGCGAAACAGAACAGAAGAACTGCAAGGTAATACGCGCGGTTGCGGCTCTCCTCGCCCTTCTTGCCCCGCACGTGGACGATTCCGTCCACCGCGCGCCACAGAAGAACGGTCATGCAGGCCGCCGTCGCGATGTTGTCAAGCCACGCGCCCCACTGCATGTAGTAGACGCACATGCCGGCCGTAAACAGCGGGATGAACCACATTGTCCAACGGCGCGACCACTCGATCTTTCGGCCCTCGAGCTCCGTGAACAGGAGCATCAGAAACATGAACATCGCGTACCAGTTCAGCGCCGAGATATACGCGTAATTCGGCGTGTCCCCGTAGAACAACAAAAACAAACCCCAGTACAGATCTCCGAGGAAAGCTGCACCGAGGAACAGTCCCAGCAAGAACCAGGATCGCTTGTGTGACACCGCCGCGCGCACGAACGCATAGGACGCGCACACGAAGGTCACGATCAATTGTACTGTGTTAACGGCACTCTCGATCATCGCCATCCTCTTTCTCCGAATCCTCCCTCCATCTGCGGAGGCGGAAACAGAACATCGTAAATACTATCCCGAGGGCAAATGCGAGAACGCCGATCACCGCGTATCCGAGCGTGCTGCTCTCCCCGAAGACGCTGCCGTACAGGCCGCTCCGGGCAAGTTCCGCCGCAAGCTGTTCAATCATGCGCATCGGTGATCCCCTCCTTCTGAAGCTCTCGTCGCATGTATTCCTTCGCCCTCGTCAGCAAATGGTCCACACGCTTCGCGTTCACGCCGAGAACGGTCGCCGTCTCCGCGTAGCTCATTCCCTCAAAATACACTAACTGCAACACCTCCCGCAGCTCCGGCTCAATCCGGCCGAGGCAGATGTGCAGGATCCGCTGCTTGTCCTCATCGTAGACGGTATCCTCCGGAAGCACGCCGTCCGTCAGATCGTCCATGTCCTCAAACAGGTCGACCTCGTTTCTGCTCCGCCGGCGGTGCATTCTCGCCGCCAGGTTGCGCGCCGTCTTATACAGATATGCCTTGAACCCGTCCTTATGAATATCGGGCTTCTTCACCATCAACCGTGCGAACGCCTCGATCATCAGATCCTCCGCGTCCTCCCTGCTCCGGAGGTACCCGTACAGGAAGAGCACCAGCCCGTCGCCGTGACGGATCATCAGCTCGTCGTACGCCGCAGCATCGCCGTCGCGATACCGTTCGTACAGCTCGTCGTCGCCAACCATCGCGCTCCTCCTTTACTCATTTCGGGGGGAAATGTCGTCAGGCTCGCTCCAACGAGTACCCCTCGTTCGCGTTGTACGCCACCGTGTACGGCGTTCCGTGCTCCTCCAGCTTTCGGTTCAGTCGGGAAATGGCGGTGTAGATCGCGCTCGAATTGGTCGCCGACGGAGAGTTCCACACATTGCGGTACAGATCCTCCTTCGCAATCGGCTGCCCGCTTCCCGTCACCAGCATCAGAAGCAGCGAAAATTCCTTCTTCGTCAACAGCATATCGTCCCCGCGGTAGCTCGCTACACCCGAGACGGTATCCAGCTTGATATCCTCGTAAAATACACACCGATTGCCGGTGTTCGCCCCCCGCAGTCTCGCCTCCACATGCGCGACGAAAACGCCGAGGTCATAGGGCTTGGTCATATAGTCATCGCCGCCGGCACGCAGCGCGCGAATGATGTCATCATTTTCCCCGAGAGCCGAGAGGAAGAGGATCGGAACATCGTACTCCTCCCGGATCTTCTTGCACAAGGTGATCCCATCGCTGTCCGGAAGCATAATATCGAGGACTACCAGATCGATGTCCTCCGCCTCGAGCTGCTCAATGCAGCTCTTGCCGTCGTACGCCTTCAGTACATGATAGTCCTCCATCATCAGCGCTTCGTAGTTGATCTCCATGATGTGCGGGTTGTCCTCCACAAGCAACACCGTATAACTCATTGTTCCTTCTCCTTCGGTATGGTAAATCGGAACGTCGTTCCGCCGATGCCGGTGTTCACGAGTTCCATCTCGCCGCCGTGCAGCACGACGTTCTCTTTACAGATGGACAGGCCCAGTCCGTTGCCGCCGTCTGTCGTATATCCGCGCTCGAAAATATGCTCCACGGATTCCTGAGGGATCCCGTCGCCCGTGTCGGACACCGTGAACTCCGCCACATCCGCCCGGTCGATGACCGCGAGCGTGATCGTGCCCTGCTCCGTGTGCCGGCTCGCATTGACGATCAGGTTGATCAGCACCTGCAACAGCAGCTCGAAGTTGCCGTGCACCATGCATCCGCCACCGGTCAGCACAAGCTTGTTTCCGCGCTTCTCGCACACCGGCTTCGTGACCGCAGCCGCACTCCTCGTAAGCTCCGTCGTGTCCACCGGTCCGAGCTCGGCGTCCTTGCGGCGCCCGTACGTATATGCCATCAGGTTCGAAACCATCTCGCCGAGGCGGTCCGCCTCCGATCGAATGGTCGTCAGTCTCTCCGACGTCTGCTCCGACATTTTCCCCTTCTGGATCTGCATGTCGATCAGCTGCGCATAGCCCGAGATGACCGCCAGCGGCGTCTTCAACTCATGCGCAACCGTCTGCAGGAAGTCGCGGTTCATGTCGTTGACTCGCTGCAGCACTTCGTTTCGGTTCTTCTCCTCCTCGAGGCTGATCATCTGGCTCTGGAGCTTGCGGTTGATGAGCACGGAGAGGATCAGGATACACACCAGCATTCCGTACGGCGTGACTCCGTAGTGGGCAACGAGCGAGTTGCTGCTCGTGCTCATACCCTCGCGGTACATCGAATAGATCAGGATCAGCTCCGCCGCGATCGTCCACATTTCGTCATACGACGGCCGGCCGTGCTTCTTAAACCACATCACAAACCGCACCAGCATGAGAACCGCGATGCCGATGCAGAAGTAGTAACAGATATGGCACAGCAGCACCAGATCATGCGTATCCAGCGTAAAATGAAGCGTCGTCAGCACCGCGTACGCTCCCGTGAAAATGAGGATGTCCCTCTTGAGGAACACCTTGGGGAAGAACGCCGCAGGCAGATAGTATGCGATCGTCGGGATCAGCGAGACGACGAGGATCGTCAGTCGATATTGCAAAATGAAGTTGATCGTCGACGGCAGGAACATTTCGTACGCAAAGAACTGATTGCGGAACGCGATCAGCACGCAACACATCGCCAGAACGCCGTAGCCGTAGTTGCGCTGATGCGCCGCGCACACCAGGAAATAGAATGCGAGGAACAGAAGACCGCACGACGTGAACAGCGAGAACATCGCGATGCCCCGCACGTAGTTGTCGATATTTCTCGGCGTCGAGATCGTCGTCGCCTGAATGAATCCGCCCTCATTGTGCATGAAGTTGCTGTATTGGTAAATGATCTCCACCTCGCCGTTATCGCCGGTGTAGATCGGATAGATCATGTATCGGTTGCGGTGCTCCGCCTCCGCAGGGTTCGCAGACACGTTGCCGTAGTTGAGCTCCTCCTGCCCGTTGATGAACACCCTCGTGCTGTAGTCGATGCTGTAACTTGCGATCGACAGATACTGGTTCGGCTTCGCGAGGATCTTCACGCGGTACGTGCCGACATTGTAATCCCACTCATTCTTACCGCTCTTGGGCGGCAGCGTGCTCTCGTTCTTGAAATCCTCCGGCCCCAGCAGGCTTCCGGCGTAGTAGTCCCAGTTGTTTACCATGTGGTAAACGCCCTTCGTAAAATCGATGTCCCTTGCATCCACAACGCCGTCCACCGCCGCAAACTCGGGCATGCTTAACTGCATCCGGCTGCTGACATACGCATAGATCAGCCCGATGCAAACGATCACGATCGCAGGAAGTCCTATCCTGAGAATTCGATTGTTTTTGCGCTTCTGCAGCATTCGCTTCTCCTCTGCCCCGCAGGGCACATGTACCGCGCACTCCCCCGTTGTTCCGCGCAGTACTCCATCATTTGACTGCAGTATACTCTATTTTCCGCCCGATTCGCAATACCTTGCGGTTTTGTAAGGTCGATTTAACGAAAAATAAAAGCCCCACAACCTTTCGGCTGTAGGGCTTATGGAAACAATGGGGCTCGAACCCATGACCTCCCGCGCGTCAGGCGGACGCTCTCCCGGCTGAGCTATATTTCCAAAATGGGGGCGACGGGGCTCGAACCCGTGACCTCTCGCGTGTGAGGCGAACGCTCTCCCGGCTGAGCTACACTCCCATAAAACCGTTCCGGCGCAGGCGCCTTCCCGGCATTTCTCTTATTCGGTCGGCCGCTCGTCCATCGACTCGTACTCTCTGTGCGAACCCACATACTTGTACGCGGGGCGGATGATCTTGCCGTTGTTGATGATCTCCTCCATGCGGTGCGCTGCCCAGCCGCTGATTCGCGAGATCGCGAAGATCGGTGTGTAGAGCTCCTCGGGGATACCTAACATATCATACACGAAACCGCTGTAAAAATCAACATTTGCACACAAAGGTTTGAACAAATGTCTGTTTTCCGCGATAACCTCCTTCGCGATGCGCTCCACTGCGAAATACAGCTCGAGCTCATCGGTGCGATCCTTCTCCTCAGCCAGCTTGATCGCGTAGTCGCGCAGGATGACCTGTCGGGGATCGGAGATCGTGTAAACCGCGTGGCCGATGCCGTACACCAGACCGGTGCGGTCGAATGCTTCCTTGCGGACGAGCTTCGTCAGATACTCGCGGATCTGGCCCTCATCCTTCCAGTCGTTCACATTTTCCTTCAGATCGGCGAACATCTGGCGCACCTTTAAGTTCGCGCCGCCGTGACGATAGCCCTTCAGCGAGGCGATCGCCGCTGCCGTTGCGGAGTACGTGTCCGTTCCGGACGACGTAACCACGTGTGTGGTAAATGTGGAGTTGTTACCGCCGCCGTGCTCCGCGTGGATCACGAGGCAGATGTCGAGAACCTTCGCCTCCAGCTCGGTGAAGCGTCCGTCCGGGCGAAGCATCGAGAGGATGTTCTCCGCGGTGGAGTACTCCGGCTTGGGGTTCCGGATGATCAGACTCTCGTCCATCCGGAAATGAAGGTACGACCAATATGCATAGATTGAGATGACCGGCAGCTTCGCGATCAGGTTGATCGACTGGCGAAGCACATTTTCCACCGAGAGATCCTCGGCGTTGTCATCGTACGAATACAGTGTCAGAATACTCTTCTGCAGGCTGTTCATGATGTTGCCGCTGACGGCCTTCATGATGACGTCGCGGATGAACTTGTTCGAGAGCGACTGGAACGTCGTGATCAGCTCGATGAAATCCTTGAGCTGCGTCTCGTTCGGAAGCTCGCCGAACAACAGCAGATACGTGGTCTCCTCGAACGCATAGCGGCGCTCCGCGAAGCCCTTGACCATCTCCTGCACATCATAGCCCTGATAGTACAGCTTGCCGTCCGCAGGTACCTTTGTGCCGCCGATCAGCTTGTATGCGGTTACGTCGGAAATCTCCGTGAGTCCCGTCAGAACGCCGGCGCCGTTGCTGTCACGCAGACCGCGCTTGACATCGTACTCCGCATAGAGGTTCTGATCGATCACTCCCGCTTTTCGACATTCGTTGACGAGAAATTGAAAATCCTTTTCCCCTTTCTCGTCCAGCTTCATCATAGACGAATCACTCATGGCACTCTCCAACTGTTTCGTATCCTCTGGTTTCTAAAGACTGTATCGCCTATTATAGGCGCAGAACCCGCAATCGTCAACAACTTCTTTCCGACGCCGTCACTCCTCGATCCGGCCTTTCTGCCCGCGTCCGACGATCTTTGCCGCCATGTTGCGGGAGAGCAGTCTCGTTCCGAACAATCCCGCGCGGATGCCCGCGCCGGGCACGATCAGCGTCTTGCCCTTCTCCATTTTCCGAATCGCGTACTCAACGACCTTCTCCGGCGTCAGTCCGCTCGACCACTCCTTGCCGC
This sequence comes from Lachnospiraceae bacterium, assembly GCA_017551165.1. GTDB lineage: Bacteria > Bacillota > Clostridia > Lachnospirales > Lachnospiraceae > ISDg. The sequence continues at coordinate 20,672 of JAFZMO010000132.1, forward strand.
GCGCCACCTGAGTGAACTCGGTATACACCGGTCCCGGGCACAGCGCGCCGACATAGATGCCGGTCTTCATATCCTTAAGCTCCAGCGCAAGTCCCTGCGTGAAACTTGCCACATACGCCTTGGTCGCGTAGTAGGTGTTCAGGTACGGTCCCGCGGGCAGCAATCCCGCGCAGGACGCCACATTCAGGATCGCTCCGGTCCCCTCGTCCTTACGAAGATCAAGGAACCGTCTCGTCAGGATGTGCACCGCACGCACGTTGAGGTCGATCATGTTGAGCTCTTCCTCCAGCGTGTGCTCCACGGTCGCTCCGAGCAAACCGAAGCCCGCGCAGTTGATCAGCACGGATGCCTTCTGCCCCGCGATCGTCTCAATGACACGGTTGCACTCCTCCTCGCGCGTCAGGTCCGCCGGCAGCACCTCACACGGCACGCCGAGCTCCCCTGCCAGTTCGCGCATACGATCCTCACGGCGCGCAACCATGATCAGCCGGCAGCCCTTCGCTGCCAGCGCCTTGGCAAATTCGCGTCCGATCCCGGAACTCGCTCCCGTGATCACAACGGTTGCTCCGGTCAAATCCACCTTCATAACTCCCCTCCGTCACGACGGATCACTCGTCTTCCGTCTTCTTTTTCTTCTTCTTTTTCTTCACCTTGTCGATCTTGTCGAACACGATCTTCTCCGGCGGCGACAACAACAGCTCCGGATGCATGACGTACTGGCGGATCTTGCGGAATCCGACGGCATACGCAAAACCGTCCGCCGCGCGCTCGTCAACTACGAACTTCAGGGTAACCATAACCTTGCGCTTCAACGTGCCGTCCGACTGCGGTTCATAGGAAACCCGCTTGCGTCCGATGCCGGCAAACGTTGACAGCGTGCCGAACTCATACATGTGATGGTACACCGCGTCAAGTCCGATAGAACCCATATTGGTAATGAAAAAGCTCGTGTGGAACGGGCTGATATCCGTCAGTTTCTTCGGCAGCCATCCGTAGCGGTCCAGGAATTTCACGACATGGATCGCCGCTGACAGCAGGAAATCCGGCAGAACGCTGAACGCCGTCTCCAGGCCGTCGATCGCGTTCTTGTTCTCGTCCTCCTCCACCGACACGTTCATATCGATGGCACCGGTCTCCTCCTCGATGCGTCGAACGACATCATACAATGTATCCTCGCACTCGAACTGCGGCACGATGAGAGTGCGGTCGCTCTCTCTCGACATTCCGCGCATCACGGTCATCGCTGCCTTGATGCAGTTGCGCGAGTACAGTTTGGAATGCTTGACAAAACGGTTCAACTCCGGAACATCCACCCATGCGCGTACCATCGCAGCAAAAACGATCTCGTACAGCGAGAGTTTCGGCAACTCACCCTTGCGCATATTCCGAATGAATTCCTCTGTCGCAGTGATATCGATCTCCTCGTTGGCCAGTACCCATCCGTCATACTTCTTGGGCATGATGTACGGTTCCAGGCGAGTCATCGGATCGACATTGCGGACACGGAAACCGTCCTTGCGGTCTCCCCAGCGTCTCTTTCTTCCCTCGTGCGGCTTCATTCGCAAGCACCTCGATTCTTCTATTCCTTTTCTATTCCTCAACAGACCGACGGAAGCCTGAAACTTGCCCTTCCGCACGGCTCGCGCCGGATTCGGAAAAACCGAATAATACGGCACTATCCCATTGTATATTATGTTTTGTCATCTGTCAATTTCCGCACCGCAAGATGATGTAATTTTTGTGTTTTGTTTGACACGCGCTCGGAAAATGAATACAATGGCAATAACAATCCGGAATTAGGAGGTTTCCCCGATGAAACGCGGCTTATTCCTTCTTCTCCTGCTCTGCACCGCACTCATGCTCGGCGGCTGCGGGAGTCAAGAAGAAAAACTGATCACATTTTCCGACACGGGAGTCAAGTCCGATCTGATCGGCGTTTCCATCGACGGAACCACCCTGACCATTAAGCAGTCCGGAACTTACACCGTGACAGGCACCTGTGCGGAGGGCAACATCGTCATCGATGCGCCGGAGGGCAAATCGATCGAGCTGATCCTGAGCAACCTCAACCTGACGAGCTCCAAGACCGCACCGATCCTTGTCAAATCCGGTTCCCTGATCGTCATTACGATCAAGGAGAAGACGCAGAACATCATCACGGATAACCACAAATACACCGAGACGGTGGAGCAGGGCGATCAGTCCGCAGAGTCGCTTCTTACGGAGATCCCCGATGCGGCGATCAGCTCCAAGTCCCCGCTTCTCATCCGCGCGAACGGCGACGGCAAGCTGGTTGTCAACGCGAACAGCTACAACGGCATCGCTTCGTCCGACACGCTCACGATCGAGGGCGGCGTGATCAACGTCTCCGCCAAGAATCACGGTCTCCGCGGTAAGGACTACGTCCTGATCTCGGGCGGCGTCATCACGGTCAAGGCCGGTGAGGACGGCATTAAGTCCACCAACACCGAGCGCGCAGCCCTCGGCTACATCAACTTCAAGGGCGGCGTGATCAACATTCAGGCCGGCGACGAGGCCATCTACGCACCCCGCTCCGTCAACTTCTCCGGAAGCACCGTTACCGTCAAGTCCAAAAATATCGGTGTCAAGGTCGGAACGAAATCTTCCGCCGACGAAGCCTGGACCGGAGGCACGATCAACTTCTTAGCGGGCACCATCGACATCACCTCCTCGGACGACGCGATCATCTCCGAGAAGCAGACCAAGCAGGATTCCGCACTGATCACCGTCAACGGAAAGGTGCTGGAGTAATTGCCGGTGAGTAGCAATATATTGATAAGTTTCATCTGACGATCAAGCGCGATATCGTAGGAATTAATTATGGGGAGCCATTGCCGGCTCCCCGTTTTTGTTGTTTCTTGATTGTTTAGTTTTGCTTACCAGTGAAGGATCTATGCTTACTTGTCTCCATCGAGCGTCACAACCGCATAGAGGATATCCACGCAGCCGTCCAAACCGCAGGTGCTCGAATTCAGCGTGATATCATAGTTCTGCGTCTTGCCCCACTCTGCGTCCGTGTAATAGCGGTAGTGGTTCGCTCTCGCCTTGTCCTTCTTGCGAAGGCTCTTCTCCACGCCGTCGCGATCAAAACCGTAGTCGTTGACCGCGCGCTCCATCTTGTCCTCAAGGTTCGCATGAATGAACACATGCAGCGCGTCCTCGCGATCCTTCAGGATGTAATCGGCGCACCGACCGACGATGACACACGATTCCTTCTCCGCAATATCCTTGATGATGTCGCTCTGAACGACGTACAACTGATCCTGCAGCGGAAGCATGTGACCGCCGAACACCTGCCCGGCGTACGTCATGTTGCTGGCGATGTTGAACAGAAGGCTGCCCGTGATATGCTCGCCCTGCTCCTCAATGAAGTCCTTCGCCAGACCGCTTTCCTTCGCAACGCGGTCGATCAGTTCCTTGTCATAGAACGCATATCCCAGTTTCTCCGCCAGCTTGCGACCGATCGTCCGACCGCCGCTGCCGCACTCACGACTGATTGTTATTATTCTTTTCATTGTTCTTTCGTCGCAAAACCATCCCCAATATGCTGATAAATCCCCTCGGTCTCGCGACCCCTCCTTCTCCGTTAGGGTACTTATATTTTACCAAACAAAGCCTTGTTTTGTCAATCCGCAGAGCTTTGTGAAAGTCATCCGCCGGTACTGTTTTAAGTGACAAAAAATATGGCACACATCATTGCTGCGCGCCATATTTACCATGTTTACTTTTTCTGTGACTTGTAACTCTCGAATTCTTTTTCTACTTCTTCGACGGAAAGGTTAAGACATTTGGCTGCGAGCTCCAACGACAGATCACCGACCTCCAACAACTCAAACACGAGCATCCTTCGGCCCTCTTCGCGGCCTTCTTCACGACCTTCTACACGCCCTTCCTCGCGACCTTCTTCGCGGCCTTCTTCACGAGCGATTTGCTTTTCTTCCCGCATTACCATCTCCAGTGTCATCAGGCGCCTCCCTTCCTCACTGTGGTTTAATCGTCTTATTGCCACAGCAATCTTCGACGTGAACTCCGAAGAACTGCTGCCATCCATAATGTACCGAAGCAGTGCTCGAAGCTCGCCCTCTGCTAACTCTCCGACATAGGAAGCATTGACAAACACGATTTCCGCGGCGTCATCCAGAATTAACGAAC
>JAFZMO010000133.1 GCA_017551165.1 Lachnospiraceae bacterium
ACCGTGTCCAGCCGGAACAGGTACGGGCACGTCACCTGGAAGAAGTTGCCCATCATCAGGTCCGTCGCCCACGCGGTCTGCAGCTCCGAGAGGCAGTCGAACACGTAAAATGCATCCACGCCCTCCTTGCGGATGATCTCGTGGATGTCGACCGTGAACGTCTCAAACCGGTGCGACAGCTCCACGTTGACGATCTTCAAGCCCTCCCGCTCCGTGAAGAACGGCTCGTGCGACGCAAACCGGATGTAGATCAGATTTCGCCCGTCGCGGATCGCCTGCTCCACATACGGCTCCACGAACAGCCGGAAATCCTCCAACCGGTCCACTCTCCATACAACATTGTCCCCGAGGCGGATGTTGTCGAAACACTCATCCATCTGCGGGATTCCCGATAAAACCCGATCAAATGCTGCCATATGCTACACCTCTCCTAAACCATTCCCAATACTGCAAAGCCGGATGATTCCGGCTCTATCCGCAAGTCACTGCTCGAGCTCCGCCAGCCACAAAGCGACCGACGCGTCGCTCGGCATTCTCCAGTCTCCTCTCGGCGACAGCGTCACCGAACCGACCTTCGGCCCGTCCGGCAGACAGCTTCTCTTAAACTGCTGCGAGAAGAAGCGGCGGAAGAACTTCCGAGCTGCCTCGCGGATCGCGCCTTCCGTGAGTTCCGGGTACGCTCTTCCTGCGAACGCGACCGTCTTCAGCGGTTCAAAGCCGTACCGCAGCGTGTAGAACAGGAAGAAGTCGTTGAGGTCGTATTTTCCGATCTTCTCCTCGGTCTTCTGCGCGATCTGCCCGTTTGCACTCGGCGTCAGTTCGGGCGAGATCGGCGTGTCACAGACGTCGAGGATCGCCTCCCGAAGGGCGTCATCGCCGCACATGCCCGCGTACGTCCGGCAGATAAACTGCACCAGCGTCTTCGGCACGGAGCTGTTCACCGCGTACATCGACATGTGGTCACCGTTGTATGTGCACCAGCCAAGCGCGAGCTCGGACAGGTCTCCGGTTCCGACGACAAGCCCCTGCTTCATGTTTGCGGCTTCCATCAGGATATAGGTACGCATGCGCGCCTGGGCGTTCTCGTAGGTGACATCGCCCTCCCCCCGGTAGGACTGCTCATGCCCGAGCTGCGCGAGATGAAGATTCACTCCCTCCCCTATCGGAACCTCGTACCGCTCGTCCGCAAGAATCTCCATCAGCCGCACGGCATTTTTGAACGTTCTGCCCGAGGTGTTCCCCTCATTCGGCATCGTGTATGCGATGATGCGGATCTCCGGGACCAGCTTCTTCGCCTCGGCACACACCAGAAGCGCCAGCGTGGAATCCAATCCGCCCGAGATGCCGATCACCAGATTCTTAATTCCCGTGGCACGGACTCTCGTCGCCAGGCCGTTCGCCTGGATCTGTAAAATGCGTCTGCACCGCGCGTCTCTTATGCTGTCGTCCGCGGGTACGAACGGATTGCGCGGCACCGGATAGGCGTACCGGTGCAACATGTCCGTCAGCTCCTCCGCGCCGACCTCATCGCCGCCGACCGCCTGAATGCGGACCGGAACACGCCGATACTGCTCTGCGGCATTTTCAAATGTGTTCTGTCGCCTCCGGTCATGCAGGATCACCCCGAGGTCAACGATCGCCTTCTCGACATGAGGATACTCCGGGAAAATGCTCTCGGCAAAGACCGTGCCGTTTTGCGCAATAACGGAGTGTCCGGAAAATACGAGATCCGTGCTGCTCTCCTGCGTGCCCGCGGATGAATAGACGTATGCGCAGTAGCAGGAACCGCTCTGCTGCTTCACCAGCTCCCTGCGGTACTCCTGCTTGCCGATCAGCTCGTCCGATGCGGAGAGGTTGGCAATGATCGTTGCTCCTGCGAGCGCCGCATGCGTGCTCGGCTTGTCCGGAACCCACAGGTCCTCACAGATCTCGACGCCGAGTACGGCTCCCGTCACGGGGTCCTCGGCAAGAATGTCCGTTCCGAACGGAACCTCACGACCGCCAATCCGCACCGTCTCTCCCTCCGTGCCTCTTCCCGAGGCGAACCACCGCGCCTCGTAGAACTCGGCATAGGTCGGCATGTAGGTCTTCGGCACCAGCGCTCGGATGCTTCCGCTCGAGATCACCGCACCGCAGTTGTACAGGCTGTTTCGGAACCGGATCGGAACCCCGACGACCGCAGTCACGCCTGTCCGCTCCGTCGCCTCGGCGATTGTATGGAGCGCCTGCTCCGACTCCTCGAGAAGGAGGTCGCTTAAGAACAGGTCCGCACACGTGTAGCCCGTCACCGCAAGCTCCGGAAACACGATGACACCGCTGTCCGCCTGTTCCCTGATCATCGATGTGATCTGCTCCGTGTTGTACCGCACGTCGCCTACTTTCAGCTGCGGGACCGCTGCAACCACCTGGATTAGTTTGTTGTTCATGCTGTTACCTCCGAATACGGATTCCGACGACTTCGCGTGCCTCGTAAACAAAAAGAAAGGCAAAGAAGTCCTAAACTAAGACTCCTTTGCCTCGGTGTCAGTATATCACTTTTTTTCGGGGTTGTACAGCCGATTTTTCCGCGGACTTCAGCCCTTGCACATCTCGCCGTAGCAATAGCATGTGCTGCAGTCCGAGCCGCAGCAACTGATTAAGTTACTCACTGGTTCCATCCAGGATTTCTTTTTGTTTTTTCTTGCTGAAGCTGTGAAGCATGACGTCATACGCGTGGTCGAGCATGTCCTTTACGACGTCATCCGGCACACTTCCGCTCACCTTCACCGAATTCCAGTGAACCTTGTTCATGTAGTATCCGGGGATGATGTCCTCGTACTCCTCGCGCAGAAACTGCCCTTCCAGCGGCTCCAGCTTGAGCGTGATGTAGTAGGGATTGTTGTCATCGTCACGGCACACGGCGGCGAACATTTTCCCGCCGATATGGTAACGGATCCAGTTCCACTCCTCCTGAAGATCCTTCGTCACACCGGTCTTCTCCATCAGATAGCTGTCAATCCAGTCGTACTTCATTGCTCATACCTCCCGCAGGTCTTAATCTCTACAGTTCAAACCGATACACCTTCACCTGCCGTTTACCCTCCGCATACATCTCGTTGTCCTCGGGAATGTCAACAGTCTCCAGGTACGTTCCGCCGGCCAGCTCACAGGTGCGCGCCGATGCGTCGTTTGTCGGGACACAGGTGATGATCACGTACCCGAGGTCATGCTTGCGTGCCTGCGCAAACAAAAGCGCGCACGCCTTCGCCGCATAGCGGTGCCCGCGGTACGGCTCGTCGATCTCGTAACCGATGTTGCCGCCGATATAAAGCTTGTCGTTGTGACCGATGCGCAGATCGCAGATTCCGATCTTCGTACCGTCCAACAGGCAGATCTCAAAATGATACGCCGGCACCCACTGTTTCTCCGGCTTCGCCTCGCACGTGCGCACCAGCCGCAGGAAGATTTCATCCGACGTTAAGTCGCTTATGTCGTAAAATGAAGACTGCTCTGGAAGCTGCCGTACGGTATCCCGGTACATCTCAAACCGCTGTCCCAGAGAGTACACAAACTCCTGGTTTGCGATCAACTGCAGAATGTCCTCCTCCGTCGCCCAGCGCACATCGACCGCCTCGTCGGGCTGGAACACGATGTCCTTACTGTCAACGTCCCTGCGCAGCAGGTAGATATCCTGGAAGTAGTTCTTTCTCTGATACGTCGTAAAGAGCGTGAACTCATGTGCCTTCGCCTCGATGCCGGTCTCCTCCGCCACCTCGCGAACCGCCGACTGCAGCGTGGTCTCGCCCGCGAGCGTTCCGCCGCCGCAGAACTCCCACTGGTTGCCCGCCTTCTTGGCCGGATGACGCTTCTGGATCAAGAACTCGCCCTTCGAATTCCGGATCCACACCTCAACGCACACATAGTACTCGCCCTCGCCAAATGCCTCGCCGCGCACGTGCGTGCGCCCGAGCGGCTTCCTCTCGCTGTCATACAGGTCCCAAAGTTCCATCGCTTGTATTGCCCCCTCATTTTCCGAATGATCCTCACCGGATGTCGTTCCTAACCGTTCAGTTCCTTCGCCATAAACAGCAGCAGATCGTCATCGTTGACGCACGGCTCATACTGCCCGAGCTGCTTGCCCTGATACCACACGCCGCTGCCGTCCGGCACATAGCCGCGCTTGACGTATATGCGCTGCGCCGGACCGTACCCGGAGTGCACGCCGACCGCAAGGAACACGTGGTCCGTGATCTTCGCCGCCTCGGCCTCCGCAACGTCCAGAAGCTTGCTGCCGATGCCGACGTTGTGGATGTGGAAGAAGACGCACAGATCCACGATCTCCGGCCATCCTTTGCCGGCGTAAGGTCCTTCTGTCGGATGCAGCACCAGCGTGCAGATACCGACAACCTCTCCCTTGTATTCCGGGATGAACACCAGCCGCTCGCCGGCCTCCTGCTCCCGAAGATATCCCTCGTACGTCTCCATCTGCGGATGCCAACCGTACGAGTTGTACGTGTCAAACAGAACCTTCACGTCCGCCTCAGTCATGCTGCGGATCTTGACGGTCCCGTCATCATAATATACTGTCATAGTCAATTCTCCTAGTCTTTTTTCTTGCGGTACTCTTTTTATCCTTCAGTCTTTCAGATGCTTGCGTAAAAGCGGCGCTTCCTACAGTTCGTGATAATACGGACAGATGTTCTCGTAGTGCCCGTCCTTCATGCGGAAGCCGCCCGGGATCGTCCCGAGCTGCACGAACCCGAGCCGCTCGTACAGATGTCTCGCGTGCACGTTGCTCTCGACAACCGCATTGAACTGCAGCACGCGGAATCCAAGCTCACGCCCCATCCGCAGGCAGTCCTTCACAAGCATCTCGCCGATGTGGCGGCCGCGCGCGTCCGACGACACCGCGTAGCTTGCGTTGCAGATATGCCCGCACCGGCCGATGTTGTTCGGGTGCAGGATGTAAAGCCCGTAGACTTTGCCGTCCTCCTCCGCGACGCCGCAATAGCTCTGCGATGCGAAAAATGCATCCCCACTCTCCGCGTCAAGCAGTTCCTCCTGCGGGAACGCGATGCCGTCCTCGACAACCTCGTTCCAGATCCGGATTATGTCCGGCAGATCATGTTTCGTGTACTCACGAACCTGCATGTTTCATATCTCCGTTTCTCGAACGTCCGTATATACGGACGCTCTCCGCTGCTTTATCGATGGATGTACAGTCTCGTCATCTCCGGCTCGTCATCGCCTTGCGCCATGCAGTGGAACTCCCAGCCGTACCGCTCGTAAAAACCCGTGTGGTCCGTCACGAGATACACCGGCGAGATGCCGTGCGCACGCTGGTCCTCAACAACGAGGTCCAGGAGCTTGCCCGCGATGCCACGGCCGCGATAGCTTTCCTCGGTGTACACCGCGCACACATTCGGCGTCAGGTCCTTGCGGTCGTGGAAATCGTTCTCAATCACGCCGAGCCCGCCGACGATCTTATCACCGTCGAGGCACACGTACCAGCCGTACTCGGTCTCACCGCTCAGGTAAGCGTCTATGCACTCGAGGTACGCCTCCTTCGGCACGCCCCATTTTTCGTGAAACCACTGAGCTGCGTCGTCCTTGCGCTCCGGGATCTCCCGAAGCGTCTTGTAATGTAATTCGTTCATTGGAAAATTCTCCTCAATAATCTTTCGCAGTTCGTCCCACTTCATGATCGTCAACACGTCGTCGTGTTCGTCCTGCTCATAATCGACATCCCCCTTGTACCAGACCGGGAACAGCCCCGCGTTGCGCGCGCCCTCGACGTCCCACCGGTAGTTGTCGCCGATGTACCACACGTCCTCCGGCGCAAGGTCCGCCTTCTCAAGCGCCAGCCGGAAAATCCTCGGATTCGGCTTGCGGAACAGATACTCGCTGGTCGGGATGATAAATTCAAAATGATTGTCCGGAAGCACCTTGTTGATCCGCTCGCGCACGATATTTCCGTCATAGGAAATGTTGCTGAGTACCGCCGTGCGAATCCCCTGTTCCCACAAAAACTTCAGGAACGCTGTCATGCCCTCCGTCGGTCTTCCGGGCGAAGCGGCATCCCAGAACACGCGGTCGATCTCCGCTGAA
>JAFZMO010000134.1 GCA_017551165.1 Lachnospiraceae bacterium
AGATCGATGTACGGCGGCTACTTTTACATGGTCGGCGGCGGAGTACACATCTGGGAGACGTCGGCGGAGTGCGTGGAGAGGGAAACCTTCGAGGAGACCGGGGCGCACTGCAAGGCGGAGAACGTCGCGGTCATATGCGAGAACATTTTCCGCGGAAGCGACGGAGAGATCGACAACAAACGATGCCACGTGCTGGAGTTTTACTACCGGATGAGCGTGCCCGACGACGCCGTGTTCAACGAGACCAATGATGACGGCGAGGAGCTTGTTTGGGTTCCCGTGGAGGATATTCCAAACGCGGATATCCGTCCCGCTTTCCTGAGGGAACGTCTGGCGGGAGTGCTTGCGGGGGAGCCGTTGATCCACGTGATCAACAGGGAGACCACCGCGGACTGCTGAGAGGCAGGACCGGGAAGCCGGAACAGCGAAGAGCGCGTTAACAACGAATTCATCGAAAAGGAGATACAACACACATGATACTGCATGACGGCCGGCCGGAGAGCCTTGAGGGGCGCCTGCCGCGCGAGGTGAGGACGTACGACTATCTTGATAACTTGGGGATCGGATACAAGAGAACCGATCACGAGCCCGCGAACACGATGGAGGCGTGCAACGAGATCGACGAGATCCTCGGGGTCATCATCTGTAAAAACCTCTTTCTGTGCAACCGGCAGAAGACGAATTTCTATCTGCTGATGATGCCGGGGGACAAGAAGTTCAAGACAAAGGAGCTCTCCAAGCAGATCAACTCGGCGCGGCTGTCGTTCGCGGAGCCGGAGGATATGCTTAAGTACCTCGACATTGAGCCCGGCGCGGTGAGTATCATGGGACTGATGAACGATACGGATCACGCCGTGCAGCTGCTGATCGACGAGGACGTGCTGAAGGATGAGGAGCTCGGCTGCCATCCGTGCGTGTGCACCTCAAGCCTGCGGCTGAAGACGAAGGACGTGATCGAGAAATTCCTGCCGTCGACGGGGCACACGTACAAGACCGTGCATCTCGTCGGAGAAGACTGATCAAAGGAAAGTGAGGGGAATGCAATGAGACTGTTACTGGTACGCCACGGAGAGCCGAATTACGAGCTGGACTGCCTGACGGAACTGGGGCACGAGCAGGCGAAGGTCGTAGCGGAGCGCCTGATGGAGGAGGGGATCGAGGAAATCTACTGTTCGCCGCAGGGGCGTGCGCAGCAGACCGCGAAACCGTTCGCGGAGCTGTCGGGGATCAACGAGATCCACACGCTTGATTTCATGCGCGAGCTTCGGTTCGGCAGTTTGGAAAATCTGTACAGGGAAGGAAATCCCTGGCTTTGCTCGTTCGGTTTGATGCACAAGGGGGTGAATCTGCAGGATCCGAACTGGAAGGAATTTTCCGATTTCGCCGACAATACGGCGACAGTTGATGTGGGCACGGTTCAGGCCGGAGCCGACGCGTGGCTGGAAAGCCTCGGGTACGAACGGGAAGGGTTATACTACCGTTGTAGAACCGCAGATGATAAGGAAAAGACGATTGTTTTGTTCAGCCACGGAGGCTCCTCGACGGCGCTTCTGTCGCGCGTGTTCAACATTCCTTTTCCGCACATGTGCGTTATGTTCGGACACGTGCCGCACACCTGCATCACGGCAATCCGGTTTGATCGCAGACCGGACAGCCTCTCGATGCCAATCCTCGATTACTCGGTGGACGCACGGCATCTGAATGTGTTCAAGGAAGGCATGACCGGTTCGGTGGAGCGGACGCAGAGCTAACGCTCCGGATCCGGCCGAAAGCAATATTGCGGGGTAACCCGCGCAACTGAGAAAGGGTGAGTTCAATGGTAATGTTTTTGAGACTTCGGAATATCTGATCGCATGAAACCGTTGATGGATGGTTTCATGCCCTGTTGTGACACTTGAAACTATGAAATCAAAAGGAGATAAGAACAATGATATTCCAGGACAATATAATCAAACAATATTTGAAAAATGTGTACTTTGTAGCGGGCACGCCCTGCGGCGGCAAGACGACCGTAACGCGTGCGCTCGCAAAGAAATACGGGATCCCGGTGTACGACATCGATGAGCGATTCCCGGAACACCAGGCAATGTCTGACCCGGCGTCGCAGCCGGCGATGAACAGGGAGTTCCGCGACGCGGATGAATTTTTCGGCCGGAGTGTCGAGGAGTACAAGGCGTGGCTTATTCAGAATACGAGGGAGCAGCTCGATTTCGTGTTGCTCGATCTGATGCGTCTTTCGAAGGATCAGATCATTCTGTGCGACTGCCATCTGACACTGGAGCAGGCGGCGCAGATCACGGATCCCGCGCATGTGGCATTCATGCTCAAGAAGCCGGAAAATCTTGTGGACGAGTATTGCAACCGCCCCGATCATCAGGGCTTCAGCGACTTCATCCACAGCGCGACCGACTTTGAAAAGGCGAAGGCGACCTGCAACGAGACGCTTCTCTCGCTCAACGCGAAGTATTACGAGGACGTGAAGGCGAGCGAGTATTTCTGGCTCGACCGCGCGGACGGCAGGAGTGTTGAGGAAAATGCGGCGCTGACGGCAAAGCATTTCGGGTTCGACCGGCTGATGCAGGGTACGTCGGAAGGGGATGAACAATGCGCTTCCGCGGACGAAACTGTTCCGCCGGACGTGATCGTCGTGAGCGACGGGTCAATCATTCGAAAGGTAAACAGGAACACACCGCTTGCGATGGATTTCCTTCGCTTCGTGGAAAACTGCTCATGGACGGAGGTTCGCGACCATATCGCGGGACTTGTCCGCAACTGGGAATTCACGGACTGGGAAACGATGTTC
>JAFZMO010000135.1 GCA_017551165.1 Lachnospiraceae bacterium
CGTTTCATGCCCACCGGCGGCATCAATGCGGACAACCTCAATTCCTACCTCGCCTATGACCGCGTGCTTGCGTGCGGCGGCAGCTGGATGGTATCTGCCGATCTGATCAACGCGGGGGATTTTGCGAAGATCACCGAACTGACCCGCGAGGCGGTTGCGAAGATGCTCGGCTTTGCGATCAAGCATGTCGGCATCAACAGTGAAAATGAGACCGAGGCAAAGCGCACGGCTGACCTCTTCTCGACGATCTTCGGCTTCCCGCAGCTTGAGATCCCCGCGTCGTATTTCTGCGGCCAGGGCATCGAGGTTATGAAGACCATGGGCCGCGGGCGCATGGGCCACATCGCCATCATGACATGGTCGGTGGAGCGTGCGATGGCGTACTTGGAGCGCAACGGTGTGGAGCTTGACTACAGCACGCTTCGCAAGGACGCGAAGGGCAAGCCGGAGTTCATTTACCTGAAGCAGGACTTCGGCGGATTTGATATCCACCTTGCGGTGCGCAGAGCGTAAGAACTGTGACATAAGACGAAACGAAAAAGACCGGCCGTTACCCGTTTTCAGGGCAGCGGCCGGCGTTTTGTTTGTTATCTGTGATTTATCAGATCATTCCTGCGTAAAATCCATATCGAACGCCACAAGATTGTTGTCGGCGCAGGAGAGATAGGAGTATACATACGTTCTTCCCAGACCGGTATCCCTGCGGGTGAAGGTGATCAGGTTGATCTCGGAATTCAGAGGCTGCTTCTCCCATGTCTCGGTAATGGTCGAGCTCACCACATTCATGTCAAGTACGGTTTTCCCTTCCGAACCGAAACCGTCACCGGAAGTGGTAACATTTTTGGTTCCGTTATGGCCGCCGCGGCTTTCGGTGTAGATCACCTTGCCCTCGGAATCGGCGATGCGCTCGCCGAGGCTCTGGTAGGAGAAGAGCTCCTCCGCGTTGCAGCGCGAAAGGATCGGGGTTGTGTCGCTGCCAAGGAAGTACGCAACGTTGTAGTAATAGTAGTATGCATGCATGCTGTAGCCTTCGGTTTCATCGCTGTATCTGCGGATGACCCCCGCTGCGGCGATGTAGGGCTGCTTGGCGTCGATGACAGCATTTTCCAACCAGGGAAGAGTGTCCCATCTCGGAAGATCGCAGTTGGTAACTCTGCCGCTGTAGTCGTCTTTGTAGGACCAGCGCAGTTCATTGACGAGCGAGATCCTCTCGTCTTCGTCGGTGTCACCCTTGATGTGTTCGTGGGTAAATAAGGTGCAGGACGAGCTGTATTCATCCGTGAATTTGCCGTCTCTGAGGATCCGGGCGATGATGGAGTAGCTGTAGCATTCAACTGTCTCGTCCACGCCGGTGTAGGTGTAGCCGTTGGCTGCATCCTTTGCAAAATCGGCGTTGACCGGACGGGCGTAGACCGCGGATTCGTAAACCTCCACAATAGTGTCATCGGTCAGCTTTGCAGTGGCGAGGAGGCCGCTTCTGTGAACCGGAACATCCTTGTACTCGTCGCGAAGCTCGGTGAGATACTGCTCGGAACGCTTCTCATACTGCTCATTGCCCAAATCCACGCCGTTCTTTTTGAAGTACCATTCAAGAACGCTTGTGAGCCCCCCGCCGGGTTCGCAGTGGCCCCACACGGGGATGAGGAAACTGTCGGTCGCAAGATAGATATCCTCATCGTCCCCGATACCGAGGCGCATGACATCAAAAATCAGGAGGTTCTTTGCCAGTTCCAATTTCTCCCAGTTCACGATCGTGAGATCGCCGTCGGTATCTGCCAGGTATTCGCCGCTGTCGAGTTTCTTCAGGGCGTTAAGGGCTGCCTCATCGCCGCCGTAGAAAGCAAACTTCGTTCCGTCCGGACCGTAGTATACATCGTCTATGGTGTAACCGTTGTTGGAATGAACATCGATGTAGTTGTGAGTGAGAAGCAGGGAGTTATCCTTGCCGGTGTAATAGGAAATCATATTAGAGTCGCGATAGTCCTGCAGATCCGTGCGGCAGATGCCGGCCTCTGCATAGTAATCGTCAGTCTTCTTCAGTTTCACACCGCTGTTTTTGAGCAGCTCGGCATCGATGCCGCGGTCATCGAACCAGTTGAGCCGGTTGATGATTTTAATCTCCGTTCCCGCGGGATTGGTACCGAGTGCTGTGGGAAACTCTATGTAGGTGTATTCGATGCATTCGCCCTTGCTCATGGTGCGGAAGTACAGGGAATAGTCGTAGCACTCCAGTGCTTCGTCGGGCTTGCCGGTGAAACCGGTTTCGCTGTTTTCGTTATTGTCAATGCCGTACGGACGGCCGTAGACGGCGGACTCGTAAACCTCCACGGTTCCCTTGTCGGTCTTAAAACTTCCGAGAAGTCCGCCCTTGCGGATCGGCGCATCCTTATAGGAAGAGCGGAGATCTGCGAGGTACTGCTCGTTGTGCTCAAGGGCGAGCTTGTAAAGCTCCTCGTTGTTGTCAAGCATCCGGCAGGCACGGCCCTCGATGGTAATGTCCTCCGGAATCGTATCTTCCTTGTTGGGATCAACCGACTTCCAGTAGAAGGAGTATTTGCAGAGGTTTTTGTATGCCGGTGCGATATACTCCGCATAATCGTTTCCGTCGTAATAGCCCTCGTCCGCGAACACCAGGGCGTCACCGGATGCTGTGCGCAGCTCGGAGTACTTCATCGAAGCGGTAAAGCCGTTTCCGAGATCCAAGGCGCCGGCCTTCGAAGGAGCCGAAACCTTGACGGCGATCACATAGCCATCGGGAGTCTTGTCGGTCGTAACGTCCTTCGTCTCGCTGCTGAGGCAGAAGAAGACATTGCCGTCGAAAGAGATCATGCCGTGGCCGGTACCTTCGTCATAGGTTAAAAAGGAAAGCGCGGGAACGGTATAGGGCAAGTTGATCTTTTTGATCAGATCCTCTGCCTTCATGCCGATGTACTGCGAGAGATCCCCGTAGGCGATCGTGACGGCGGGCGTCGGAGCTTCTGTAGGGCTCGGAACTTCCGTCGGCTCCGCGGTGGGCTCGGCCGTGGGCTCTGCTGTGGGTTCCGCCGTGGGTGTCACCTCTGTCGTAGGTGCTGCTTCCGCCGTGGGCGTTGCCTCGGCCTCTTTGGTCGGCTCCGTCGTGGGCTCAGCGGTAGAGTTGTTCTTGCCGCAGCCGGCCGTGACCAGAGCCAGAGTAAGGATCATAAGGATTGCAAGTAAGCATTTTACGGAAAATGAGTGACCTTCGTTTTTCATAGTAACCTCCCCGGAAAAAAGTGATTTTGTGTCACCGAATGTAACTGATGCTATCATAGCAGAGAAATGTTACGAAACAAGTGTTGAACTGATTACATATTTGTTACGAGTTCTTACAAATGTGTTACTGTTGAGGGCACAGCGCGCGCCGCTTCCTTATTAAACAAAAAAGGAGCCCGGCCATATGGATCTGTCAGGTGCGTCGGAAGGCTTCGGCCCGGCAGGGCGCGGAAAGCCGGCATCTGTACTTGTGGCAAGACAGTCCGGAAAATACTATATCTTGTATACTCGTCAAATTGCACGAAAAACGGCCGAAAAATGGGCAAAAACACGGCAGAAAAACTCATAAAAATGTGTTGACACAGGGAATGTGCTGTGATACAATCAACTTCGCACTCACGCAAAGAAAGCAGGGTGCATTGCGCCGTAAGCCCTTGTAAAATAAGGCTTTGCGGCCGATCGGAACCTTGAAAACCGAACAGTGAAACAACCTTGAAATTCGTTTTGAAGTTTCTGGCAACAGAAGCGAACTTTTCAACATGTAAATTTCAGGATACAAAGGCTTTTTAAAAGCTAGCGTAACTGAGGGATCAGAGTTATCAAAGAACAACCCTCGTGAACGCGTTGCGTTCACTCGGTGTGCGCGTGCGCACACCAACGGATTGTGCTTCCGTTCCCGCAAGCGAGCTTGCGGAACGAAATTCACAATCCTTAAGTTGTTCTTTCTTAAATCATTTTAACGAGAGTTTGATCC
>JAFZMO010000010.1 GCA_017551165.1 Lachnospiraceae bacterium
AAAATAAAACCCGAAAGGGCATCTGCCTTTCGGGTTTTTGTGACGGAGAAGGAGGGATTTGAACCCTCGCACCGCTATTAACGGCCTGCACCCTTTCCAGGGGTGTCCCTTCAGCCTCTTGGGTACTTCTCCATATAGGTGAAGCTTCGGCCGCAGTCTTTTGGACGACCGAACAACTTACTCACTATGTACTTGGTGTCTTCGAAGGAAAACCGAACGGAGAATGTGGGATTCGAACCCACGGTTCCTTTCGGAATCACCGGTTTTCAAGACCGGCGCCTTAAACCACTCGGCCAACTCTCCAAAGAACGCGAATATTAAAGTACCACAAGAGACCGGGCTTGTCAAGCATTTTTCACATCTTCCGTTAATGTCCCGTTCTCAAACCGAAGAGTCCTCCCCATTCGCTCCGCGACAGCGCTGTCATGGGTAACTACGATTAACATGCTGCCGCTTTCCTTCTGAAATCGCAGTAACATCTCAATCATTTCGCTCTTCGTTTTTTCATCCAATGCTGAAGTCGGCTCATCAGCGAGAACAATCCCGGGATTATTGATCAGCGCTCTGGCAATCGCTACACGCTGCCGTTGTCCACCCGACAACATGCCGGCTTGTTCCTTCATTTTATCCTTAATCCCAAGCGTTTCCAGAATGCTCTGTATACGCTTCCCACGTTTCTTTCTGTCGGGTTTCTCATCCGAGTATTCCAGTGGAATTGAAATGTTTTCCTCCACAGTCAGATAATCAACCAGCCCATATTCCTGAAGAATAAATCCGAACTCCTTATTCCGCAGCAATGCCTTGTCCTTGTCCGACATCAGTGACGTATCTTTTCCTCGCACGGAATATGTCCCTTCCGAAGGTTCGTCTATCAATCCGAGAAGGTTCAGAAGCGTGCTTTTTCCTGCCCCTGACTCGCCGATAACGGCAATTGTTTCTCCCTCATTTACGGAAAACGACACCTTCTTAAGCGCTTCCGTTCTGGTCTTTCCCTTTGTGTACGTTTTGCTTACGTTTTCCACAGTAAGAACCGGTTCCATTTCCCCTCCTAACAATTATCTGCACCGGGATTTCTTACAATCTCGATCACAGACAGTTTTCTGACCAAATGTCTTGGTATCAGCGTAACCATAACAAACAGGATCAGACCGAACCCGAGGCAAAGCACCCTATCCTGCCATATTTCAGCCAAAAACACTGCGGGGATTACGGCTATGGCAATCAACACTGCTGTCAGTGCCGCGACTTCCCCGGTAATGTGTTTTACAGAAGCTCCGCACAAAACGCGTATTCCGATTTCTTCCGCATGTGCCCGGATAACCTTTCGAAAGACAAGCAACGAGGTGATAAACACTGCTATGAGGATCGTACACAATACTATGGTTACTGCAATAATACTCTTTTTTTGTTCCGTGATCGCTTCGTCTGCGGCATTATCCACATCAACCAGCTGAT
Source organism: Lachnospiraceae bacterium (assembly GCA_017551165.1). GTDB lineage: Bacteria > Bacillota > Clostridia > Lachnospirales > Lachnospiraceae > ISDg. The sequence goes on from JAFZMO010000010.1 coordinate 1,456, forward strand.
ACCGAAATAAATTCATCTCACGGATCCGTTTTTCAATCACTTCCGCAACACCCGGATCATCCAGGAACAGAACCAATCCGGAAAGAGCCATATCATAATCCGACACTGCTCTGTCGGGGGTACACATCCAGACACCGAAAGGAACGATGTAAGACGAGTCCAGGCTCAGGTTGATCGCTACATTGTTTATACGATAGTACTCCGAGTTTTTCTTCAGCACACCGACAATCTGTCCCTGAAATCCTCCGCCGCCTGTCGGATTCTCAAAAAAATACTGTTCTCCCAGCGCAAATGTATTTCTCAGATTGTATCCGATCACCACCGGTACCACTTCCGATTCGGATGCATATTCCTCCTCTGTGAACAATCGTCCTTTTTCAGCAGACAATCCGTAAAACTGAAAGAACAATTCATTCACCGTATGATATCGTACCTCAAAGCCCGCTTTATCGTAATACATGGAATACCCATAGTCAGTGCAAAAAGATATCCCGTCCTCATACAACGATCGAAAGAACATGCTCAACAATTCCTTGGAATTGCTCTGGGAAAGAATTCTCTGCACCTCGATATCCGGTGTATCATCGCTCGTAACAAATGCATGTTTATCACGAAACTCCTGCATTTTGCCTACGTCTTCTTCGTTCTCCCGAATAATATGCACAACAAACTCCAAAAGGACAAAGGACAAGCAGCATACGATCAGTACGATTGCCATTCCTGCCTTGTTGTTTTTTAACACGCTGAAAAACACTTCTCTACCCCGCAATTTTTCCTGATACCGACATCGTTACCGTCCCAAATACAACCGCACATACTACGATTACTATGCCAAGTGCAATGACTTCTGCTGACAGATCCAACCGAAACGCCGGCACGATCGGCAACGTTGCTGCGGCGCCCATTGCCACGGAGCGTATGTATTTCCCTCCTATCCACCTGCGAACCTGTTTTCCCGTACTTCCGCAGATTCTGCGAACCCGGATCTCATTCCGCAGATTTCGCAGCCACAGAACCGCGATCACCCAGAACGCTACCGTGCTGAACACAGTAACAAGCACTACAAGCTTTACGGAAAACACCATTACACTCGCCGCGTCCTCCCATTTTTCGCCGTCTGTCTTTTGATATGGTGTCTTTCGGACGGAAATTCCGCACCACACATCCAAACAGCATAGAATTCCATCGACGTCCTCGGTATCTAAGCAATAAATCCCGTTAATGTATGGTGATTTGATGCATGCGCCGTCCGACAGCCCGTTGATGAAAAAATCCGGCTGCTTATTTACCTTGTTGCTCTCCTTGCGATATACTCCGATCACATCATAATCATACCCGTCGATACGGATGATCGGCACTCCGCCTTCCCAATGAATCTGCTCTTCAACGCTACTGCTTACTAATGCGACATCCGCTCCGGAAGAATAATCCTGTTCGTTCATCATTCTTCCCCAAAGCAACGGAAACCCCGGTGCTTTGTTTGATGCGACACATGTGTAACAGTTTGTCGATTGCATACGCAACAGAACATATGGCTTTCCGCGCTCCTGCAACAATTCAACCAAGTCCGAATAAGTAATTCCCTGCTCCTCAATCTTTGCCGCATTGCTTCCGATTGCAAACTCCCGGTATTCTCTCGTCAATCCGTTAGACGCGCGCCCGGCTTCCATACGGTGCTGAAACAACGGCGTTAAGGAAAGGCTTGCCAAAACGATAAACAGCCAGCTTCCGAAACACAGAAACCTTTCCGTCCTCCTCATTGCAAACTCCTTCCCTAACGCCTGTCAATGTCCTCCACAGTAAAGTCCCCTGTCAGTGGTCAGTCAAAATAAACCCAATCCCACCAGAAATGAGTCTGATTGGTAAAGATGTTGAGTGAATCCGTTGCCGTAGCCTCAACGCTGTACACGGAATTGCTGTTCCGATCCGTCGCCTCACGCGTATACTGTCGTCCGCCGATCACAGAAACGTCTTTCCCATTCTTCCTGCGGGTATAGTTAATATATCCCTGCTTGACCTGTCTGCCTTCTTCCAAATGGTACCCCGGATCCTGCGGTGTCACATAGGAAGGAACAAACTCCAGCCTTCCGTCATACTTCCACCACCAGGAAAAATACTCCTGACTGGTTGCTTTATCCTTCAGGCTGGCAGCGTAGGCTATCGTTGTAAACAATACTGCAGCAAAAACGACAACTGCCAATAAAACCGATAATCTCTTCTTAGTCATCATAAGGCCCCTTTACAAAATAAACCCATCCGTAATTCAGTCTCTGAACGCAAGTTGAGCAACTCTTCACGCGTGCATCCGGTGTGGAAATAACAATGTCAGAATAAACTCGCTCCGTAAAAAGGGCCTCCCTTGAGTAGAGACGACCGCTGTCATACGACCCACAGATTTTTACAATGAACGTAAATCCATCTGCCTGTGCCCGGACATACGCCTGTTTCACATATCGTCCCGCGATCAGATCATACCCTTCCCCTTGATCCACCTTGTGACAGGGTTGAAAATACGCCTTGATACCATACCTCTCACTCCCGGGATCATAATACTGCCACACCCGGTCTTCGGATTCCACTCCTGCACTGGCCAAACCAACCATCATTGCGACGGCAAACAGGCTGAGTATGCACAAGCGTGTAAATCGTTTTGTTACCAACTTCATGTAACTACCTCCCTTTCCATAAGATAAAATATTTACTCTCCCGAGAAAGAGTGGTATACTCTCAATCAGATACTCCTTCATCGGGGTATTACTTGCGGAGGGCCTGCTCATTTTGCGGATGTATCAGGCCCTCCTTTTTTAACGACCCGCAATGTCGCTAAATTCATAAAAATGTAAAAAACAGCAGGTGTCATAAAAGATTGGTTCTTTCAGCCGCTTTCTTTTACAACCACCTGCTTAAATTTTCACTCTCAAGTTTCTGTGAACCGATATTAATGTGTCATATTGCAAACGCGATTACAACCTCTTTTGGATGAACAACAGTATTCTTTGATGAACGACGCGATTGACGCGTCACAATCTTTTGATTACCGCTCTCCCAGCTTCAGGCTCGGAACCGCGTTCAACGTCAGATCCGAGACGTTGCCGCGAAGGTATTCGTAGTACGCCGCAGCGCCGATCATCGCCGCATTGTCGGTGCACAGCACGGGTTCCGGATAGAGGACCTTCATGCCGTTCGCCTCGCCGACCTCGCGCATGCGGTTTCGGAGCGCTGAGTTTGACGCAACGCCGCCCGCGATCGCCACGGTGTTCACGCCCTGTGCCTTCGCAGCCGCGATCGTGCGCGTCACAAGAACATCGACAACCGCCGCCTGGAACGACGCCGCAAGGTCCGCCTTCGTGGTCCCGTCGGAAAATGTCTCCGGGCAGCTTTCCGTTCCCTCCGCATCGCCGCCGGTCGGCACGCCGTGGCGCACCAGCTCCGCCGGGTCGATTTTCGCAGATCCGTCTTCGCGCAAAGCATCCTTCGCCGCATCGCGCAGCTTCATTTTCTCAATGTTGATGTAATTCAAGACCGCCGACTTCAGGCCGCTGAAGCTGAAATCGTACGGGCAGTCCTCGATGTGTGCTCGCGGGAACGCGATGGCTTCCGGGTCGCCCTGCTTCGCGAGAGCGTCCACCTTCGGTCCGCCGGGATAGCCGAGACCGATCGCGCGGGCGATCTTGTCATACGCCTCACCCGCCGCGTCGTCGTGCGTGCGGCCGATGATGCGGTACGTGCCGTAATCCTCGACCATGACGATGTGCGTATGTCCGCCCGACACGACAAGACACAAGAAAGGCGGCTCAAGCTCCGGGTGGGAAATGTAGTTGGCCGACACGTGTCCCTCGATGTGATGCACGCCGATGAGCGGCTTGCCCGCAGCGTATGCGATCGCCTTCGCCTCCGCGACGCCCACCAGCAGCGAGCCGACAAGGCCCGGTCCGTAGGTGACAGCGATGGCGTCCATCTGATCGAGCGTCATGTTTGCCTTCGCAAGAGCCTCCGTGATGACGGGATTGATCTTCTCGATGTGCTTGCGCGATGCGATCTCCGGCACCACGCCGCCGTAGAGCGTGTGGAGCGCGATCTGCGAGGAGATGATGTTCGACAGCACCTCGCGACCGTTGCGAACGACCGCTGCCGCCGTCTCGTCACACGAGGATTCGATTGCCAATATATACGTGCCCTTCATTGCTTCTTTCCTTCCGCGGCAGGCCTACGCCTCCGCATCTTCAAACATAAGATCGACGAACTGTCCGTCGCGGCTCACGACCGTGTTCGGGAATATCTCCCGCACCGTGTCTGCGTACTGCTCCGGATGCACCAGCGACGGGCTGTAGTGCGTCAGCCACATTTCGCGCACCCCGGCCTCCTTCGCCATCGTCGCAGCCTCGGCAAATGTCATGTGCCGATGGTCGCGCGCCTTCTTCTCCATCCCGGGCTCGCCGTACATGCCCTCGCAGATGAACAGGTCCGCCCCGCTCGCCGCAGTCACGATCGATCCCGTCGGCCGCGAGTCGGTGCAGTAAGTGAGCTTCAACCCCTTGCGCTCCGGGCCGAGGATCATGTCCGGCGTGAAGGTGGTATCATTTTCCGTGATCGTCTGCCCCTTCTGGAGTCGGTTCCACAGAGACATCGGAACGTTGTTGGCCGCCGCCTTCTCGGGCATGAACTTGCCCTGTCTGCGGACCACCAGCGAGTACCCGTAGCACACGACGTTGTGGTTCACCTTGAACGCCTCGATCGTGTACTCCTCGAACGGGATCTCCTCAAACGGCTGCGTCAGCTCGTGGAAGCGAAGTTCAAATGGCAGCTCCGGCGCGATGATGCACAGCGCGTTCACGACCGCCGCCGTCCCGCGCGGACCGATGATGGTGACCGGCTCCGTGCGCTCCGCGTTGCCCATCGACAGCAGAAGCCCCGGCAGGCCGCTGACGTGGTCGCCGTGCGTGTGCGTGATCAGGATCGTGTCGATGTCATGGCAACTGAAGCCCCGCTTGCGAAGCGCGACCTGAGTTCCCTCACCGCAGTCGATCAGCAGACCTCGACCGTTGTACCTTGTCATACAGGACGTGAGAAAACGCCCCGGCAGGGGCATCATCCCGCTCGTTCCCAGCAGACAGACTTCCAGCATACCAACCTCTCTCTCCGCAGTCTAGCCGCGGTTCAGATTCCGAACATAAATATAACCGTCCTCCGTGGGATCGCTGTAGTAATTCCTTCGCGTCCCCACGCGGACAAAGCCTTCCTTCTCATACAGCGCGATCGCCGCCTCGTTGTGCACACGCACCTCGAGAAACAGCTCCTCCGCGCCGCTCTCCTCCGCTAAGCGGACCATGTGCCGCAGGATCTCCCGACCGATCCCTCTGCGCCTTGCCTCTTTCGCGACTGCGATGTTGGCGATCTGCGCCTCCGGGATCGTGAGATACATTCCCGCGTAGCCGAGCACCCGATCTCCGTCCTTCGCGGCGAGGAACCGGTACAGCGGATGCGCCGCGGACTCCCGAAGGATCTCCTCGCTCCAGGGATCCGAGAAGCACGCCTGCTCGAGTGCCGCGATCTGCGCAAAATCCGGCTCCGTGACCGGACAGATCACGTATGTGTCATCAGCCATTGCTCTCCAACCTCTCCTCGCGCTCACGCTCCGCCTGCGACACGCGCAGGTACGTCGGCACGAACTCCTCGGCGCTCACCGTCTTCCCCTGCCGGTACAACTCCATTCCGAGCCAGCCGACCGAGGATGCGCGCTGCTTCGCAAGATGCACCGGCGCGATCTCATAGGGCACCGTGACGGTCGTTTTGATCTTCTCGCGGAAAATTTCGATCGCGTCTCCGAGGAAAATGACTCTCCTCCCGAGAGCGTTGACCTTCGCAAGCAACGGATCGATCGTAAGGCATGCGTCCGGCATGTGTTCTACAATAGTAGAACCTTCGAAACCGTACACTCCCGTGTAAACCTGTCCGCGTCTTGCGTCCATCAGCGGACACACGCAAGCATCCGTTCCGGCATAGTTGCAGGCAAGTCCCGCGACCGTGGAAACCGGCACGATGGGCACGTTCCACACCATCGCAAGCCCCTTCACCGTCGCCGCGCCGATGCGCAATCCCGTGAACGAACCCGGCCCCGCCGCAACCGCGATCGCATCGATGTCCGACTGCTTTGTCTCCGTCATGCGGAGCACCTCGTCGATCATCGGCAGGAGCGTCTGCGAATGCGTTTTCTTGTAATCCACCGAATACTCCGCAAGCACCGCCGTGTCGGAGAGAACCGCCACGGACGCGACCTGCGCCGAACTGTCAATCGCAAGAAGTTTCACTGTTGCCTCCAAACTCGATCGTGATACGTCGATACGACAGACCCTTGTCCAGGTCCTTCTCGATCCTCACACGCGTCGCCTCCGCAGGGATCAGCTCGCGGATGCGATCCGCCCACTCCACAAGGCACACGCCGTCTCCGAAGAAGTATTCCTCGTAGCCGATCTCATACATCTCATCCGGATCATCGATCCGGTATACATCAAAATGGTACAGCGGGATCCGACCTTCCCGGTACTCCTGCACGATCGTAAATGTCGGGCTGCTGACCGGCTCCGTGATCCCGAGCCCCCTGGCCACGCCCTTGACAAACACGGTCTTGCCGACTCCGAGATCGCCGTCGAGGCAGATCACCGAGCCCGCCGGCACCTTCTCCCCGAGAAGCTGCCCGTACCGAAACGTCTCTTCCGCGCTGAAACTTTCCACTGTCATACTCTGCTCCGTTCCCCGCATCATTTCTTCACTTTCGCCGCGAGAAGCGCCTTGATATCGTCATAGTGATCGCCGACAAGATCCTTGGGGAAAATGAAACCGCTGTTGCGGAACACGTACGCATAGAGCGTCGATCCGTGCTCCTTCACGCGGGTGATGCTCGAGTACTTCAACAGTCCCCGCTGTCCCTCCTGAACAACGACAAATCCCTCCTCGCACGCGTGGTACTCCGTCGGCGTGCTCTGGGTGCGAAGGTAATTCGCGCTCTTGGCGGCGTTGATGATCGCGCGGACCGGGTAACCCCAGATGAGGATCACGAGGAAGCAGATGAGCAGCGCCCTCTTCTGTCCGTCGAGCGCCGACCATTCGAAGACAAGCCAGACGATGCAAAGTACAAGGGCCAGCCAGAACAGCACCGACGAAAGATTGAGCAGCGTATACCGCAGGTTGAACTTCGCCAGGTCGCGGAACCGCATCATGAACGTGACGCAGAACTTCTCGGTGGTCAGCGCCTCGTCGCAGATGGCTTCATTTTCCGCACGAAGTTCCTCCTCGGTCTTCGGTGCGTTCGCGTCGCGGGCAGGCTCGGCAGCCTCCGCCGTGGTCTCCTCAGCCATATCGACCGCCTCCTCAGCGATCTCCTCAGCCGTATCGACCGTTTCCTCCGCGGTCTCCTCTTGTTTCAACAGGTCCAGGTTTTCTTCCATGCGATCCTCCGTGCGCAGCCTACTTGTGTTCGCGAAGCAGGCGGCTGATATGCTTATAGATCAACAGTGTGATAATGGAAACCACACCGTACTTCAACAGGTTGAACGGCAGTGTGCCGAAGATGATCAGCTTGCCGATCGTGGTAATTCCCGAGTTGTCCTTCGCCGCTGTCTTGACCACATCCATGTGGAACAGCTTGCCGTATGTCGGGAGCAACAGATATGCGTTCAGCAGACAGCTGCTCACCACGGCGGTCAGCGTGCCGGCTGCAAGGCTGATCCGAGCCATACGCTTGGTCGTGCGCGCGTAGTACAGGATCGCCGCCGGTACCACGTAGCAGCAGCCCATGATGAAATTGGCGAACTCGCCGATGAACACGGTCGACGTGCCGTTGAACAACAGGTTCAAAAGAATCTTGAGGAACTCCATCAATACGCCAGCCACCGGGCCCATCGCGTAAGCTCCGATGATGATCGGGATCTCACTGAAATCCAGCTGGTAGAACGCGGGAAGTCCGGGAATCGGAAAATCAAAGAGCATCAATACGGTCGCGAGTGCCGTCATCATGGCGATCAGCGTCATGCGGCGGATCTTCAGAGACTGGCGCTCATTCTCGCTCGTCTTCTCCCCCTTCTTCTCGCGTGCGGCGGTGATGAGCTTCTCTGCGAAAAATGCCAGCGCCAACACGAGTATAACGCACGCAAGAGCTCCGATCAGGAACCCTACATTGTCCGCTGCGGCGGATGCGACCTTCTTCAGTGTCGCCATCCAGTTCTTCAATACAGTCATTCTCAGTGTCTCACTTTCTGCGTGTATTCGTATGCATACCTATCTGCAACTCCCCCCGGGAGTGACATTCAAATCATGTGCGCCTGTTGCGCATCATTTGCCGCCCAGACAGCTTCCGCACGGCCGGTAGCCGAGCGCCTCCGCCTCCTCTGCGGTCCCGTAGAAATAAAACCAGTTCCGGTGCATCTCGCCCGCCACGCTCTTGCAGTCGGGGCGATGATAGACCATCGAATTGCCGTTTAAGATGAACGCGACATCGTCCGGGTGCTCCACCCGCTGCGTGCCGCCGTCGCCGGCTGCCTCATACGGATCGGTGAGCGCCGCCTTGTCGGGGAGCACGTTTCCGTCCGCGATCGCGAGCGTGATCGTTCCCTGCAGGTCGGTGCGATAGATCTTCGCACCGCTCTCCGCGAGCCGGTCGATGCATTCCTTCGTGGGATGTCCGTACTCGTTCGCGCCGACGCTGATGATCGCAAACTCAGGTTTCGCCGCGCGCAGCAGCTCCGCCGTGTTCGAGTATCGGCTGCCGTGATGGTTCACGAGGAAAATGTCATACTCCTCGATCTTCCCCTGTTTCACAAGCGCGCGTTCCCTCGCCGCGCCCGCGTCACCCATAACAAGTATACTCGCCTTGTCAAGTGTCACCTTGATCGCGAGCGAAGTGTCCGCTCCGGTCTCGTCGTACGACTCGTCCTCCTCCCCCTCGCGGAGGTCCTCCGGCACTGCCGAGGCGAGCACGGTGACCGTACATCCGTCGCCCGACCAGGTCTGCCCGTCGCTCACGTACGTCCAGGGGATCCGGCGCTTGCGGATCATCTCCGCAAACGAGTTGTACGTCTTCGTCGTTCCGACATAATTCGGCCCCCACACCTCGTCCACGACAAACGCGGACAGCGCGCCGACGAGGCCGCTGATATGGTCGCTGTCATAGTGCGTCGCGACGACCAGCTGCAGTCTGCGTATTCCGAGCGATTTCAGAAATCCGACCACGTACGACGACGTCAGCGCATCGCCTCCGTCGATCAGCACTGCGGTCGTCCCCGAGCAGAACAAGGTGCTGCTCCCCTCGCCGACTGAGAGGCAGTACACAGCCGTGTCGAGCTTCGGGTTGACAACGCCGTCCGCCGGCGTCACCGCCGCCTGTGTAGGCGTGGCCGCTGCCTGTGCGGGTGTTGCCGCCTGTGTCGGTGTTTCCACCGGCTGAGTCGGCGCGGTCCCCTGCGTCGGTGTCGCGGTCGGTGTGGTTCCCTGTGTCGGCGTGGCTGCATTTTCCGAGGGAGTCGGCGTCGGGGAATGCCCCGTGCCCGGCAACTCGATCAAACCGAGCCCGAACATAAGCAACAGTCCTGCCAGTACGATGCCTGACAAGACCGCCGCAATCCATCCGTAAGTACGTCTGTTCTTCATAGCGTTACTTCAAAATATACCCCACGATCAAACAGTGCTTCTTCACGCACTCGCGCAGTGTCTTGCACACGCGCGGCTCGGAGACGTTGCTCCAGCGGTTGTAGACGAGATAGGTCCCGTCCTCCTGCTTCACGTAGAAGATGAAATGGCCGCCGCCGAAGATCGGGCGCTTGACCCAGTAGGCGATCACGCCGCTCTCCGCCTCCGACAGTTTCTTGTACGAGAGCGTCATGCGGTTCTTCACGCCGAAGTGGCGCAGGCAGTACCCCATGCTGAACGGAAACGTTCCGAACGCAGCGCAGAAAGGCGCCGACGTGAGTTCCATGTAGCGCAGGATGCGCGCAAAATCAGGCTCGAGGCCCTTGTAGCGCATCGCGTTGTAGAGAGCAAGCGGGCCGCAGCCGACAGCACCGACCGAGCGAAGCCCGTACGGCACGTGACGGAGCACGCCGACGTCCTGACCGTTCAGAAACGGCGCGGGCAGCTCCACCTGCTGATGAATCTTGTAATGAGACGGAAAATACATTATCTGCACAGCTTTCTGGAAATATCCCAAAGAGAGGTGTCAATGTCCTTCTTCATGGAGATCGCCTCCGCGAGATCCATGTCGGTGAACTCACCCTGACGGAAGCATACCGCACGGTTGGACTGGCCTGCGAGCAACAGCTCCACGGCAAGGGAGCCCATCGCCGAAGCGAACACGCGGTCACGGCAGGTCGGGCTGCCGCCTCTCTGAATGTAGCCGATGATGGTCGCGCGGGTCTCGAGGCCGGTGGCTGCTTCGATGCGCTTCGCCATACCGTTCGAGTCGCCGACGCCCTCGGCGTTGATGATGATATGCAACTTCTTGCCGAGCTTCTTGCGCTCGGCGATGCGGTCGATGATCGCCTGCTCCTCGTAGTCGTAACGCTCGGGGATCAGGATCTCCTCGGCACCGTTGGCGATACCGCACCACAGGGCGATATGGCCGGCCTTGCGGCCCATAACCTCAATGATACTGCAGCGCTCATGCGAGGTCGACGTGTCACGGACGCGGTCGATGGCGTCCATGGCGGTGTTGAGAGCGGTGTCAAAACCGATCGTGTAATCGGAGCTCGCAACGTCGAGGTCGATCGTTCCGGGAAGGGCGATCACGTTGATGCCGTGCTTGGAGATCTCCAGAGCACCGCGGTACGAGCCGTCGCCGCCGATCACCACGAGCGCATCGATGCCGTTCTTGCGGCAGATGTTGGCCGCCTTCTCAGGACCGGCCGGATTCATCATCTCCGGGCAACGCGCCGTATACAGGATCGTGCCGCCGCGCTGAATGATATCCGCCACGCTGCGCGTCTCCATATCGATGAAATCTTCCTCGAGAAGTCCCGAGTATCCTCGGCGGATACCCTTGACCTTCATACCCGCATGCACCGCGGTACGCACTACCGCACGCACTGCCGCGTTCATGCCGGGCGCGTCACCGCCGCTCGTAAGAACGCCGATCGTCATAACTTCCTCTTTTTTTCCTTTGAACAGACCCATTGTTTTTGCCTCCAAACCATTACTCGTTTCTATATTTCCAATCGTAATACGCACGATCTATCGCGCCTTCTCAAACGCATTCTGGTAGGTGAACGCGATGCGCTCCGCCCCGTACTCCTTCGTGAGCCGGTCGAGCAACCCGTCCTCGGGGTTGACCATCACGCCGCGCGGAAGGTTCCGCACCTGCTTCTCTGCGACGCACACGGCTGCCACGGGAACGTTGCCGTCGCTTCCGGCCAGCAGCTCCGTGAGATGTGCGAAGTCCGCCTCGCACTCGGACACGTTCGCGTAACGGATCCACATTTTCCGAGGGACCTCGGAAAATGAGCACATGCGGGAGAACAGAAGCTTCGCCGGCTTGTCCTCCTCCACGCTCGCGCGGCCCATCAGGAAGATCTTGCTGTCCTGCACAAATTGTGTGCGGTTGCGCTCGTAGTCCTTCGGGAACACCAGCACCTCGGCCGTTCCGACCATGTCCTCGATGGTCAGGAAAGCCATGATGGAATTGCTCTTCGTCGTCTTCGTCGTGATGCCCTTCAGAAGTCCTCCGATGACGTACGTCTCACCGTCCTTCACGTTCGGCATGCCCGTCGTCTCGTCGAGGTTGAAATCGATCGTCTGCGCCGTCACCTGCTTCTGCCACAGCTCCAGGTCCGCCTCGAGCGGGTGGCCGCTGATGTAGATGCCGAGCACCTCCTTCTCGAACGCGAGCATCTCCTCCTTGGAGTACTCACCGCAGTCGGGAAATGCCTCGCCCGGCTTCTCGTCGTTGTCCATGAAATCGAACAGCGACATCTGCCCCGTCAGCTGCTTCTTGCGGTCGGACGCGGTGCCGTCGACGATCGCGGCGTACGCCTGCATCATCTGCTTGCGCGTACCGGGCAGGTTGTCGAATGCGCCCGCCTTGATGAAGTTTTCGATCGTTCTCTTGTTGGCCTCGCGGCCGTTCATTCTCGTGATGAAATCCGTGAGCGTCACAAACGGTCCGTTGCTCTCGCGCTCTCTCACGATCGCGTCGATGACCTGCGCGCCGAGTCCGCGGATGGCCGAGAGGCCGTACCGGATGGCCTTCTTCCCGTCCGCCGTACGCCCGACGTTGAACTCCGCAACGCCCTCGTTGATGTCGGGCGGCAACAGCGCGATGCCCATGGAGCGAAGGTTCGCGATGTAGCCCGAGACCTTATCGCCGTTGTCGATGACGGACGTCATCAGCGCCGCCATGAACTCCGCGGGATAATATTTCTTCAGATACGCCGTGCGGTACGCGACTACCGCGTAGCAAGCGGCGTGGGACTTGTTAAACGCATAGCTCGCAAAATCGGTCATCTCGTCGAAAATGCGGTTCGCGATCTCCTCGGGGATGCCGTTGGCCACGCAGCCGGGCACGCCCGCTGCCTCGTTGCCGTAGACGAAGTTCTGGCGCTCCTTCGCCATCACGTCCGCCTTCTTCTTGCTCATCGCGCGTCGAACGAGATCGCTTCGGCCGAAGCTGTAGCCCGCGAGCTCACGCACGATCTGCATAACCTGCTCCTGGTACACGATACATCCGTACGTCGCCTCCAGGATCGGTCTTAGCTGCTCGCACTCGTAGGTGATGTGCTCCTGGTCGTCCTTGCCCGCGATGTACTTCGGGATGAAGTCCATCGGGCCCGGGCGGTACAGACTGATGCCGGCGATAACATCCTCAAGGCACCTCGGCTTCAGTTCCTTCATGAACGCTTTCATGCCGGCACTTTCCAGCTGGAAGATACCCTCCGTCTTGCCGGAGGAGATCAGGTCGTAGACCGCGAGGTCGTCGTAGGATATTTTCTCAATGTCGAAATCCGGTCTCTCCGCGCGGATCATGTCCTCCGCGTCCTTGATCACCGTGAGTGTGCGAAGCCCCAGGAAGTCCATCTTGAGAAGTCCGAGGCTCTCGAGAGTCGTCATCGTGTACTGCGTCGTGATCGTTCCGTCGGCTGAGCGTGACAACGGCACGAACTCGTCCGCCGGCGCCGGTGCGATGACCACGCCCGCCGCGTGCATCGACGTGTGGCGGGGCAGGCCCTCCAGGCGTCTTGCGTAGCTGATCAGCTTGGCGATCTCGGGGTCGCTTCCGACGAGATCCGACAGCTCGCGGTTGACGTCAAGCGCCTTCCGGATGCTCATGCCGAGCTCCATCGGCACCATCTTCGCGACGGCGTCGACGCGGGCGTACGGAAGGTCCATCGCCCGTCCGACGTCGCGGATGACGCCGCGCGCCTGCAGCGTACCGAAGGTCACGATCTGCACCACGTGGTCCGCGCCGTAGCGCCTCACAACGTAGTCGATCACCTCCTGGCGACGCTCATAACAGAAATCTACGTCGATATCGGGCATCGTCTGGCGCTCCGGGTTGAGGAATCGCTCGAAAATGAGCGAGTACCGGATCGGATCGATGTCCGTGATCTTCAATGCATATGCGACAATACTTCCGGCGCCGCTGCCTCGGCCCGGTCCGACCGGAATGTCGTGGTCCTTCGCGTAGCGGATGAAATCCCACACGATCAGGAAGTAGTCGACAAATCCCATGTCACGGATCGTCGTGAGCTCGTAGGTCAGTCTCTCCTCGTGCTCCTCGTAATTATCAGGGTAGCGTTCCTTCAGACCTGCGCGGCACAGCTGCTCCAGATACTCGTACGCCGTCAGTCCGTCCGGCACCTCGAACACGGGCAGCTTGTACTGTCCGAACGTGATCTCGACATGGCAGCGGTCCGAGATCTTCTTCGTGTTCGCGAGCGCCTCGGGCGCGTACGGGAACAGCGCCGCCATCTCCTCCGCGGACTTCATGTAGTACTGTCCGCCCTCGTAGCGCATGCGGTCCTCGTCCTGCACCTTCGCCTGCGTCTGGATGCACAGCAGCACGTCGTGCGCCTCCCAGTCGTCGGCGTTCACGTAGTGGATATCGTTCGTGCACACGAGCGGGATGCCCGTCTCCTTGTTCATCCGAAGAAGCGACTGGTTGACCAGCTTCTGCTCCGGGATCCCGTGATCCTGCAGCTCGAGGAAGAAGTTGTCCTCACCGAAGATACCCTGCAGGCGCTTTGCGCACGCCACGGCATCCTCATAAAGCCCCATCTGCAGCAACGACGGGATCTCTCCCGCGAGACATGCGGACAGCGCGATAATGCCCTCGTGGTACGTCTCCAACAAGTCGTAGTCCACGCGGGGCTTATAGTAAAATCCTTCGGTAAATCCTTTGGATACGATCTTCATCAGATTGCGGTAGCCGGTGTCATTTTCCGCAAGAAGGACCATGTGGTAATAGCGCTTCTCGTTGACCGTCCCCGTCTTGTCGAACCGTGATCCCTGCGCGACGTACACCTCACAGCCGATGACCGGCTTGATGCCCTCGTCGAGGCAGGCCTTATAGAAATCAATGACGCCGTACATCACGCCGTGATCCGTGATGGCGAGCGCGTCCATACCGAGTTCCTTCGCCCGGCGGACCATCTCTTTGATCTTCCCGGAACCGTCCAGGAGACTGTATTCCGTATGTACATGAAGATGCGTAAAATCCATATCGTCTCCTTTCTTTCCGAGGCTGAGCCTATACAGAGATAGTATACCATTTTGCGAGTCGATAATCAAGAAAAAAGAGAGGACATCTCAGTCCTCTCCCACCAGATGAACCGTACGAAAATCGTGTCCCGTCGACGGCAGAAATCGCTCGATCACATCGGCTGTCCGAAGCTTCAGACTCGAGGTGCAAACGCACGGGTGACACCCCAGAAATTCGTCCGCGAGCACATCCTCGTCGATCAGCAGCTGCACCGCCTTGCCGGTGTCGTTCATCAGCCCCATGATGCTCACCGCGCCCGGCTCGATGTCGAGGTACTTGAGCATGTCCTCCGGGTCTGCGAACGAGAGTCTCGCGGAGTTGATCTGCGATGACAGTTCCTTCGTCTTGAACTTCTTGTCGCCCGGCATCATCAGCAGGTAGAACTGCGTCTTCTGCCGGTTGCACAGAAACAGGTTCTTGCAGATGATCACGCCGAGCACCTTGTCGATCTCGTTGCACGCCTCCATGTTGTCCGCCCGCTCGTGATCGGTCCGATAGAAAGGGATGCCGAGATCGTCGAGGTAGTCGTAGGTGCGCACCTCGCGCGGCAGCCTCCCGGTCACATCCGCCGGGCGGCCTTCGTAAAGTGTCATCGCATCCTGCGTTTCGTTCTGCTGTTCCATGGTTGTATTCCCCTCTGTTTGATTCCTTCCGTCGCCGGTCCGCTCCTACAGCCGGTCCAGAAACTCCACGAGCCCGTCGTGGTTGTTGTCCTTGTTCGTGACAACGTCGGCCACGGCCTTCGTGCGCTCGTTGCCGTTGCACATCGCGATGCCGAGGCCGGCAGCCTCGAGCATGCTGTTGTCATTTTCCTCATCACCGGCTGCTGCCGTGTCCGCGACCGGCACGCCGAGGTGCTTTGCGAGGATCATCGCGGCCGTGCCCTTGCCGCAGCCCTTGGGAATGATCTCAAGGTAGTACGGGGACGAGTACATCGTGTCGACCTCGTCGCCGAACCGCTCCATCACGGCGTTTTGGAACCGCACCTGCTTCGCGTGATCGTGAAGCTCGTTGCAGAGCATTTTGCACGGCGGCTGATCGAGGTGCTTCATCGGGTCCTCGTCGATGATGTACGGCGTCTTGATCATGTTCGCATAGAACCGCTGCTCCTCACACTCGCGCGGCGCGAGGATGCGGTCATCCGTGTAGGTCTGCACGTACACGCCGTACTTGTTAGCCATCGCGAAGATCTCCCTCACGACCGCAAGCGGCAGCCCGGCGCGGTAGATCGTCTCCTGCCTGTCGCAGTCGTAGATCTGGCACCCGTTGAACGACAATATGTAACTTCTCGGAAAATCGATCCCGAGATCCTTCTGCACTCTCTCCACGCTGTGCAGGCTCCGCCCCGAGGCGAGCGCAATGCTGTTGCCCCGCTCCGCGAACCTGCGGAGCGCCTCATGGGTTGCGGGGGAAATGGTCTTCTCGCTTGTGAGAAGCGTCTCGTCGAGGTCGGTGAAGAAGATCTTTCGTCTCCATCCGAACCGCGTGAGGTCGACCTTGCCGTTCACCGTCTCCACGCCCTCCGCAGCCAGCAGCTTCTCCTGCATGTTGACGCCGCCGAAGACAAACGCCTCCGCCAGTCGTCCCGCCGCGTTCACTACGCGGTAGCAGGGGATCGTGTCGGGGTCCGGGTTTCTGTGGAGCGCGTTGCCGACGGC
Organism: Lachnospiraceae bacterium; assembly: GCA_017551165.1. Classification (GTDB taxonomy): domain Bacteria; phylum Bacillota; class Clostridia; order Lachnospirales; family Lachnospiraceae; genus ISDg. Next base: position 17,854 of record JAFZMO010000010.1, read on the forward strand.
CCGCGCCATGTTGCGGTCACCGGCCAGCTCCGCGACCTGTCCGTAGGTTGCCACGCGCCCGTACGGGATCTGCCGCACGGCCTCGTAGATCCGCTTCGCCGGGCAGTCCGCGATCAGGTCGTAGCTCTCCGCGATCATCCGCCGGACGTCCTCGTCCGGGATCGTCCCGTCGAGGATCACCGTGTTCCAGTGCTCCTTGTTCTGGTGGTACCCCGGCTTCACCGCCTTGTAGATGCTGCGCCAGAAATGCGCGCGCAGCGGCTCCGCCTTCAGGTTCAGGCACACACAGCCGTCCTTCTCGTACGACCACAGAAACGCCTTCCGGTTCGGCTTGTAGCGCACCAGCTGCCAGTTGTCGTCATGAAACGGCGCGTCCTGATAGGTGTCCGGAAACGACAGCCCGTATTCCAATGCTTCCCTGCGTGTTTTCATGCTTCCTCACAAACGGCAGGGGGATGACTCCCCCTGCCATGGTTTTTTCTTATACTCGTTCGATCGTCAGCGAACCGTATGCGACCTTGCCGGTGATGGTGAGCGTCGGACCGTCCTCCACCTGCGCATCGGTGAGCTCCTCAATGAAGCTGCCGCGTCGTAAGTCAACGCCGTTCAGGATCTTGACCGACTCCGGTACGATCACCTTCGTACCGCCGAACACGGTGCACACATCGAGGTTCAGATCCTTCTCCGGATTCTCCGGCAATACCACCGTCGTGCCGCCGAACAGGCAGGACACGTACGCGTTGTCGGTGTCGGTATCAACCTTGATCTCACTGCCGCCGAACGTCACGAGCTGCATGAGATTGTGCTCCTCCTCGTGTCCCTCCACCATCTTCAGGTGTCTGCGGACCATGAGCGCCGCACCGGCCGCCGTCGCCGCAAAGACGCCTCCCGTAACCCCAAGCGCCGCCAGAACGATCTTCTTCGTTGTTGTCATGGTAATTACCTCCCCAATCGGTATTCTATAGTTCTGCTATAGTGCTTTCACTATACCACAAAACTACTTCACGAACAACAAAAACGTGACAAAAGAACCGTCCCTTTGTCACGTTCAGTCTCCGAGGTCCTCGATGATGCGCTCGGCCACGCGCCGGCGGGAAACGCCGTTGTCCATGGCAAGCTTGCCGATGTAGCGGTGCGCCTCATCCTCGGTCATATGCTTTTGCTCCACGAGAAGGATCTTGGCCTTGCTCACGACGCGGAGCTCTTCATTTTTCTCTTCCAGTGCCTGGGTCTTTCGCTCCAACTGCTGGATCCGGTTCTGGGATGCCAGCAAAAACCGGATGGCCGTGTCGACGGTGTTGCGCGAGGACGGCTTCGGGATCACACAGATCGCGTGGTCGATCAGCCGGTACGGAATGTTCGCGTACACCTCCTGCGGCACGACGAGCAGCACGGAGGCGTTGCTCTTCTCCGCGATGTCCAGCGCCAGGTCCTCTCCCGACTCATCCGGGAGCGGCGTGTTCATCAGGATCACGTCGTAGTACCGTTCGAGAACACGCCTTCGGGCCGCGGAAGCATTTTTCACGGAGTCGATCGTGATCATTCCCGTGAGTGACAGCTTAACGACCGCGTCGAACTGAGGAGAAGCGGAGACAATCAGCACGGAATGGTGCATGTCTTCATGTTTCGGCATAGTGTCCTCCTCATGCCTTGGTGTATTCTTTTATGATACCTTCCGGAACGATGCTGCGCACGAACGCGCTGTTCAGCGCAAGCTGTGCGGCCTCGCGGCGCGATCCGGGCAGCAGTGCCGCGTTCTCCGTCATCTCCGTCGGGAGCGAGAGTCTGCGCTCGATGCCCGAGAGTCCCGCCTGGATCAGCAGCGCGTACACGAGGTACGGGTTGCTCGAAGCGTCGGGCGAGCGAAGTTCGACGCGCGTCTGACCGCGGTACGAACCGATGTACATAAGCTCCGACTCGCCGTTGCTCGTCCACTGGACGGAGCCGGGTGCGCTCGTGTCACCGAGGCGCGTGTAGGACGCGTCGGTCGGGTTGAGGAAGATCGTGATGTCACGGATGACCTCAAGGATTCCCGCCGCGGCGTACTGAACCATGTCGTTGCCGTCGCCGTCCTTGGCGTAGATGTTGATGTGATAACCGTTGCCGGGCTTGCCCGGGAGCGGCATCGGCGAAAAATCGGCGACAAGGCCGCAGCGGTCCGCGATCGTGCTGACGACCATCTTGAACGTCGTCATCTGATCGGCCGCCTTCATCGGCTTGCCGTAGTGGAAATCGATCTCATTCTGTCCGGGTCCGCGCTCGTGGTGCGAGCTCTCCGGCGTGAGGCCCATGCGCTCGATGGTCAGGATGATCTCACGGCGCACGTTCTCGCAGCGGTCGATCGGCGCGATGTCCAGATAGCCTGCGGAGTCGTACGGGATCTTGGTCGGGTTGCCCTCCTCGTCCTTGCGGAAGAGATAGAACTCCGACTCTGTGCCGAAGCGGAACTCAATGCCCTTCGCCTTCGCCGCCTCGACTGCCTTGCGCAGGATGGCGCGCGTGTCGGCCTCGTACACCTCTCCGTCCGGCGTGCACACGTCGCAGAACAGACGCATTACCTTGCCGTTGTCCGGTCTCCAGGGCAGGATCGCCATCGTGTTCGGGTCCGGATGCAGGTACAGCGATGCGTACGGGCAGTCCTCGAAACCGGCGATGTCGCGCGCACTGATCGGCGCACCGCCGTCAAACGCCTTCTTCAGCTCGCCCGGCATCACGGAGATGTTCTTCTGCACTCCGTAAGCGTCGCGAAATGCGAGGCGGATGAACTTGACGTCCTCTTCCTCAATGTATTTCAATACTTCTTCAATCATAAATCCCATTCCGTCCTCCCTTTGAAGGTAGCCGCGTCGTCAGATCGCCGAGATGCGGGGCGAGATATCCTCGAGGACATCCAACAGGATCCGCACCGTATCGAGCGATGTGAACATCGTGACACCGTTCATTATAGCACATTTTCTGATTTCCGCACCATCTTTGTAATGCACGCCCGACAGGATCGCACGCGTGTTGACGATATAGCTCACGTAGCCCGCGCGGATGGACCGCAGGATCTCATCGCTGCCGTCGCTCAGCTTGCCGCGAATGCGCGTCCGGATGCCGTGCTCCTTGAGGAACATGCCCGTGCCGACCGTCGCCTCGATGTTGAATCCAAGCTCGTAGAAGCGGCGCACCAGAGGCAGCGCCTCCTCCTTGTCCTCGTCCGCCAGCGTAACCAGCACCGTACCGTACTCCTTCATGCGGATGCCGGACGCCTGCAGCGCCTTGTAGAGGGCGCGTTTGAGGCTTCTGTCGTAGCCGATTGCCTCGCCGGTGGACTTCATCTCCGGTGAGAGGTACGCGTCCATGCCGTTTAATTTTTCGAAGGAAAATGCGGGTGCCTTGACGTAGTGGAAATCCTTCTCCGGGTACACCTGCCCCGCGTAGCCCATCGACTCAAGGCTCTCGCCGAGCATCACGCGCGTCGCGATGTCCACGAGGGACACGCCCGTCGACTTCGAGAGGAACGGAACGCTTCGGGACGCTCTGGGGTTGACCTCGATGATCGAGACCTCATCGTTTTTGTCCACGATGAACTGAATATTGTACAGGCCGACGATGCCGATGCCGCGGCCGAGCTTCTCCGTGTAATCGCGGATGACGTCCTTCACGTGCGCGGACAGCGAGAACGGCGGGTAGACGCTCATGCTGTCGCCCGAGTGCACGCCGGTGCGCTCCACCAGCTCCATGATACCGGGCAGGAATACGTCCTTGCCGTCGCATACGGCATCGACCTCAACCTCCTTGCCGACGATGTAGCGGTCGACCAAAACCGGCCGGTCGCGGTCCACATCGACGGCGGTCTTTAAGTACTTGGTCAGCAGCTCGCCGTTGGAGACGATCTCCATCGCACGGCCTCCGAGAACGAAGGACGGGCGCACGAGAACGGGGTATCCGATCGACTCCGCAGCCGCAAGCCCCTCCTCCACGCTCGTCACCGCAACTCCCTTCGGGTGCGGGATGTCGAGGCGCGCGAGCACCTCCTCGAACGCGTCGCGGTCCTCCGCCGCGAAGATGGCCTCGGGACCGGTGCCGATGATGGTCACACCTGCCTCCGCAAGCGGTCCGGCGAGGTTGACGGCGGTCTGTCCGCCGAGCGTCGCGATCACGCCGATCGGCTTCTCCAGATCGATGATATTGAGAATATCCTCGACGGTCAGCGGCTCAAAATACAGCTTGTCCGCGGTCGTATAGTCGGTCGATACCGTCTCGGGATTGTTGTTGATGACGATGGCCTCGTAGCCCATCTCGCGGATCGTCTTCACCGCATGCACGGTCGAGTAGTCGAACTCCACACCCTGGCCGATACGGATCGGTCCGGAACCGAGAACGATCACCTTCTTGCGATCGGACACGAGGGACTCATTTTCCTCCTCATAGGTCGAGTAGAAATACGGCACATAGCTTGCGAACTCGCTCGCACAGGTGTCGATCATCTTGTACACGGGGCGGATGCCGTAGTCCGCGCGAAGGGCACGCACCTCCCCTTCCTTTTTGCCGGTGAGCTCCGCGATGTAGGAGTCGGAAAATCCCATCCGCTTCGCCTCGTACAGAAGCTCGCGGCCGATCTCACCGCTCTCCTTCGACTCCGCCTCGATGCGCTTCTCGAAATCCACGATCTTCTTGATCTTGTCGAGGAAGAACATGTCGATCTTCGTGCGCGAGTAGATGGCCTGCGGATCGGCGCCGAGCCACAGCAGCTCGGAGATCGCATAGATGCGGTCGTCCGTGCCGTCCTCGATGTATGTGAGCAGCTTCTCGACTGCCTCGCGGCGGTTGTCCGGCTCAGGCAGGCTCGAGAGGTTGGCGACGTCGAATTTGGCGAGATGGATGTGGTTCTTGCCGTCCTCGAGCGAGCGGATCGCCTTGAGGAGGCTCTCCTCCATCGTGCGCCCGACGCTCATCGTCTCGCCGGTCGCCTTCATCTGCGTCGAGAGCTTGTTCGAGGCGAGCGTGAATTTGTCGAACGGGAACCGCGGCATCTTGGTCACGACGTAGTCGAGCGAGGGTTCGAAGCACGCCGGCGTGTTCGCCAGCATGATCTCCGAGAGGTTCATGCCGACTGCGATCTTCGCGGACACGCGCGCGATCGGGTAGCCGCTCGCCTTCGAAGCGAGTGCCGACGAGCGCGACACGCGGGGATTGACCTCGATGACATAGTAGGAAAATGACTCCGGATCCAGAGCGAACTGCACGTTGCAGCCACCCTTCACCTTGAGTGCGCGGATGATCTTCAGTGCGCTCGACCGGAGCATCTGGTATTCCTTGTTGGTGAGCGTCTGGCTCGGTGCCACGACGACGGAGTCGCCGGTGTGGATGCCGACGGGGTCGAGATTTTCCATGTTGCAGACCGTGATTGCGGTGTCGTTCGCGTCGCGGATCACCTCGTACTCGATCTCCTTGTAGCCCTTGATGCTCTTCTCGACGAGCACCTGGTGCACGGGGGACAGCGCGAGCGCGTGCTTCATTTTCTCCCGCATCTCCTCCTCGTCATCGGCAAAACCGCCGCCCGTTCCGCCGAGCGTGAACGCCGGGCGAAGGATGACCGGATAACCGATGGATTCCGCTGCCTCGAGGCCCTCCTCCACGCTCTCCGCGATCGCCGAAGGCACGACGGGCTCGCCGAGTTCCTCGCACAATTGTTTAAAGAGCTCCCGGTCCTCCGCCCTGCGGATACTCTCCGCGTCGGTTCCCAGAAGCTCGATCTCGCACTCCGACAAAACGCCCTTGTCAAACAGCTGCAACGACAGGTTCAGACCGGTCTGTCCGCCGATGCCCGGCACAATGGCGTCAGGACGCTCGTAACGGCAGATGCGCGCCATGTACTCGAGCGTCAGGGGTTCCATATATACTTTGTCCGCGATCGCGTGGTCCGTCATGATCGTCGCGGGGTTGGAATTGGCGAGAATGACCTCGTATCCCTCCTCCTTGAGCGCCAGGCAGGCCTGCGTTCCGGCGTAGTCAAACTCAGCGGCCTGACCGATGACAATCGGCCCGGATCCGATGACAAGCACTTTCTTGATGTCCGTCCTCTTCGGCATGATCGTTTCCTTCTTTCCGAATTTGTTCGCGTCCTACGCGCGTTCCATGAGATCCGTAAAATCCTCAAACAGCTGTGTGCTGTCGCACGGTCCCGGCGCGCTCTCCGGATGGTATTGTACGGAAAATGCTTTCTCCGCCTCGCACGCGATCCCCTCCACCGTGCCGTCCAAGAGGTTCCGTCTCGTCACGATGAGGCCGGTGCCCTCGAGCGACTGCTCGTCCACCGCGTAGCTGTGGTTCTGGCTGGTGATCTCGATCTTGCCGGTCGCGGTCACGAGCACGGGATGGTTGCCGCCGCGGTGCCCGAACTTAAGCTTGTATGTCTTTGCTCCGTAGGCGAGCGCCAGCAGCTGGTGTCCTAAACAGATGCCGAACATCGGAACGGTCCCTCGCAGCTCGCGCAGCGTCGTGATGACCTCCGGAACGTCCGTCGGATCTCCGGGGCCGTTCGAGACGAACACGCCGTCCGGATGCAGTGCCCGGATCTCCTCAGCGGTCGTGTCATACGGCACGATCGTGACGTTGCAGCGGTTCTTGTTGAGCATACGCACGATGTTCATCTTCATTCCGCAGTCGATCGCCACCACATGGAAGCGGGGGTTCGAGGTGCGGCTGTACCATTTCTTCTTGCTGCTGCAGCGGGCGACCGCGTCGTGGGGCACGGGGGAAGCGAGAATTCTCGCCACACCCTCCTCCGTCGGCGTGTCGGCGTCCGTGAGCAGTCCCCGTCTCGTCCCGTAGTCGCGGATGTTGCGGATCAGCCGCCTCGTGTCCACGCCCGTGATACCGGGGATGTCATGCTCCTCCAAAAGCTCCGGCACGGACTCCGTGGAGCGGAAGTTTGAGGGCATGTCGTTGATGTCCCGCACGATCAGTGCGGAGGGCGCCAAGATCCGGCTCTCATAGTCCTCATCGGCGACGCCGTAGTTGCCGATCAGCGGGTACGACATCACCACGCCCTGGTCGGTGTACGACGGATCCGAGAGGATCTCCTGATACCCTGCCATCGAAGTGTTGAAGACGACCTCACACACCGTGTCCTTCGCGGCGCCGAAGCCTGTACCGTAGTACTCGCTGCCGTCCTCCAAGATCAGTTTCCGATTTCCCTGCATTGCAATCATTCCCTCCGTACCGAAGTCATTTTCCGAAGCGTATCCTATCACTTTGCGACCGTCTTCGCAAGACCTGATTTGCGCGTTTCCGCCGGGCTTTTTCAGCGCTTCTCAAGCGCCGCCTTGACGAACCCGAGGAACACCGGATGCGGCCGGTTCGGTCTGGACTTGAACTCGGGGTGATACTGCACGCCGAGGAAGAACGGATGGTTCGCAAGCTCAACGGTCTCGACGAGGTTGTGGTCCGGGGAAAGTCCCGAGATGACGAGCCCCGCGCCGGTCAGGATCTCGCGGTAGTCGTTGTTGAATTCGTAGCGATGGCGATGTCTCTCGCGGATCTCCGGCTTGCCGTAACAGCGCTCCATGAGCGTGCCGGGCTGGATCTCGCACGGGTAGCTGCCGAGGCGGAGCGTGCCGCCCTTGTCGACCTCGTCCGACTGACCGGGCATGAAGTCGATCACGCGGTGCTCGGTCGCGTTGTGGAACTCGCCGGAGCAGGCGTCCGCGATGCCCGCGACGTGTCTCGCAAACTCGATGACCGCGATCTGCATGCCGAGACAGATGCCGAGATACGGGACACCGTTCTCACGCGCATATTCCGCCGCGAGGATCATGCCCTCCGTGCCGCGGTCGCCGAAGCCGCCCGGCACGAGAATGCCGTGTGCACCGGCCAGCTTCTCGCGGTAATTCTCTTCGTTCAGTTCCTCCGAATCCATCCACTCGATGCGCACGTGCGAGTTCGTCTCGAAGCCCGCGTGGTTGAGCGCCTCCATGACGGAGAGGTACGCGTCGTGGAGCTGGACGTATTTGCCGACCAGAGCGATCGTCACCTCGCCGTTGCGCGAGTCGATGTTGCGCACGAGCTGCTTCCACTCGGTGAGGTCGGGTTCCGGAGCGTCGATGCCGAGCTCCCGGCACACAACGCCGGAGAAGTTGGAATCCTCCAGCATCAGCGGCGCCTCATACAGGCTGCCGAGCGTGCGGTTCTCGATGACGCAGTCCTCCTTGACGTTACAGAAGAGAGATATTTTCCGGAAAATGCTCTCCTCCAGCGGTTCGTCGCACCGCAGTACGATGATGTCGGGGTTGATGCCCATGCCCTGCAGCTCCTTGACGGAGTGCTGCGTCGGCTTGGACTTGTGCTCCTCCGAACCGTGCAGGTACGGAACAAGCGTTACGTGGATGAACAGGCTGTTGGCGCGGCCGATCTCCAGAGAGATCTGGCGGACTGCCTCGATGAACGGCTGCGACTCAATGTCGCCGATGGTGCCGCCGATCTCGGTGATCACAACGTCCGCGTCGGTCTCACGGCCGACTCTGTAGACGAACTCCTTGATCTCGTTGGTGATGTGCGGGATCACCTGCACCGTCGAGCCGAGATACTCGCCGCGGCGCTCCTTGTTGAGGACGTTCCAGTATACCTTGCCGGAGGTCAGGTTGGAGAAGCGGTTCAGATCCTCATCGATGAATCGCTCGTAGTGTCCGAGGTCGAGATCGGTCTCGGCGCCGTCCTCCGTCACGTAGACCTCGCCGTGCTGATACGGGCTCATCGTGCCGGGATCCACGTTGATGTACGGGTCGAGCTTCTGTGCTGCCACCTTCAGCCCTCTCGCCTTCAAAAGACGTCCGAGCGACGCCGCCGTGATCCCCTTGCCGAGTCCGGATACAACACCTCCGGTCACGAATATGTATTTCGTCATTGTCTTGTCCTCCTGCCCCTGTTCATCCTGTTGTGTTATTCGTTTTCCGTCGTACTATAGCGACGCCTTGCGGATCCGCTCGACCGCTGCGATCGTGTTCTCGCGGCTTCCGAACGCCGTCAGCCGGAAATGTCCCTCGCCGTTCGGTCCGAACCCGACGCCCGGCGTGCCGACGACGTTGACCTCCGACAGCAGCCAGTCAAAGTACTCCCAGCTCGTCATGCCCTTCGGCGTCTTGAGCCACAGGTACGGCGCGTTGACACCTCCCGAGACCTCGTAGCCCGCTTCCCGAAGCCCGTCGCGGATGATCTTCGCGTTGTCCATGTAGTAGCGGATCTGCTCCCGGATCTCGCGCTGTCCCTCGTCGGTGTATACCGCCTCGCCGGCGCGCTGGATGATGTACGGAGCACCGTTGTATTTGGTGCCGTGGCGGCGCGCCCAGAGCGGCCACAGCTTCTCGCCGCCGGCCTCGAGATCCTTCGGGATCACCGTGTAGCCGAGGCGGAGTCCGGTGAACCCGGCCGTCTTCGAGAAGGAGCGGAACTCGATCGCACACGTGCGCGCGCCCGCGCATTCAAAAATACTGTGCGGCACGCCCTCCTCGGCGATGAACGCCTCGTAGGCGGCATCGTACAGAATGATGCTGCCGTTTTTGTTTGCATAGTCCACCCACTCCTGCAGCTGGTCCTTCTTCATGACCGCGCCGGTCGGATTGTTCGGAAAACACAGATAGATCAGGTCCGGTACCTCCGTCGGAAGCTCCGGGGTGTACCCGTTGTCCGGCGTGCACGGCATGTAGATCACGCCCTTGTAGCGCTGCGTCTGCGGGTCATACTCACCGGTTCTTCCGGCCATGACATTTGAGTCCACATAAACCGGATAGACCGGATCGCACACGGCGATCCGGTTGTCATATCCGAAGATTTCCTGAATGTTACCGCAGTCGCATTTTGCGCCGTCCGAGACGAAGATCTCATCGGCCGCAATGTCGCATCCGCGGCTTGCGTAGTCCTTGTCGGCAATCGTCTCACGCAGGAACGCGTACCCGAGATCCGGAGCATAGCCGCGGAACGTCGCCGCGTTGCCCATCTCCTCGGTCGCCGCATGAAGCGCCTTCACGATGCTCGGTGCGATCGGCTGCGTCACATCGCCGATGCCGAGGCGGATAACCTCTGCGTCCGGATGCGCCGACTCATACTCCCGCACCTTCTTACCGATCGCGGAGAACAGATAGCTCCCCGGCAGTTTCAAGTAATTCCTGTTGATCGTTGCCATACTTCCTCCTAGTTTGCCGCGGGCTCCGCGTAGCCCATCAGGGCCGCGTCAACCGCGAGCGCAGCGTTTCTTCCCTCTGAGATCGCCCATACGACGAGCGACTGTCCGCGGTGCATGTCTCCCGCGGTAAATATGTTCTTCTTAGACGTCCGGTACTCGCCCGGTGCCGTCTTCACGTTCGTGCGTGCATCGGTCTCCACGCCGAACGCCTCCGTGACGTAGCTCTCGCTTCCGAGGAAGCCCGCCGCGATCAGCACCAGCTGCGCCGGAACCTTGCGCTCCGAGCCCTCGACCGGCACCATGCGCGTGCGGCCCGTCGCCTCATCCTTCTGCGGCGCGAGCGTCACCAAAACAGCCTCTATCAGATTGCCCTCATCGTCCTTGATAAACTCCTTGACCGTCGTGCAGTACACGCGGGGATCATCGCCGAAGCGATGTGCCGCCTCCTCCTGGCCGTAGTCGGTCTTTTTGACCCTCGGCCACTCCGGCCACGGGTTTCCGGGCGTCCGCGCCACCGGCGGCTCCGGCATCATCTCAAGCTGAGTGATGCTCTTCGCTCCCAGGCGAACACAGGTCCCGACGCAGTCGTTTCCTGTGTCGCCGCCGCCGATGACGATGACGTCCTTATCGTTTGCAAGGTATGTGGGTATGTCGGTAAAATCACTGTCGAGCAGCTTCTTGGTCACTTCCGAGAGGAAGTCCACCGCGAATCGGATGCCCTTCGCATCGCGCCCCGGGACGTCCAGATCCCGCGCGTGGGATGCGCCGCATGCAAGCACGACTGCGTCGTACTCTTCCGCAAGCTTCTCCGCAGACACGTCTCTGCCGATGTCCGCGTTGACCACAAACTGCACGCCGGCCTCCTCCATCAGCTTGACGCGCCGGTCGATCACCGACTTGTCCAGCTTCATGTTCGGAATGCCGTACCGAAGAAGTCCGCCGATGCGATCTCTTCGCTCGAAGACCGTCACCGAATGACCCTTCCGGTTCAAAACCTGCGCCGCCGCGAGTCCCGAGGGACCGCTTCCGACGACCGCAACGCGCTTGCCCGTGCGCGTCGCAGGCGTCTCCTCGCGGACCAGCCCGTGCGCATAGGCGTACTCGATGACGGCTCTCTCATTTTCCTTCGTCGTGACCGGCGTATTGTGCACGCCGCACGTACAAGCTGCCTCACACAGCGCCGGACACACGCGCCCGGTAAACTCCGGGAAGCTGTGTGTGACCGACAGCCTGTGATATGCCTCCTCCATCCGTCCGCGGCAGATCAGATCGTTGATCTCCGGAACGAGATTGTGAAGCGGACAGCCCGAAGCCATCCCGGCGAGCATCGTGCCCGCCTGGCAGAACGGAACGCCGCAGTCCATGCACCGCGCCGCCTGCTTCTGCCGTTCCACCGGAGGTAATTCTCCGTGAAATTCCTTGAAATCCCTGACGCGGTCCGCCTCCGTGCGAACCGGGCCGTCCATGCGCTCATATTCCAGGTATCCTGTCGTTTTTCCCATTACAGTTCACCTCCTACGAACGCTTTGAATGCGGAGTTCACCGCGGTCTCGTGATCCTCCCCCTGCTCCTCGTACATCGCAATTCCATGGAGCATTCTCTTGTAATCGATCGGGATGATCTTCTTGAACATCGGCGCATACTCGCGGAAGTTTGCAAGCACTTCCTTGCCCTTGGCGGAATCGGTCGCCGCCACATGCTCCGCGATGATGCTCTCGAGCTGCTCGAGATCCGTCTTCGTCTCCACTTTTTCCATGCTGACCAACTGCTTGTTCAGGTGACGGTACAGCCGGTTGTCCTCGTCGAGCACATACGCCACGCCGCCGCTCATGCCGGCTGCGAAGTTCTTGCCCGTGCTTCCGAGGATGACCGCAACACCGCCGGTCATATACTCGCATCCGTGCTCGCCGACGCCCTCGACAACCGCCGTTGCACCGGAGTTTCGGATGCAGAACCGCTCGCCCGCCATGCCGGCGATGAACACCTTGCCGGAGGTCGCGCCGTACAGCGCAACGTTGCCGACCAGAATATTCTCATGCGGATCGTATGCCGCTTCCTTCGGCGCGCGGACCGTGAGCGTGCCGCCCGAGAGTCCCTTGCCGAAATAGTCGTTGGAATCGCCCGTGAGCCGGATCGTCAGGCCCTTCGGGATAAATGCGCCGAAGCTCTGTCCGCCGGCGCCCTCGCACCGGATGGTGATCGTGTCCTCAGGCAGTCCCTCCGGATGCTTTCTCGTGATCTCTGCGCCGAGCAGCGTACCGAACGTGCGGTCCGTGCTCTTCACGTGCACGTCGAGCTCCGCCTTCTTTCCGCTTGCGATCGCCTTCTGTACCGCCTTCGAGGTCAGCAGCTCGCTCTCATCCTTTGTCTCGCCGAGCTTGAAGTCGTATGCGCACTCCGGACGGAACGTCGCGGCCTCACGCGCTTCGTCTGCCGGGCAGAGGATGCGATCGAAATCGAGCTTCGACTCGTCGTCCGTAAGATTGTCCTTGCGCTTCAGGAAATCGGTCCTGCCGACCAGCTCCGAGACGGTGCGGACACCGAGACGGCTCATGATCTCACGCAGCTCCTGCGCGATGAACATCATGAAGTTCTCCACGTACTCCGGCTTGCCCGAGAAACGCTTGCGAAGCTCCGGATTCTGCGTTGCGATACCCATCGGACACGTATCCGACTGGCACACACGCATCATCACACACCCCATCGTCACCAGCGGTGCCGTAGCGAAACCGAACTCCTCCGCGCCGAGCATCGCCGCGATCGCAACGTCACGGCCGCTCATCAGCTTGCCGTCCGTCTCCACGACGACGCGGTTGCGAAGTCCGTTGGCCAGAAGCGTCTGATGCGTCTCCGCAAGGCCGAGCTCCCAAGGAAGTCCCGCGTTGTGGATGGACGACAGCGGCGCCGCTCCGGTACCACCGTCGTAACCCGAGATGAGCACGACGCCCGCGCCGGCCTTGGCAACGCCCGCCGCGACGGTACCCACGCCCGCCTCGCTTACGAGCTTCACGGAAATGCGTGCGTTCTTATTAGCATTTTTCAGATCATAGATCAGCTGAGCCAGATCCTCGATCGAGTAGATATCATGGTGCGGCGGAGGCGAGATCAGGCTCACACCGGGCGTGGAATGTCTCGTCTTCGCGATCCACGGGTACACCTTCTTGCCCGGAAGATGTCCGCCCTCGCCGGGCTTCGCGCCCTGCGCCATCTTGATCTGGATCTCCTGCGCGCTGACCAGGTAACGGCTCGTCACGCCGAAACGGCCGCTCGCCACCTGCTTGATGGCCGAGCTCTCGTCGTGATCGGTTCCGGCCGAGAGGATTCGCTCCTCGCTCTCGCCGCCCTCACCGCTGTTCGACTTGCCGTGCAGGTGGTTCATCGCGATCGCCAGCGTGCGGTGAGCCTCCTCGGAGATCGAACCGTACGACATTGCGCCGGTCTTAAATCTTGTCACGATGGACTCTGCGCTCTCGACTTCCTCGATCGGCACGCCCTCCTCGGGGTACGCAAAATCGAGCAGGCTGCGCAGGTAGCCGGTCTTCTCCGCGTCGACCAGCTTCGTGTATTCCTTGAATTTGCCGTAATCGCCCTCGCGCGTCGCCATCTGCAGCATGTGGATCGTCTGCGGATTGTAGCGGTGGTTCTCACCCTGCGCGCGTCTCTTGTGGCGGCCGGTCGCCGTGAGCTCAAGGTCGGTCTTCATGCCGAGCGGATCAAACGCAAGGCTGTGCTGCTTGTCGACGGCCTTCGCGATATCCTCGAGCGTGATGCCGCCCACGCGGCTGACCGTGCCCGGAAAATACTCCTTCGTGACCTCCTCGGAGATACCGATCGCCTCGAAGATCTTGCTGCCCTGGTACGACTGGATCGCCGAGATACCCATTTTCGAAGCGATCTTGACGATGCCGAACAGGATCGCGTTGTCGTAATCCTCAACGGCTGCGTAGTAATCCTTGTCGAGCAGATCCTCCTCGATCAGCTGTGCGATCGTCGCGTGTGCGAGATACGGGTTGACCGCGGATGCGCCGTAGCCGAGCAGTGTCGCAAAATGATGCACCTCCCGCGGCTCGCCGGACTCCAAGATCAGCGACATCGCCGTGCACTTGCGCGTCTCAACGAGGTGCTTGTGCACTGCGGCAACCGCCAACAGCGACGGGATCGCCACGTGGTTCTCATCCACGCCGCGGTCGGACAGGATCAGGATGTTCGCGCCTTCCTTGTATGCGCGGTCCACCTCGACGAAGAGGTGGTTCAGAACGCGCTTCATCGGCGTGCTCTTATAGTAGAGGGTGGATACGCGGAGAACCTTGAATCCGTCCTTCTTCATATTTTCCATCTTCAGAAGATCGAGATCCGTCAGGATCGGGTTGTTGATCTTCAGAACGCGGCAGTTCTCCGGCTTCTCCTCCAGGAGATTACCGTTCTTGCCGACGTACACCGTGCGCGACGTCACGATCTCCTCGCGCTGCGCATCGATCGGCGGGTTGGTGACCTGTGCGAAGAGCTGCTTAAAATAATAGAACAGCGGCTGGTATTCCTCCGACAGCGCCGCGATCGGCGTGTCGACGCCCATCGAGCCGATCGTCTCGGTCCCGTTCAGCGCCATGCCGAGGATACCGTCGTGGTAGTTCTCCCAGGTGTATCCAAACGCCTTCTGCAGACGCTTGCGCTCCTCTCCCGTGATCGCCGGGACCTTCTTGTTCGGGATCTTGACGTCCGACAGAAGTGCGAGGTTGCTGTCAAGCCACTCGCCGTACGGCTTTGCATGCGCGTAGAGCTCCTTGATCTCCTGGTCGGAGACGATCTTGCCGGCGCGCGTGTCGACGAGCAGCAGCTTGCCGGGATGCAGGCGCTCCTTTGTCACGATGTGCTCCTCCGGAAGGTCAAGAACACCGACCTCGGACGAGAGGATCAGGCGGCCGTCGTCCATCACGTAGTAGCGGGAAGGACGCAGACCGTTGCGGTCGAGGATCGCGCCCATCACATCGCCGTCGGAGAACAGGATCGACGCGGGGCCGTCCCACGGCTCCATCATCGTCGCGTAGTACTGGTAGAAGTCGCGCTCCTCCTGTGAGAGCGTCTCGTTGTGAGCCCACGGCTCGGGGATCAATATGGTCATTGCGAGCGGCAGATCCATTCCGCTCATCATCAGAAATTCCAGTGTGTTGTCAAGCATCGCGGAGTCCGAACCGCTCTCCGAGATGACGGGAAGAACCTTCGTCATATCCTCGTCGGAGAAGATGTCGGTGTGCATGGTCTCCTCGCGCGCTAACATCTTGTCCGCGTTGCCGCGGATCGTGTTGATCTCGCCGTTGTGGACGATCAGACGGTTCGGGTGTGCGCGGTTCCAGCTGGGCATCGTGTTTGTCGAGAAGCGCGAGTGCACCATCGCGATGGCAGACTCGTAATCCTTGTCACGAAGATCTGCGAAAAATGTTCGCAACTGCCCCACTAAGAACATGCCCTTGTAGACGATCGTGCGGCACGAGAACGAGACGACGTACGTGTTGTCGTTGCTCTGCTCGAACTCGCGGCGGACGAGATACAGCATGCGGTCGAAGGCAAGGTCGTCGGTCACGCCCTCCGGTCTCGCGACGAACGCCTGCACGATGTTCGGCATGCACTCTCTCGCCTTTGTCCCGAGGACATCGGGATCCGACTCCACATCGCGCCATGCGAGGAAGGTGAGGCCGGCCTTGCGCACGATGATCTCAAACATCGTCTTCGCCTGACGCATCGCAAGCTCGTCCTGCGGGAAGAAGAACATACCGACGCCGTACTCGCGGCGGCCGGGGAGCGTCACGCCCTGCTCGGCAAGCTTGCGCACGAAGAAGCGGTGAGGAACCTGCGTGAGGATACCCACGCCGTCACCGGTCTTGCCCTCCGCGTCCTTGCCCGCGCGGTGCTCCAGATTCTCCACGATCGACAGCGCGTCGCACACGAGCGCGTGGCCGGCCTTGCCGGCGATGTCCACGATCGCGCCGATACCGCAGTTGTCGTGCTCGAATTCGGACCGATACAAACCGTTCTCCCGAATCCTGTTGAATTGTTCATTCATCTCGTCGTCCTCCTTCTCGCAGCTCCGGTTACCCGTCGGAGTCTGCCCTTACCGGTTTCGGAAAATAAAAAAGGCGCTGCGGATCCTGCGATCCGAAGCGCCATTGCTTCCGTTAAACCGATATTCAAACAACAAAAAATGATGTCCTCGTTGACATTTTTACACATTTTAACGCTACGTCCGCGCAATGTCAAGAGTTTTTTCGGTTTACACGGGATATCGATTGTCAAAGCATGCCGTGCACAGCGGAAGGTCCCCGACCATGGTCCGGAAGTCCTCCTCGCGCAGGTACGTGAGCGAGTCCGCGCCGATCTCCACGGCGATCTCCGCGGCGGAGTGCTCGGACGCGATCAGCTGCCGCGCCGAAGGCACGTCGGTGCCGTAGTAGCAGGGATGCAGGAACGGCGGCGAGCTGATGCACACATGCACCTCGACCGCACCGGCCTCCCGCAGCATCTCGATGATCTGGCGCATCGTCGTGCCGCGCACGATCGAGTCGTCGATCAGCACCATCCTCTTGCCCTTCACGACCGACCGAAGAACTGCAAGCTTGCGGTGAACGGCGTTCTTGCGCTCCTCGTCGGTCGGCTTGATGAAACTCCGGCCGATGTAGCTGTTCTTATGAAACGCGATCGCAAACGGGATCCCCGACGCCGCAGCATACCCTTCCGCCGCCGCGAGTCCCGAGTCCGGCACGCCCGCGACAAGGTCTTCCTGCACGTTGCAGATGCGCGCCAACGCCTGCCCCGCGCGGAACCGTGCCTCACGCACCTCGACACCGTCCATCACGGAGTCCGTTCGCGCAAAATAAATGTACTCAAACACGCAGTGTGCCGCCTGTCCGCCGCACATCGTCTCATCGCTGGTGATCCCGTCCTCGGTGACGGTCACGATCTCGCCGGGCCTTACGTCCCGAAGAAGCGTCCCTCCGACACTCTCGATCGCCGCGCTCTCCGAGGCGAAGATGTACGCCTCACCCTTGCGCCCGAGCACGAGCGGCTTGATGCCGAACGGATCGCGGATCGCGATCATTTTCCGGGGAGACATCACGAGGACCGCGTAACCGCCCCGCAGCTTCACGGCGGCCCGCTTCACGGCCTCCTCCACCGCCCCGCAGCGCACGCGCTCGCTGATGATCTCGTAGGCGAGCACCTCGGAATCCGACGTTGTGTAGTGCGCCTGGCCGCGGTTCATCTGCTCCTCCTTGAGTGCCTCGGCGTTGCGGATGTTGCCGTTGTGTACGAGCGACAGGCTGCCCTTGCTGTAGTTCATGCAGATGGGCTGCGCGTTCTCGAGCGTGCTGCCGCCCGTCGTCGAGTAGCGCACGTGGCCGACGCCGATGTTTCCGGTGAGCTTCGCAAGCTCCGCCTCCCCGAACACCTCACTCACCAGGCCCATGCCCTTGCGCACGACGCGGTTGCCCTTCTCTCCCGAGGTGTCGGACACGGCGATGCCCGCCGACTCCTGTCCGCGGTGCTGCAGCGCCGTCAATCCGCAGTAGATGTCGCGCGCCACCGGCGTTCCGACCGGCGCGTACATGCCGAACACGCCGCATTCCTCCCTCGGTTTGTCCGTAGTCTCATACCATTCCATACCAAAAAGCCTCCGTTTTGTATTGTCCTCCGGGACCTGTCACAACACGCCGAAAGGCAGGGCGCGCATGCCCTGCCGAACGGCTCTATAGATTCTGTTTACTCGACATCCTGCAATGCTTCGAAGTTCTCCTCGCCGGTGCGGATCTTGACAACCCTGCTCACCGGATATACGAAGATCTTGCCGTCGCCGATCTTGCCGGTGTACAGTGTGCGCTTCGCAACATCGATGACCTTGTCGACCGGGATCCGGCTCACGACTACCTCGAGCTTGATCTTCGGAAGGAGCGTCATATCCATCTCAACGCCACGGTACATCTGACCTGCGCCCTTCTGGATACCGCAACCCGTAACCTGCGTCACGGTGATACCGGTCACGCCGAGATCGTTGAGTGCTCTCTTGATCGCGTCATAGCGGGAAAGCTTGGTGATAATGACAACCTTGTGCATACCGGTGTCGAGGCCGGTACCCTTGACGTACTGCGAAGCATTTTCCACGGGAACCGCTGCTTCCTTCATCGCCTCGCTCGCCTGCTCGTAATCGGCGACACCGAGGTTCGTGTTCTCGTTCTGCGACATTGCCGCGCCGGTCATATCAACTACGGAGAAGCCTGCGTATGCAGAAGCAAGACCGTGTTCCTTCACATCCAGACCTTCGATCTCCTCCTCAGTCGTAACACGAAGTCCGAAGATCGCCTTGATGACGGAAAATACGATGATCATCATGACCACGGTCCAGGCTGCCACCGAGCCGAAGCCCGCCAGCTGCAGACCGAGCTGCTTGAAACCGCCGCCGTAGAACAGACCGACGATCTCATCGTTTCCGGGTGCCGAGGTCGTTGCGAACAGACCGACGGCGATCGTGCCCCAGATACCGTTCATCATATGTACCGCAACCGCACCGACGGGATCGTCAATACGGAACTTGTAATCCAAAACCCAAACGCCGAAGCATACCAGAAGTCCTGCAACCGCACCGATCACGATAGCACCGAACGCGTCGGTCACATCGCAGCCCGCCGTGATGGCTACAAGGCCTGCCAGCGAAGCGTTCAAACACATTGATACATCGGGCTTGCCGTAGCGTACCCAGGTGAATACCATACATACAACCGTTGCGATGGAAGGTGCGATCGTCGTTGTCACGAACACCGACGCCAGCTGATCCATCGAGGTGCAGGCTGCACCGTTGAAACCGTACCAGCCAAGCCACAGGATGAACACGCCGAGAGCGCCCATAACGATGTTGTGGCCCGGGAAAGCGTTGACCTTGGTTACCTTGCCCTTCTCGTCCTTCTCGAACTTGCCGATTCTGGGACCTACCATCTTTGCACCGATCAATGCAGCGATACCGCCAACCATGTGGATCGCACAAGAGCCTGCGAAATCATGGAATCCGGCCTGTGCCAACCAGCCGCCGCCCCAGATCCAGTGTGCTTCGATCGGGTATACCAATGCGGAGATCACGCCGGAGTACACGCAGTAGCTGAGGAACTTCGTGCGCTCTGCCATGGCACCGGACACGATCGTCGCGGTTGTCGCGCAGAATACAAGGTTGAAGATGAAGTTGGACCAGTCAAACTTCTCATACGCCGTGAAAATGTCGAACCCGGGCTTACCGATGAGTCCGCACAGATCCTCGCCGAGCAGCAAACCGAAACCGATGAGGATGAATACCACACATCCGATACAGAAGTCCATCAGGTTCTTCATGAGAATGTTACCTGCGTTCTTTGCACGGCAGAACCCCGTTTCCACCATTGCAAATCCGGCCTGCATCCAGAACACCAGAGCAGCTCCGATCAAAAACCAAACCCCAAATACTTCTCCCTGAATCGATGTCAAAATCGTATCCGTCATGTTTCTACCTCCAATGGAAAAGGCCATCCCACCGACGATCCACGCCTTTGTGGGATGACCTTCTCGATATATTCTTTTTCTTTGTCAGCCGATCAATATACGCTGAACAGAAGCTTCCCGTAGCTCGGGAACGGCCAGCACTGTTCGCTCGAGAGCATCTCTGCCTCGTCCACGTACTTGCGAAGCTCTGCCATCTTCGGAAGAACATCGTCGCGTACCGCCTCGGACGTTGCCTTGATGTCGTCGTACTTCTTGAGATCCGAAAGCGCTGCCTCGAGTGCCTCGACGTGCGTCAGGATGCCGTCCGTAAGCTCGGACAACCGCTCCATCGTCGAGATCTCGTAGTTGCACTGTACCTTGCTGCTCACCGACTTCATCAGCGATGTCGCCTTGGCAAGGCTTCCGAGGTACTCCTCGATCGCCGGCAGATAGTTCTTGCGAACCATGTCGACCATCGTATGACCTTCGATGTTCACGGTCTTGCAGTAATTCTCCAGCATGATCTCACAGCGGGAATTCAGCTCGGACTCGGTAAATACCTTGTGTGCGATGAGCATGTCCTTGTTCTTCTTGTCCAAAAGATGCGGCATTGCATCCGCCGTCGTCTTGAGGTTGGACAGGCCTCTCACCTCGGTCGCTTCCTTCACCCACTCCTCGGAGTATCCGTTGCCGTTGAAGAGGATGCGCTCGTGCTTCGTGATCGTCTCCTTGATCAGATCGTGGATCGCCGCCTCGAAGTCCTGTGCCTGCTCAAGGCGATCCGCATACTGGCGAAGGCTCTCTGCCACCGCCGCGTTCAACATGATGTTGCAGCAGGCGATGCTGTTGGAAGAACCGAGCGAACGGAACTCGAACTTGTTTCCGGTAAATGCGAACGGCGATGTACGGTTGCGGTCCGTCGTGTCGCGGGAGATGTCCGGAAGGAGCGAAACACCTAGCTTCAGGACTTCCTTCTCCTTGCCGTAGTACGGCTTGTCCGACTTGATCGCATCGAGGATCGCGGTGAGCTCATCGCCGAGGAACACGGAGATGATCGCCGGCGGCGCCTCGTTCGCGCCGAGACGGTGGTCGTTGCCCGCCGTTGCAACGGAGAGTCTCAACAGATCCTGGTAATCATCGACGGCCTGGATGACCGCGCACAGGAATACGAGGAACTGTGCATTTTCATAAGGGGTGTCGCCGGGCGACAACAGGTTCATGCCCGTGTCGGTCGCCATGGACCAGTTGTTGTGCTTGCCGGAGCCGTTGACGCCTGCGAACGGCTTCTCGTGCAACAGACAAACCATTCCGTGCTTTCTCGCAACCTTCTGCATGATCTCCATCGTCAACTGGTTGTGGTCGGTTGCCACGTTGGTCGTGGAATAGATCGGTGCGAGCTCGTGCTGTGCGGGAGCAACCTCGTTGTGCTCGGTCTTGGCGAGAATACCAAGCTTCCAGAGCTCCTCGTTGAGGTCTTCCATGAACGCCGTGACGCGGGGCTTGATCACGCCGAAGTAGTGATCGTCAAGCTCCTGTCCCTTCGGCGGCATCGCACCGAACAGCGTGCGGCCCGTGTATACAAGGTCAGGTCTCTTTAAGAACATCTGCTCGTCAACCAGGAAGTACTCCTGCTCCGGACCTACGCTCGTGCGAACGTATTTTGCGTCCTTGCCGAACAGCTTCAGGATTCGCTTTGCCTGGCGGTCAAGCGCCTGCATCGAGCGAAGCAGCGGCGTCTTCTTGTCGAGCGCGTCGCCCGAGTAAGAACAGAACGCGGTGGGAATGCAAAGGGTGTGATCCTTGATGAACGCGTAGGATGTCGGGTCCCATGCGGTGTAGCCTCTCGCCTCGAAGGTTGCGCGCAACCCGCCGGACGGGAAACTCGATGCATCCGGCTCGCCCTTGATGAGCTCCTTGCCGGAGAACTCCATGATCACGCCGCCGTCCGGGGACGGGGTGATGAAGCTGTCATGCTTCTCGGCCGTGATTCCGGTAAGCGGTTGGAACCAATGCGTAAAATGCGTTGCGCCCTTTTCTACCGCCCAGTTTCGCATCTCCAATGCAACCGCGTCGGCAACGGACGCCTCCAGCTTTGCATTTTCGTCGATTGTCTTGCGCAGCGAGCGATACACTTTCGCAGATAGCCGCGCCCGCATCTCGCGGTCGTCAAAAACCATCGAGCCAAACAGTTCGGGAACATTTTGCTTATCCATAACAGCCTCCTTTTTATTCTTCCGGCAGCCGTCTTTATGACCGCCGCCGTGTGGTTTCGGAAAAACAAAAAAGGCGCCTCGGAGGAACTCTCCAAGACGCCGTTGTCTTTATGATTCCGCATTGTACTGCACATCGTTCGCAGTGTCAAGCACTTTTTTTCAATTTTTCGAAAAATGTTTCAAACGCCGCTCGCGCCGTAGTTTGCGAGGACTCGCGCGGACGGATCGTTCACGTTGCAGCCCTCCCAGGACTTGTTCGGCATCCAGAAGTCGTCGACCATCGCCGACTGGCCGGGATAGTATTTTTCGAAGATCTCGCGGTACATGAGCGACTCCTTCGTGAACGGCTTTGCATGCTCGTAGCGCGCCGTCCTCTTTGCGAACTCCTCGTCGGTGTAGCGGGCCTCCGCCATCTCGGTGAGGTCGTCCCTAAGCGAGTGTCCGACCGCATCGGAAAATGCCGCTTTCTCGCGCCACAGAATGCTCTCCGGGATCAGCGCGTCCTTCTCG
The DNA here is from genome assembly GCA_017551165.1 of Lachnospiraceae bacterium. Classification (GTDB taxonomy): domain Bacteria; phylum Bacillota; class Clostridia; order Lachnospirales; family Lachnospiraceae; genus ISDg. Next base: position 40,231 of record JAFZMO010000010.1, read on the forward strand.
AACGCCTTGCGAAGAAGATACTTGCCCTTGTTGTAGCGGTTCATCTTGAGCTCGGGGTTGATCGACATACAGTACTCGACGAAGTCGAGGTCGCCGAACGGCACTCTCGCCTCCAGCGAGTTCACGCTGATGCAGCGGTCCGCGCGGAGCACGTCGTACATGTGGATCTCGCGGATGCGCTTCTCTGCCTCCGCCTGGAACTCCGCAGCGCTCGGCGCAAAATCGGTGTATTTGTATCCGAAGATCTCATCCGAGATCTCACCGGTCAGGATCACGCGAAGGTCCGACTCGCGATGGATCGCGCGGCACACGAGATACATGCCGACCGAGGCGCGGATCGTGGTGATGTCGTACGTGCCGAGGGCCTCGATGACTGTCTCCACGGCGTTGCAGACATCCTCCTTCGTGATGATGACCTCATGATGGTTCGAGTGAATGTAGTCCGCCACCTCACGGGCGTACTTTAAGTCGATGGCATCGATGTCCATACCGATGGCGTACGTCTCCAGCGGCTTGTCCGTGATGCTCGCGGCGATGCCGCACACAAGCGAGGAGTCAAGTCCGCCCGAGAGCAGGAAGCCGACCGGCGTGTCCGAGTCCATGCGCTTGGTGACGCCGGCGATCAGACGCTCGCGGATGCCCTCCGTCACGTCCTCCGGCACCTCGCCGTGGAACTCTTTCACATCCGACATGTCGCGGTAGCAGACAAACTCTCCGTCCGCAAAATAGTGTCCGGGTGGGAACGGGCGCACCTCCGAGACGACCCCGATCAGGTTCTTCGGCTCGGACGCAAACACATACGTACCCTTCTCCGTAATCCCGTAATAGAGCGGGCGGATACCGATCGGATCGCGCGCCGCGATGTACGCATCCTTCTTGCGGTCGTACAGGATCATCGCAAACTCCGCGTCGAGCTCCTTGAACATCTCGACGCCGAACTCGCGGTAGAGATACCCGAGCATCTCGCAGTCCGACTCGCTGCGGAAGAGATACCCCTTCTTCTGCAGCTTCTCCTTCTGTGCGCGGAATCCGTAGATCTCGCCGTTGCACACGACAGCCGCGTCACAGTCTGCGGGGAACTCCGTTCCGGTCTCCTCCTCCGCAAGCTTCCACACCGGCTCCGTGTCCTTACCGGCATATAAAAACGGCTGCATTCCCGCATCGCCCGGGCCCATGATCGACAGGCGGTTGAACCCGAGCCATCCGTTGCCGGTATTCACGATCCGGCTCGCATCCGGTCCGCGGGACTGCGTCTTTGCAAGCATTTCCCGCACCTTACGATATTCGAATTCCTCACCGCAAACACCTAGTATTGAACACATACCGACTACCTCCGATACGCAAAAAGGCGCCTCGGAGGGTATTCTCCAAGACGCCATTGCCTTTTCTATTTTCGTACTGTACATCCGACCTCGCCGTTTGTCAAGCACATTTTTTGTGACAGGGGACCCGCAGGCAGCGGATCGCGTTGAGCACTGCAAGGATCATGACGCCGACGTCCGCGAAGATCGCGGCCCACATGTCGGCGATACCGAGAGCACCGAGGATCAGGCAGCCGAATTTGACGATGAGCGCGAATGCGATGTTCTGGTACACGATGCGGATGCATTTGCGGCTGATGCCGACCGCCTTCGCGATCTGTAACGGATCGTCGTCCATCAGCACGATGTCGGCCGCCTCGATGGCCGCGTCGCTTCCCATCGCGCCCATGGCGATGCCGATGTCCGCACGGCTCAGTACCGGCGCGTCGTTGATGCCGTCACCGACGAACGCGACGATCTCGCGCTCGGATTTCTTCGCGAGGATCTCCTCGACATGTGTCACCTTGTCCGCCGGCAGAAGCTCGCTGCGGACCTCGTCCACGCCGAGCGATGCGGCGACCTCCTCCGCCACGCGTTTGCTGTCGCCGGTCAGCATGACCGTCCTCGCAACGCCGCTTCTGCGGAGCGCGCCGAGCGCCTCCTTCGCGTGCGGCTTGACCACGTCCGAAAGGAGGATGTGGCCTGCGTACACGCCGTCGATCCCGACGTGGATCACGGTGCCGGTGCTGTGGCAGTCGCAGTATTCCATATTCAGCCGCTCCATCAGCTTGGCGTTGCCCGCGGCAACCGCCACGCCGTCGACCTTCGCGATGATCCCGTGTCCGCCGATCTCCTCGATGTCGCTCACGCGGCTCCGGTCGATCTCCTTCCCGTACGCCCTCTGCAGGCTCAGGCTGATCGGATGCGACGACGCGCACTCCGCGAGCGCCGCATACTCGAGGATCTTCTTCTCCTCAAGCTCGTTATGATGCACGCCGACAACCTCGAACACGCCCTTCGTGAGCGTTCCGGTCTTGTCGAACACAACGTATTTGGTCTGTGCGAGCAGCTCCAGATAGTTGGAGCCCTTGATCAGGATACCCTCGCGGCTCGCCCCGCCGATGCCGGCGAAGAACGACAGCGGGATGCTGATGACCAATGCGCACGGGCAGCTGATCACGAGAAATGTGAGCGCCCGGTAGATCCAGGTTCCGAAGTTCGCCGCGTTCCCGAGGAAAATGAGATTCACAAGCGGAGGCAGCACCGCCAGCGCGAGCGCCAGATAGCACACCGCAGGCGTGTACACACGTGCGAACCGGGAGATGAAGTTCTCCGAGCGCGACTTGCGGGAGCTCGCATTTTCCACAAGCTCGAGGATCTTGGAGACCGTGGAATCGCCGAACTCCTTCGTCGTGCGGATCCGCAATACTCCGTTTTCGTTGATGCAGCCGCTGATGATCTCGTCGCCCTCCGCAACCTCGCGCGGCGCGCTCTCACCGGTCAAAGCGCTTGTGTTGAGGCTCGAACGACCCTCCGCCACAATGCCGTCGATCGGTACCTTCTCACCGGGCTGTACGACGATGATGCTCCCCACCGGCACCTCGTCCGGTGAGACTCTCTCGAGCTTTCCGTCCGTCTCAACGTTGGCGTAATCCGGCCGGATGTCCATGAGCGCCGCGATGTTCCGGCGGCTCTTGCCGACCGCGTAGCTCTGGAACAGCTCTCCGATCTGGTAGAACAGCAGGACGGCGATCGCCTCGTTGTAATCTCCGCTCCGCTCGTAGATCGCAAGCGCGAACGCGCCGACGGTCGCCACCGCCATCAGAAAATTCTCGTCAAATACGCGGCGGTTGAGGATTCCCTTGCCCGCCTTGCGAAGGATGTCGTACCCGATGATCAGATATACTCCGAAAAATGCGACGAACCGCGGGATCCCCTTGACCGGGATGAACTGCAGCGCGATCAGCAGCACGGCTGCGATCACGATCCGCGCTAACATTTTCTTTTGCTTTCGACTCATACGACACCTCCTCCGTCACCCGACGGATGTAAACTCAGTACCTGAAGAGATTTCTCATCTCGTTTGATCCCTCGATCAGAACTCGATCTCGCAGTCCGGCTCAACCTTGCGGCACGCCTTCAGCACGTCCTTCATGACCTTCTTCGGATCCGCGCCCTCCTCGAACACGACGTCCATCTTGAGCGCCATGAAATTCACGTTGGCCGATGCGACGCCCGCGGTCTTGTTCGCCGCTTCCTCCATCAGGTTCGCGCAGTTTGCGCAGTCAACTTCGATCTTATATGTTTTCTTCATGGTGAAGCACCTCCGTTTTTTCTATACTGTATTTTACGAATTGACAACTGTCAATATGTTTGGACAAATGCCGTCTTTGCGGGATATTTCTATTTCCGAATGGAACATTTTTCGTGGGATTTCTTGTGTTTTTGTTGTCCGAATGGTATAATTTGTTGACAGAATGGCAGAATTGTTCGCCATGAGAAAGGAGCGTACCATGATCCATCAACTCCCGCACCACCACGGAACGCTGACCGAGCGGCTTCGGATCCAGATGCCGCAGGAGGCCGGCTTCGACGCCGCGTCCGATATCTTCAAGGCAATGAGCGACGGCAAACGCCTGCAGATCTTCTGGCTGCTGTGCCATTGCGAAGAGTGTGTGTTCAACATCGCCACGCTCCTCTCGATGAACGCATCAACGGTCTCACACCACTTAAAGCAACTGAAAGCCGAGGGGTTCGTCGCGAGCCGCCGCGTCGGCAAGGAGGTCATCTACACGGTCGTCAAGACGCCGAAGACCGAGATCCTGCACGAGCTTGCGGAGGCCCTGATCGAGACGGCCTGCCCGACCCGTGAGGTCTTCGAGGAATGCCGTGAGTACGACTCGCAGCTCTCCGTCGTGAATGCAGTGCATGACGAGCTCGTCTCCGACATTACAAAGCACTCCACCATCGACGAGCTGGCGCAGCGCTTTCACATCAATGCAACGACTCTGAAAATGGAATTCAAACGCGTCTTCGGCATGCCGATCGCGGCCTACATGAAGGACTACCGCATCCGGCGCGCCAAGGAGCTTCTCACCGGCACCGACATGCCGATCGCCGAGATCGCCCACGAGGTCGGCTACGAGAACCAGAGCAAGTTCACGCAGGCCTTCAAGAGCGTCACCGGCACACTTCCGAAGGAATACCGCAAGCTGACGTAACAATATACGGCACGAAAAAGCCCCCAAGACGGGGGCTTTTTCCGTGCCGTCAAAGCGATATTTCATCAGTTCCTTTGTTTACGCAAAATCCGGATGATCGCCGCGGCTGTCCGCCACGCGGTAGCCGATCCGCTCGATGCGGTTTCGCAGGCACACATTGCACTCCGCCGCCTCCTCGCCGGTGCAGATCTTGCCGTCATAGAGGAGATATTTTCCGCGGACGGAAACCGGGGAAAGATTCGGCATCAGTACGTTCGCGCCCGCCAGGATCCCCTTCTCACGCCCGAGCGCGTCGGCGGTCCCGAGCGCCGTGGTCGCCGGAAGCAGCACCTTCGGGAACATCAGCCGAAGGATCGCCAGCAGCCGGAGCGTCGTCTCTACGCTACCGTTTGGTTCATCGCGAAACGGCGTGTCCTTGTGTGCGAGGAACGGCCCGATGCCGATCATGTGCGGCTGCAGCTCCTGCATGAACACAAGATCCTCGCAGATGGTGTCGATCGTCTGGAACGGCGAGCCGACCATGATGCCGCAGCCGACCTGGTAACCGATCGCCTTCAGGTCGCGCAGGCACTGCTTGCGGTACGCGCCCGACATCACCGCCGGATGCAGCTTCGCATAGTGCTCCTCGTCTGCTGTCTCGTGCCGCAGAAGATACCGGTCCGCGCCGGCGTCATAATACTTCTTGTAGCTTTCGTACGATTTTTCGCCGATGGAGAGCGTGACGGCGCAGTCCGGGTGGCGCTCCTTGATCGCTCGCACGATCGAGCACACGCGCTCGTCCGTGTAATACGGATCCTCACCGCCCTGCAGCACGAACGTCCGAAACCCAAGCTCCGCGCCGCTGTCACAGCACGAGAGGATCTCCTCCTCTGTCAGGCGATACCGCTCCGCCGCGCGGTTTCCGCAGCGGATCCCGCAGTAGTAGCAATCGTTCTTGCAATAGTTGGTAAATTCAACAAGACCGCGAAGATACACCTGCTTGTGAAACACAGTCTCCGCGGTCTCTCTCGCCGCCGCAAAGAGATACTCCTCATCCCTGGAGCTTGCCTGCCCCAACAGGCACGCGAGCTGCTCCCTCGTGATGCTTCTCTCCCGCCGAACGGCGTCTGCTGTCTTTTTATATTCATCCGACATGTCGTCAATCCTTCCGCATTTCCGGGCGGTCTGCCGCCTTGCGCCCATTATATCGCAGGCGTCACGCGCGGTCAATCCGGAAAGAGGTGACATGGGGACGATTCTTTTGTCAACCCCAGACTTCCTCTGCGATCTCCTTCACGAGCGCAAGCTTGGCCCACTGCTCCGCCTCAGTCAGCTTGTTGCCGATCTCGCAGGATGCAAAACCGCACTGCGGGCTTAAGCACAGACGGTCGAGCGGCAAATATTTCTCCGCCTCACGGATGCGCGCGATCACCGTAGCCTTGTCCTCCAGCTTCGGGGACTTCGTCGTGATCAGGCCGAGCACGACCTTCTTGTCGCCCGCAACCTTTGCAAGCGGGTCGAAGCCGCCGGAGCGCTCGTCGTCAAACTCCAGATAGAAGGCGTCCACATTTTCCTTCGCGAGGAGATAATCCGCAACCGCATTGTACGCGCCGCTGTTGGCGTATGTCGAGTGGAAGTTGCCGCGGCACACGTGCGTGTTGACCGTGAGGTCCGCCGGGCGATCCGCAAGAACGCGGTTATTTACCGTGAGGTACAGTTCCTTGATGCGGTCAACACCCTCCTCCGAGCCGTAGAACATCGCCACGTGCGGGTCGGAAAGCATGCCCCAGGTGCAGTCGTCCAGCTGCAGGTTGCGGCATCCCGCCTCGTACAGCTGCTCGATCACCTTCTTGTATGCGGCGATCAGATCCTCGATCAGCTCGCCGTCCTCCGCGTAGAACTTGCGTGTATTTTCCACGGCAAACGGCATGATCAGCTGCGCCAGGAACTGTGCCGGCGCCGGGATCGTCTGCTTCGCCACCGTGTTCTCGTCCTCGAGCGACTGCAGGAAGCGCCAGTGCGCAACGAACGGGTGCTCGCCCTTTAGGTACAGCTTGCCGGTGAGGTACGTGTCGTCGATCATCGCCTGCTCCCCGTGGAACGGAAGTCCGCGCGTCGTCGGATGATGGCCGATGCCCTCAAAGCCCCACATAAAATCCAGATGCCACGTTGCGCGGCGGAACTCGCCGTCCGTGATCACCGTAAAACCCAATTCCTTCTGCTTCGCGACGAGCTCGCGGATGCACTCATCCTCCACGCCCGTGAGCGCTGCCCTGTCGATCTTGCCCGCCTCAAACTCGGCTCTCGCCTTCTTCAGCTTGGCCGGACGCAGAAAACTGCCGACGTAATCATACCGAAACGGTGTCTTTTCAATTCCCATGAGTAGGTTCCCCCTTGTGTGTATTATGGCGTTCAGTATACGCCTACCCCTCTAATAGGTAAAATACGAAAAATGTTCTCCGCTCTATAGATTTTTCCTATGTCGAATGATATACTGTTGTCAATTTCTATGAAATCGCGAAGGTGACAAAAGAACCGTCCCCTTGTCACCAACGGAGGTACGCTATGACACTGAAGCAACTGCAATACGTCGTGACGGTCGCCGAGACCGGCAACATCACGGAGGCCGCAAAGCGCCTGTTTCTCGCGCAACCGAGCCTGACATCCTCGATCCGGGAGCTGGAGAAGGAGTACGGGATCAGCATTTTCTCCCGCTCGAACAAGGGCATCGAGCTGACGCCGGAGGGTGAGGAATTCCTGGGATACGCCAGACAGGTCATCGAGCAGACCGATCTGATTGAGGAGCGCTACACCGGCAAATCCTCCGGCAAACAGCGGTTCTTCGTCTCCTCGCAACACTACTCCTTCGCCGTGGAGGCGTTTGTGCGGCTGCTTCGTGAGTACGGCGGCGAGCGGTACGAGTTCCATATGCGCGAGACGCAGACCTACGAAATCATCGAGGATGTCGCCAAGCTGCGCAGCGAGATCGGCGTTCTGTACCGGAACCGCTTCAACGAGACCGTGATCAGCAAGACGATCCGCGACAACGGGCTGGTGTTCACTCCCCTCTTCACCGCGAAACCGCACGTCTTCATCGGGCGTGACAATCCGCTCGCGGCGAAGGATGTCATCGAGCTTGCGGACCTCGCGCCCTACCCGCGTCTTTCGTATGAGCAGGGAAGCCACAACTCGTTTTATTTTTCGGAGGAGATCCTGAGCACGATCGACAGCGACCGCGAGCTTGTCGTGTGCGACCGCGCGACGCTGTTCAACCTGCTGATCGGTCTCAACGGTTACACGATCTGCAGCGGCGTGATCAGCGAGGAGCTGAACGGTCCGAACATCATCGCCAAGCCGCTCGCGGTGGACGACTACATGGAGATCGGCTACATCCTTCCGGCCGCGATCCGGCCATCGACGCTGACCGCCAACTATATCCGCTACCTGGAGGAATCGGTGCGCTGAGGCGCGCTTGCATTTTCCGTACTTTAGAGTATTATAGATTTCGGAGGTGTGTTATGAAGCGGATTCTTACTTACCTGACAGTAACCGCGCTCGCATGCGCGTGTATCTTTATAGGACTACGGGGCCTCACGCAGGGTACTGCGACGGCCCGCGCGGACGGCGAGACGTCTGAGGCGGTGCCGATCTACACAGCGGAGGACATGAAAAAGATCGCCGCGGATCCGGCCGGCAGCTACGCCCTGATGTGCGACATCGACATGGGCGGCGTCGAGTGGCCCGCGATCACGTTCACGGGTCAGCTGAACGGCAACAACCATGCCATTCTCAACCTGAACACTGTCGCGGTCTCCGAGGAGACGCGCGTGACCTATGACGGCAACCGCAAGACGTACGACACCCATTTTGCGGGGCTCTTCGCGATTGCGGAAAATGCTTCCGTCACCGGTGTTCGTCTCGTCGGTATCGACATGATGCACACCTTCGACGGCGACTGCTTCCTCGGCGGTATCGCGGGATTTGCGTCCGAAACGACGATCGAGAACTGCGAGGTCACCGGCTCGATCCGGCTGGACGTTGACAACGGCCGCATGTTCGGCGTCGGCGGCGTCATCGGCTACGGCAACGCGGTCATCCGCAACTGTACGATCAACATCACGCTCGTGAACACCGACCTCGACAAGAAGAACCGCGACGAGCAGTACCTAGGCGGTATCTGCGGTGCGGGCTACCCCGACATCGAGGGCTGTACGATCGACATCGCAGGCTTCATCTCCGACCACGGTTACGTGCACAGCGGCGGCATGGTCGGCATGTACATCATCTACCCGAAGCGGTTTGACCGCGACGGATTTGTCAAGAACAACGCCCTCAAGGGGTTCATCACATTTTTCGAGGACAACACGAACCGGCGCGCTTACTGCGTGAAGGACTTCGGCGAGGTCATGGACCACAAGTTCAAGGAGTCCGGCAACACGTTCGACTTCAAGCGCGACGAGCGCAAGGACTACTCGGTCAACCTGCTCCCGCACATGTGCGACGCGCCCGAGTATTCGGATCTTGTCGTCGCCGCAACCGCGGAGGAGCCCGGCTACACGGAGCACACCTGCAAGACCTGCGGCTATGTATACCGCGACGCCTACACGCTTCCCTCGCACACGCTCTCCGAGACCTGCGAGGTCGTAACGGAGGCCACGGTCGAGACGCCGGGCCTCGGCGAGTACACCTGCCAGGTATGCGGTGCAAGAGTGCAAAAAGAGATCCCGTGCCTGACGCCCACGCCGGTCCCGACCGCAACGCCGACGCCCACGCCCGAGCCGGACAAGAACTCCGGCAACGCGTCTGACGGCACCGCAAAGTCGGACAAGGACAGCAGCTCCAAAGGAAGCACCTTCGGCAAGATCGTCGCCATCATCCTGTCCGCCGGCGGCGGTATCCTGCTCGCCTGCGTCGTCGTTCACTTCATGAACGAGAACAAGCGCAAGAAGAAAAAGAAATCATCGCACCGCCGATGATCCGCATCAACACCGAACAGCAAACAAGCCGCAGAGCAACTCTGCGGCTTGTACTTTTCGTATGAAGTTTTCCTGAAAAACCGATGCGGTCCTCTCCGCTTCTCACACTTCGTTCACCCGGAGCGTTCTTCCGATCTGGTCCGCGACAATGTTTCCGCGGTCCGCCGTCTCCTCGTTCATCTGCGATAGCAGAAGTCCGTATATTCTACATCCGTAGAATATAGGAATTACCGCAAAACTCTCGCACTTCGGAAGCTCTGTGCGCTCCAGGATACTGCTCACCGGGCACAGGCGTCTCTGCGGTGCGAGAACGCGGATCTCACCGTCGCGCACCGAGCACATCATCCGAATGACCGACGGGAACTCGATCGGTTCCCCGTCCCGGTAGTCCACCGGTTTCTCGAACAAAAACACCGCGATGTTCGGCAGACCGACACGGTCGCAATTGCGGATGACCGTCTCCTCATCCACCTCGCCGATCCCCTCGAATGCCATACAGCGGACGAAGAAATCCTGCAGCCGCTCACGGCCCTTCTTGAGGTTCTCGCCGATCCCGTTGATCTCCTCGGACATCGCCAGGATCGCACGGTCCTTCATGTACGAGAAGCAGCGGTTACTCATATAGTTCGCGTTGACGGACTTCTGCGAGCGGTTCATGCTGTTCTGCAGTCGCTCGATGCTCCGCACCAGCTTTGCCGGATCCGTGTACTTCATGGCACCGTTTTCGAAGAAAATGTGGATCAGCCGCTTCAGCTCCGTAAACTCCTCCATGGTCATCGAGCTCGACACCATGGACCGCAGCATCCGCGAGATGAACTCGAAGAACAGGCGCCGCAGGTTGACCTCATCGTTGTCGTGGATCTCGCTCGAGTACCGGTAGAAACAGTCATCGAACATGCGGTAGATAAACGCGGTGTCCACCTGCAGCATCTCCATTGTCGTGTACTCATACATCTCGTACTCGAGGGACTCACGGCCGTACAGACGCGTCGGAAGGACCACCGACTCCACTTCCCTGCCCTCCATTTTCCGAAGCAAAAGCTCCACGGCCTTCTGGCCGAGCGTGGCGCCGTCCGCGCCGATCGAGGCGAGCGGAGGGATCATCGTTCCCGCGAATTTCGTATTGTCGTAGCCGAAGACCTGAACATCCTTGCCCGGCATGATGCCGCGCTCCTTCAGGACGTCGTACAGCGGTACCGCAACCTGGTCGTTGACGCAGAAGATCGCCTGCGCATCCGGGTTCCGGTCCACCAGACGCTCCGCCGCTGCCCTCGACTCAATGGACATGTCCGTCCTCTCGTACATGTCCTCGGTATACGGGAGCTTGCTCCTCTTGAGGCACTCAATAAACACACGCTTGCGCTCCTGCGCATCGCCGTTGTCGTCGCGTCCTCCGAGCATGCAGAGCTTCGTGATCCCCTTAACGTTGACCAGGTAGTCGATCGCCTCGCGCAGTCCCTGCTCGTTGTCGTAGCGCACCGTCGTCGCATCCGCAACATCGGTCGAGACGAACACCTTCGGAACCTTCGCAAAACGACTGTATCTCGCGTCGATGACATCATCGCCGCTGACGCCGCAGATGTTCGGCAGCGTTAAGATCAGACCGTCCAGGTTCAGCATCTCCTCCAGATGGTACACGGAGTTGTGCACCGTCTTGTACCAGTAGTTGCCGTCCTGCCGGTTTTTCTCCTCATCGTGAATGCCCGCAAGCACCACCAGGCGCATGTCGCGCTTTCCCGCCATGGCCGTGCGCACGCTGTGGATGATCTCCTTCGAGTAGTCGACGGAGATGTCCTCCAGGATCAGGCCGATCGTTTTCTTTGCATCCCCAATACTTGCCATACGCGAACCCCTTCCTTCCTCAACTTACCCTCAACTTACACTGCGATCTCGGGTGACGGTCTGGAAAATAAATACCCCTGCGAGTAATCGATGCCGTGCTTGAGCAACATCTCCTGGATCTGCTCGTTCTCCACAAACTCCGCTACGATCTGCAGATCCTGCATGCCCAGCTGCTTGTAACCCATGATCAGACTGATCAGAAGCTCCGCCTCGGGGCTATCGCAGCACCGGCGGATGATCGAGCCGTCGATCTTGATGAAATCCGAGTGGATGCTGATGATGTGCTGCAGATTTGAGTAACCGCTGCCGAAGTCATCGATGCTGATCTTGCCTCCGAGCTGGTGGATCTTGTCCACGAAGCTCTCCAGGATCTCGTACGCCTCGATGTCCTCATTTTCCAAAATCTCAAAGATGAAATTCTCCGGGTGCCGCACCTCCGAGAGGGAGTCGTACACGAGCTCCATCGTGTCGCGATTCTTGATGTCGCGCATGCCGAGATTGATGCTCACGCTGATGTCCTCGGAGTCGCGGAACCGCTCGAACACCTTGCGGATCATGATCGCGGAAACCGAGTCGTACAGCAGTCCGTACGAGCGTGCGACGTCTAAGAAGCGGTACGGCGTGTAGATCGTGCCGTTCTCATCCTCGAGGCGCATCAGCGACTCATAGTGGTGGATCGTGCCCGTCGCATTGTCGCGGATGCCCTGATAATACGGGATGATGCGGTCGTGCGCGATCGCGTAATTGATCACGTTGACCATGTGGTAGCGCTCGCGGATGCTCGCCTCGTCCGACTGGTAGAACTTCGCGTCGCACACATAGAACTGCATGTTCTTGCTCAGCATCTCGATCCTTGCGGAATTGTATACCGAATACAGGTTTTCCACCGTGCACCCGTTGATGATACAGAAGATCGGCACGATGGCGATCAGGCCTTCCGTCGCGGCGAACAGCTCCTTCTGCAGGTTCTCCATGTCCCTGGTCAGGATCGGCATGGAGACCGCGTACGACGGCGCTCCGATGGCCACCCGCCAGTCCTCGAGCAGGTAGACGCGGTAGTCCCGCCTCTTCGCAAAATCAGCGCATTTGCCGACGAAGGCGCGCTGTGTCAGGCGGATCATCTCCTCATCGAAGACAAGCTTCATGCCCGAGGTGTCCGGCACCTGGATGAAGCAGATGCGGTCGTACTCCTTGAGCTTGATGTCCATGTGCAGGGCCGCTTCGTTCGGGATGTCCTCATTTTCCGAATAGAGAAGCTTCAACTCGCAGTCGCGCACAAACGACCGCAGGCCGGCCGAGGCCGCCGCGGAAGCGCCGCGCTCGAGGTAGCTCTCGATGTCCATGAGGTAGTTGAGAAGCGCCCGGTTGTCCGCTGCCAGAGAGTCCGTATGGGAAAATGCATACGGGTTGCACTCCTGCGTGTTCACATCCTCGCCGAGCACGGATACGGAAAATGCGCAGTCCGCGAGGGTGTTGCGCCCGTTCGCAAACAGGATCTCACCGTTCGTGACACAGCCGCAGATGTTGGAGTTCTCGTAGGCGGAGAGCTCCCATTTGGCGCAGTTGGAATAGATGAGCGAACGCGCCGCGCCGGAGTATCCGAAGATCGTCTCCGACTTCTCGAAGCTCTCCACGTGGCCGAACATCGCGTGGTTGTCCGCGATGATCTTGCGGTCGTAGATGAACGCACGGCGGAGCTTTCGCCCTACTGTGATGTTGTGATTAGTACAGATATATTGCTTCTTCGCCTCGCGGTCGAGGTCCGGCCGCTGCGCAAACATCGCTGCGTTCGCGGGGTCTTCCTCGGGGAAGAGCTCGGCGAGGCTGTAGTCGTCTAGATATTGGATCGGCACGGGGATGTCGGGCATGTCCGCGTACACCAGGGGGAAGAGCTCGGCAAGCTCGGGGCGGTTCCGGAGCGCCTCGCCGATGCCGGTGCTGTACTCCTTCGCGGCGTCGATCCCGTTCATCTCCAGGAAGCAGCTGCCGAAGGCGTCCGTGATCTCATACTCGTCGCCGATGGCCTGCACGCCCGTTGCGTATGTGCTGTAACAGTCAAGCGTCTCGCCGCCGATGGTCGCCATCAGAAGACCCTCGGAGGTCCATCCGTTCTCGTCAAACACGAAGCCTGCCTTGCAGTCCTTCTGCTGCCCGATCTCGGAGACATTGACGATACCGCCGATCATCTGCACGCCGGGCTTGCACTCATTGCTCCGGTCAACCATGCGCTGGATGTCCAGGTACGTTCCCGCGAGGAAGACAAGGATCAGCTTGGTGTCCTCGCGGAGGACTTTACACTGCGCGGTGTGGCACACGTCGTCAACGGAGATCGGAAGCCCTGTCTCCGGATCCTTGGTCGGGATCACGGACGTCTGCACATGACCGCCGTTCATCTGCGTCACCGAGACCACACACTGGTTCATCGCTAGCTTACCGCGGTTGATGACTGCGGACGTGCTTGTGCCGACAATCTTTGCCTCGGGCACGATCGTCTTGATAAACCGCGCAAGATCCACCGCCTCATCCTCGAGATGGATCGCCGTGTGGATCCGGATCAGGATATCGCCCTTCTCCGGCTGCAACATCATCTGCTCGAGCGATGACGCGAGTCGCGCTTTCGAAATGTATTGGTAATTCCAAGTAAACATGCCGCGTCCTCCTCTCCCGTACGGACAGAATTACCCCACGGTATAATTATATACTACCATGGGGTAAAATACGATGTTTTTTCGTTTTTGAGGACGTCTCTCCCGCCTTCACCTGCGCGGAAAATGTTGATTTTGCGAGAAATTGCAAGAAAACCTGCCATTTTCCGAAAATGCATGACGGCTGCAATCGATGATCAGACCTTGCGCAGGTACAGACTCACGACAAAACCGCCGTCGTTGTACACCTCCGCACCGCCCCCCTGCTTCTCCATGTAGGAGCGCACGAGGTACAGTCCCATGCCGAATCCGGCCTTGTCCTTCGCCGTGCTTCCGCGGTAATACTTGCTCATCAGAAGCGGGATCTCCTCCTCCGGCGCACCCGGTCCATCGTCCTTGATCCGGATCCGGATGTACGAAGCGCCGGCTCCTTCGCGGTCCTTCCGCGTCACCTCGTCGAACCGCACGTGGATGTCCGTTCCCGCATACTTATGCGAATTGCCGACCACGTTGTCGATGACCTGCTCCATCCTCAGCCGGTCCATGTACACCAGGCAGGACGGGATCGGATTTTCCAAAATGATATTGCCGTAGTTGCGCAGATTTCGAAAATACTCCTCGATTGACGTGGAGCCAACCTCCGTCGGATTGACCTCGATGCGGTCCAGCTCCTCCAGCGTCGCCGCAAACACGCTGCCCACCAGCGTCTCAATCATGTCCGCCTTGTGCGCGATCGTCTGTGTCTTGGCGAGCACATCCTGCGCATCCGCGTCCTGCGGATCCTGCTCGATCCGCCGCTGCTGCTTCACCTCCAGCACCTCGCACGTCGCCCGGATGGTCGCCACCGGCGTCTTGATGTCATGCGCAAGCTCCGCCACCAGCTCCTTCTTCGCCTTGTCCGCCTCGGCCTCTCGCTCCCGCGACGCCCGAAGCTCCTCGCGCATAAGGTCAAAGCCCTCGACCAGATTGCCGAACGGGTTGTGCTTGCGGATCGGAAGCGGCACGTCGAGGTTGCCCTTCGCGATCTCCGTTGCCAGCCCCCGCATCTCGCGCGTCGGCCGCAGCAAGAACCAGTCGACCGTCAGAAGGAAAGCAAATCCCAGGACAAACATGACTCCCCAGAAGATCAGTATCGTTCGCCGCGTGGAATGCTGCAGCTCCTCGGACTCCTCGCGGACGTCGCTCCACAGGATCTTCCCGATCACCTTGCCTTCCGGCGCAAAATCCACCACCAGCCCGTACTCCGCATACGTCTTCGTGACCTCCGCCTCGGACTCGCCCGCGAGCACGATCCGACAGCCGTGCGCCGCCTCGATCTCCGCGACAGACTTCCCGGCCAGGTAGTCCTCGCAGATGCGGTGCGTCGCATCGTTGTATGCGACCATGTCGCGTTTCTTCAGCGCCTTCTGTCCGCTCAGCATCCACAGCACAAACAGTGCCGCCACCATGACGAGCAGATACGCGATCAAAATTCTGTTCCGGTATTTCATCGTCGTCTCCGACTCCTTGTGTTCGTCAGTCTTCCAGTTCCAGAATGTAGCCCGTGCCCCAGACGGTCTTGATCATCTTCGGCGCGTTCGGGTCGTCCTCCAGCTTCTCCCGAAGTTTCCGGATGTGCACGTTGAGCGTGCCGTCCCCGTAAAATGAGTCCCCCCACACTTCCTCGAAGAGGACCTCCTTCGTGACGATCGTGTTCCGGTGCTCGTACAGGCACGAGAGAAGCGCGAACTCCTTCGCCTTCAGCGGGATCCGCTCCCCACGCCGAAGCACCGAGATCGTCGCCGGGTCGAGCACAAGCGTCGCGCTCTCCGGCACCGCTGCCGCGGACGTCTTCTCCGCCGCCTGCGCTGCCCTGAGCTCGCCCACGCGCTTTAGGTTGACCTTCACCTTCGCGAGCAGCACCGACAGGCTGTACGGCTTCTTGATGTAGTCGTCCCCGCCGATGGAAAGCGCCGCGAGCACATCGTCGTCGCTCTGTCTTGCGCTGATAAACAGGATCGGCAGGTTGTACTCCTCCCGCAGCTTCCGGCACACCGAGAACCCGGAGCCGTCGCCCAGGTTGATGTCCAGGAGGATCAGCTCCGCCTCATTTTCCGCAAAAAACTCATAGCACGCCGCCGCGCTGTCCACAACAGCCGTCGACACGTCAAACATCTGAAAATACTCGGCGGTCATCTTGGCGAGTTCCGCCTCGTCATCCACGATCAAGCATTGATAATGCATAGGTATCTCCTTCGCTCCGTGTCACACGATCACGGATCATTTTTCTCTTCCGTTTCCGTATTCTCGGGATCGTTCTGTTTCCTCCTCGGAAAATACTCCCGCACGAGCGCCGCGATCAGCAGCCATATCCCGGGATCAGCAAGCCCGATCAGCGCGAGCCATTTGCAGGGCGAGATCAGGCACACCACGGCGATCCACAGACCGCCGAACAGCGGAATGCCGGACACGAACTTCTTCCCCCGCATGTTGTGTATAAACGCAGCCCAGTTCATCACGAACAAAAAAACCCCCGGGATTGCCAGTACAATGTAAACCCACCAGTCATATGTCGGCATCGGATCACCTCATTACGGATCGACGCGTCCGCCGGCAAGCAGCTGCTCCACCAGCGCGCGTTTCTCATACAATACACAGCCTCCCTCGTGATCGTCGACAAGGATGTCTCCGTCCCGCAGCGCCGTAAACAGCGGCGAGTTCAGCGCCTCCCGGAGCGAACTGTTGCGCACGTTGCGGTCCGAGTACGGGGAGAACGGACACGGCTCCGCCCCGCCGTGCGAATTGATGTGGAAGAAGCCTCTGCCAGCCGCCACGCAGCCGCCGGAGCTCTTCTCATCGCCCGGGAAGGACACGTACACCATCTCCTGCTTCTCGCTGCGAAGCCTGTCGAGCTCACCGTGCATGTACTCCCGCTCCTCATCGCCCGGCGCAAGATGTTTGCTCTCCTCGGTCACCGGCACGAACTCCACGAAGATGACCGCCTTGCACCCGCGCTCCGACAGCGCGGAGAGAAAACTCTCCGACGTGACCTCACGGATGTTCTCCGTCGTCACTGTGACGGACGCTCCGAACACCAGGCCTCTTTTCCTGAACTCATCCATGTTGGCGATCAGCCGGTCGTAGATGCCCTCGCCGCGGCGCGCATCCGTAACCTCTCGCTCCCCCTCGATGCTCATGATCGGCACGAGGTTTCGGCACTTCGCAAACATGTCAAAATACTTCTCATCGAAAAATGTTCCGTTTGTAAAGATCGGGAACAAAATGTTCTTATGCTTTCCCGCCGCCTCGATCACATCCCGCCGGAGCATCGGCTCCCCGCCGGCCAGCAGGATGAAGCTAATCCCGAGCTCATCGGCCTCACCGAAGATCTTATCCCATTCCTCGCCGGTCAGCTGACTCACGGGCTCTGCGTCCACGGTCGCATGGTTGCACCGCGAATAACAGCCCGCGCAGTGGAGATTGCACTGGCTCGTGATGCTTGCGATCAGGAACGAAGGAACGTGAAGTCCTTCATTTTCCGCCTTCTCGCGCTTCTTCGACGCCTTCCGCGTCGCGGTGGCAAACTTTAGCATGAAGGCGCTCTCCCTCGGGTTGTGAAGCGTCGCCTTCAGCACATCCGTCATCAATCGTTCGATTCCCTCGGCCATGTAGGCCTGCAGATCGAATTTCCCATCCATATTACGCGTTTCTCCTTGAATTATCGGGAATACACGCCCATCATGACTTCCCTCTGGTAGCCTTCCTTCTTCGGCAGATCGGGATACCCGTCGGCGATCTCCGCCGCCTTTTGGTTGTCATAGGGCACCGAAAGGATCGTGAATCGAAGCGTTCCCGGACCGTCCTCACCCTCCAGAAGCAGCGCATGGGCTCTCGGCACACCGAGGTTGTTGCCGACGCTTCCCGTGTTGATCGCGTACCCGTCATCCAGCGGGCGGATGAATGGTGTGTGCGTGTCTGCGCAGATCAGACCGTTTGCCTCCGGCCTGCCATCGTGAAAACGGAAGCCCGCCCGGAGCTTCTCATCCGGGTCATCGCCGATGTACATGGGATCGAGGAAACGCCCGTGCACCAGGCGGAACCGCAATCCGCTGATCGTAAGTTCATCCTCAAGCGGCAGAGAATTCAGCCAGTCGAGGCGCTCCTGTCCGATCTGTTTGATATAAAAAGCGTTATAGTCCGGCGCCTGACTCAGAATGCGATCCCAGTTCCCTGCGATCCAGTGATTGCAGTGCTCCCTGACCCAGTCGATGGTCTTGTCGCTCTCCGGTCCCTTGCCGACCGCATCGCCCAGAAACCATACGTCATCCGGCTGAATCTTCGCGAGTTCCCGCTCTATCGCCTCCGTGGCAACCATGTTGCCGTGAAGGTCCGCCAAAACAACAATTTTCATCTGCTGATCCCCCTTTGTCTATTGTGTCAGAAGAGCTTGCGGCTCTGCACCCACGACAAGAAATCATGCCTGTCGCCCGGCTCGTAGTCGTACTCGCGCAGCGGCTGAAAGCCGTCGATCACCGAGATTGCCTCCGCCAGCACTTCCTCCTTCGTCTTGCCTGCGACGTCGATCACGACCTCGTTGGGCAGCAGGCTTCTCTTGCGGATCACATCGTTCGCGCGCTCCACGTAGTCCGGCGCATACAGGCCGCCCTCGTTGTTGTGCCGATGCTCCATCTGCCGGCGGATCTGCTCCGCGTCGCCGGACACAAGCCGGAGGATGATGTAATCCTCTCCCTCGAACACCACGGGGATCTCCCGCGCCCGCAGGTCGTCAAAATCCAGCGCGACGATATTCCGATAGCCTCTCTCGTGGAAAAATGCGATCTGCAGCAGCGTGTCCTCCCAGCACAGCTGCTCCTCGAACTCCCCGACATCCTCCACGTCATCGGGGATCTCAAACTCGGGCACCATGTTCTGCTCGATGATCACACTCTTATATCGCTTGTACAATTCCCGGGCCAGCGTCGTCTTTCCGACCGCGCTCGGCCCGATGATGAAGATAAAATCCATACCGAAAACCTCTTACTTCTTCTCCTGCTTATCAGTCGCGTCTATCTCTTCTTTTCTCGCCTTCACGCTCTCGTACTTTCGATCCAGCTTCACCGCAAGCGGAACAAAAACCAGCGCAAAGATGACGCAGGCGACAATGATGATCACGTTGCGGAACAACAGCCCGCCGATCAGAAAGACAAGAACATCAAGAAACACGAGTCCCCTGCAGACGGAAAGGTTTCCGTTGATCTCGTCCAACTCCTTCTCGATCGTCTTCAGCGACTCTTTCCTCTCGTCGATGATCCGCTGCCCGTCAATGTCCTCATTGCGATACACCTTGTCAATGAACTCCGCAAAATTGTTCGCAACGAAATACATCTCGTTATTTCCCTCGTTATCGATCCTGACGATCCTCGGTTCACCGTCCGCATCGACCACGGAGAAATCCATGTAATACATGTCATGTCCGCCGGACTCCGTCTCCCCGAACGGAATGCCGACATCGGGGTATTTCCAGACGTTCTTCCACAGGTCAAACCGTTTTTCGATCCCGTTGGCAGCGTCCGCATCCGGCCCGATCCCGTAGATGTCCGTCAGCGGACACTCGATGTAATCGGCGCCCAGCGTTCCGCCGTTTTGGATCTTCAGAAACTCGATGTAGGACTTCGGAAAATGATACCCGATCGCCTGTTCCGCCTCCGCGATCCGGCACTCAACAAGCGGCCCCTGAAAGTAATTTCCGCCGCCGTCGCCGTTGTTGAACAATCTGTCAAAATCAATGGATTCGTACATATATCACACTCCGTATAACTTTCTCTGGATCTCTTTTGCCTCCTCGGAAAATGAGATCGTATCCCAGTAGTCCTTCACCCGGATCTCGATCACCTCGATCGGCTTGACCTCTGTCCTTGAGACCCACTCCCAGTCGTCGACAAGCTCAAACGTCTCCGCCGGCAAAACATAGATGTATCCCTTACCCTCCGGGTCAATGGAGCCGTACCGCAGGAAGCTTCTGATCCCGTCCGAATCGTAAGAAAGCTTTCCCTCCGGCGAATCCGGATACCACCGAAACGGCAGTGCAAAGGTGATCACTTCCTCCATCGTCGCGGCCGCATAGATGCCCATCTGCGCTTCCGCCTCACATTGCTCAAACTCAAAGCTGCTTCATCGGCTCTCCCCAGGCGCCGAGCGATCTGCCGTCATAGCCCAGATAGGTCTGCGCCGTGGTCTTGACCGGAGCGATGCGGCGAAGCTTCTGCTCCACGGTCTCGTCGGAGGACAGCGACTCGTCCTGCAGGACGTTTCGGATCTTGCAGAGTATGATATCGCCGTCGCCCTTCGTGATGATGTCAGACACCTCAAGCTCAAACACGACCGGCGCCTTCTCGAGCACGGGTACGTCAAGCACCGCGCCCTTGCCGATGTCGAGCGTGATCTTCATCTTGTCCGGATTGTCCCCGCTCACGCAGCCGAGATAATCCGCAACCGGCAAAAGCTCCTCGGTGACAAGATTGGCGGAAAATACTTTGCTCCGCTTTATGTTGTCCTTCGTGAGCTTGTTGCCGCCGATGCAGCACATCACACCCATCTCATGCTCCCAGATATAACTGAACCAGCAGAAAAGCCCGAAATCCGGATTGCCATACTCATCGTAAGTCCCGTACAAAAACAGCGTCTGCGGACAATAATCATTGTTCGGACGCAAGCTGATCTTCCCCATGTTGTTTCTCCTTTATTCCTGTAAGCACTATGTACTACTATTGTAGAATTGTCATTATTTTCAAAGCCCGGTTCCCTGCGCTACACCAGTTCCTTCTTCTGGTAGCGCACAAATGCCAACGCAAGCAACACAACGAACAGAACCACGCTGATCACCGCGCAGGCCGGATTCAATTCGGTCTGTGTGATCACCCTCCGGGAATCCGCCAGCGTAAATGCGGAAAGGTATTTAAAGCCCTCCACGCTCTTGCCCATCTCCGAGATCACGTTAAAAATGTACGCGGCGAAGACCATGCCGATGCTGATGCCGAGCATTTTCTTCGTCTTGTGGGTAAATGTCGAGATGAACAGCCCAAGCGCAAACAATACGATGGACGGGAACACCGGCGTGATGCTCAGCAGCAGAAGCTGCTTATTGTCCGGCGACTCCGAGATGTTCAGCGCAACTATATTGAAGGCGCCGAGGATCACGATCATCGAGAGGATGTAGATCATCGAGACGATGATCTTGTCCGCGACGACTCTGCGTCTGGTGATCGGAAGTGACGCCAGATACTCGATCGTCTTCTCGCTCTCCTCCTTCAGCACGATGTTCGAGCCGAGAAGGCAGCTGTAGATACCAATGATCAGATACAGGAAGATGAAGCCCTCCGACTTCAGCCATCCGAAGGCGGTGTCAAGACCTGCAATGTCCATGTTGAACGCCTTCAAAAGCTCCGGCGGAAATGCCTCCAGCATCTCATTCACCTTGTTGCCCTTGCCGTCGCTGACGATCGACGGATACACCAGATAGATCAACAGAAGGAGCACCAGCACGGTTCCTGTCCAGATGATAAATCCCCGCAGATTGACTTTTAACTCACGCTTTATCATCCGATGCCCCCTCCTCGTAGTAATGCATGAACATTTCCTCGAGCGTCGCCTCCTCGATGAGGATCTTGCGGATCCGGAACTTCGACAGCTTTTTGATCAGCTCATCGTCCGGCATATTATTCGCAAACCGAACGGTATTCTCCTCCTGCGAGAGCACCTTCACGCCGAGCTCCGCCGTAAGCGCATCGACATCGTCGACAGTGACCGTCACAAACGCCAGCTGCTTATCGCTGATCTCGTCGACCTGACCTGCCCGGATCAACTCCCCGTTTCGGATGATGCCCACACGGTCGCAGATCTTCGACACCTCACTCAGGATGTGCGTGGAGTAGAACACGGTGTTTCCCTTTTGTCTCTCCTCCTTCAGCAGCTCGTAAAATACGTTCTGCATGATCGGATCCAGGCCGCTCGTCGGCTCGTCCATGATGATCAGCTCCGGCTCGTGCATCAGCGCCAGAACGATCCCTACCTTCTTGAGATTTCCGAGAGAGAGGTCCTCGATCTTCCGCGTCTCGTCGAGCTTCAGCCGCGAGACGAGCTCCTGCCGCTTCTCATGGATCCCGGCAGCACGCGCGCAGTTTCGGTAGAAGCTCTCATGGTGATCGAATATCCCCTTCACCGTGAGATCATCATACAGAAACACCTCGCTCGGCAGATATCCGATCCGGCTTTTCGCCTCCACATCGTCCCTCACCAGTTCGCGTCCGCAGAACAAAACCGAGCCCGAATCCTTGTTGATCAGGTTCATGATCGAGCGTATCGTTGTGGATTTGCCGGCGCCGTTCGGACCGATGAAGCCGAATATCTCACCGCGGTTTAAGGTGAGCGAAAGGTTCTCCACTCCCTTCACCTTGCCGTAGTATTTCGTAAGATTTTTGATCTCCAGAATCGTCTCACTCATTTTCCAAATTCCCCGTTACGCCTTCAGGTTCAGGATCATCGAGATGAACAGCTTAATGTCATCGATCTCTCCCTGCACCTTCGCCATCTCCTGGTCGATGTCCAGCTTGCCGACGTCGATGTTCTGGTCAAATACGTTTTTGCCCGGCTCGTTGAACGCAAGGATCACGCGGTTTCCGATCACGTTCATCGCGATGCTCTCGTATTTGCCGGCGAGAACATGCAGGCGCTCCATCATGTGCGGCGTGATCAGGTAGAACGCATCCAGCTGAACCAGCGAGAACACGTCAAACTCATTGTTGAACTGAATATCCTCAAGCTCCACACGGTACTGCTTCTCATCGTTGCGGCTGAGGATGCGGTGCTTAAACTTCTTGCTGAAGACCGACACGGTGTTCACGAGCTTATTCGGAAAATTAAACACCATCATCCGGCCCTCGAAGTAGGTCTCGGAATGATTGCTGTCACTCGACTTGTCGACTTCGATCAGATGCACTTCCGCGACCTCAAAATCGATGCCTGCGTACGTGGCGCGGATATAATCCTCGGACCAGTAGCTGTTTCCCGTCTGGCAGATGCCGAAGCTTTTGATGTTATCCAAAGTAAAACCCTCTTTGGGCTCATAGATCACATTCTGGAAGTTGTTTGCAAGCGGCTCCCGCACGAACGCATCCTTGTACAGGCCCTTCATTTCCGTTCTGAGCTTGTTCACTCTCCAGCACATGAACAAGAGGAAAATGATGCCAACCGGCGGGATGAACAGCAGGAACACGCCGAACACCATGATCAGCATCGCCTTGTTGGCCTGATTTCTCTTCTCCTGCAGCTTGATCATCGCTTCGTTGGAAGCTCTGGTTACCGGGTAGTTTTCGTTCATGTCTTCTCCTTTCGCGGCGATCCCTCGCCCTGTGTAATCCCCCTCACATGTATCGTTTCCGGATCTCCTCGATCACATGTGCCGTACTCTTCTCAACCGTGCCCTCCGCAAACGGGTTCAGCAGGTTGCCGATCTTAAGCAGTTCGTAGTATCCCTTGGTCCCGCCGGCGCGGCATAGCCGCAGATAATCCTCCCATGCCGCCTTCCGGTCCTCCTTCATCCGGCCGTAGTACTGGAACGCGCAGATCTGTGCGAGCGCGTACTCGATGTAGTAGAACGGATAGATGAAGATATGCAGCTTCTGCATCCAGAATCCGCCGCCCTCCAGGAACTCGTTGCCGTCGTAGTCCCTCCACGGCATGTATTTCTTCTCGATCGCGTGCCATACCTCCCGCCACTGCTGCGGCGTCATATCGGGCTTCGCGTACACCTCGTGCTGGAACTCGTCCACGCTGACCAGATACGGTATCGTGCAGAGCGCGCCGATGAGATGCGCCGTAATGTATTTCTCCGAGTTCTCTCCGAAAAATGATCCCATCCACGGGTACGCAAAATGTTCCATCGACATGGAGTGCACCTCGTTGATCTCCGAGGTCGATCCGGTGAGTACGCTGATCGGGATCGAGCGCATGGCAAGGTATCCCTGGAACGCGTGTCCGGCCTCGTGCGTCAGCACGTCCACGTCGGCCTCCGTTCCGTTGAAATTGCTGAAGATGAACGGCGCCTTGTAGAGCGGCATCCTGGTCATGTAACCGCCCATATGCTTGCCGGGCTTCGTCTCCAGATCATACAGCTCATACTCGCTCATGAAGTCGAAGAACTCCCCGGTCTCCGGGCTCATCGCGCGGTACATCTGCCGTGCCTTCTCCACCAGCTCCTTCACGGTGCCGATGGGAAGCGCGTTGCCCTCCGGGAACTTCAGCCCCTCGTCATAATAGCGGAACGAGTCGATCCCCAGACGCTTCCGCTGTGCCTCACGGATCTCCGCCACGGCAGGGGTGATGATCGTCCTCACCTGCTCGCGGAACCGAGCAGCGTCCTCCTGTGTATAGTCAAATCGGTTGCGTGCGATATACGCCATCTCGGTGTAGGAGGCAAAGCCCATTTTCTTCGCCTTCGTATCACGTAACTTCACGAGCTCCGCATACTGCGCCTCCAGGTCACCGCTGATCTGCTCATAGAGCTTCGCCCACGCCTCGAACGCTTCCTTGCGCTCCGCGCGGTCCGTGCTCTGCATATGCTTCAAAAGCCCGTAGAAGTTGCACTGCTCCCCTCGGAACTCCGTCGTCGCTGCCGCCGTTGTCTTCTGATACGCCTGACGCAGCTCTCCCTCGCGGATCGTCTCCGGAATGATCCGCTCATCGCTGGTCATCAGCTCCGCGTCGATCAGCCGAAACATCTGCGCACCGAACTCGGCCTCCAGCTCCTTTCGGAACCGTGACCCCGCCAGCGCCTTCTGCCACGCATTGTACTGCGGAATGGTCTTCGCAAGTTCCTCCCGAAGCCATTTCATCTCACCGTCATAGAACTCGTCCGCGGTATTGATGGTGTTTCGGATGTGCGCGACCGTGTACATGGTGTCGACTGCATTTTCCGACTCCTGAACCGCATAGTACGCGTCGCGGATCTCCGCGGTGCTCTTCGCCTCCGTAGCCTTCTTCGTCGCCTCGACGACCAATGTCTTAAGCGCCTCGATGTCCGGGCGCTGATACTGAATCTCACTGAAACGGATCATATAAAACCCCTTGTCTGCCGGATGCCGGAGCACACCTCCGACGCCCGTGGTATTTCAATATATTTTACCATAAATGGGGACTGCCGTCTATAAAAAACGACGTCCGCGCGCAAACAAAAAGGAGGAGAGCCTCAACTCCAATGTCATTAAGTTAAGATGACAGCATCTAGAGTTCTGTATCAGAGATGGTACGGAACTCTTTTTTTCGGTTTTTTTGCTTAAAGCTGTTGACAAACGGTACAGGATGTGCGGCCGCTTTCGCTACTGAATCGATTTATG
>JAFZMO010000136.1 GCA_017551165.1 Lachnospiraceae bacterium
CGTCCTTGCGGCCGACATACCAGTAGAAGCCGTCCTCATCCTTCCACGCAACGTCGCCGGTGTGGTAGATGCCGTCGTGCCAAGCTTCCTTCGTGAGGTCCTCGCCGCGGTAGTAACCGAGGTACAGACCGCACGGAACGTTGGGCTCGGTGTAGATGCAGATCTCGCCGTTCTCGCCGACCGGCACGGGCTTTCCGTCGTCGTCGAGGATGTCGACATGGTACTGCGGCGTGGGCTTGCCCATGGAGCCGAGCTTGTGCTCCTCGCCGTAGAGGTTACCGATGACGAGCGTCGTCTCGGTCTGGCCGAAGCCTTCCATGACGCGGAGACCGGTATTTTCCTTGAATACTTTGTAAACCTCGGGGTTGAGCGCCTCGCCGGCGGTCGTCGCATGAACGATCGAGGAGAGATCGTATTTGCTGATATCCTCCTTGATCAGCATGCGGTACATCGTAGGCGGCGCGCAAAATGTCGTGATGTGATACTGTGCGAACATCGGAAGGATGTCGTCGGCGTGGAAGCGGTCGAAATCGTACACGAAGATCGGCGCCTCGCACAGCCACTGACCGTAGAGCTTGCCCCACAGAGCCTTGCCCCAGCCGGTGTCGGAGATGGTCAGATGCAGACCGTCCGGATCAACCTGATGCCAGTATTTGGCGGTCACATAATGACCGAGCGCGTAGAGGTAGCTGTGGCTTGCGATCTTCGGGTAGCCCGTCGTGCCGGACGTGAAGAACATAACCATGGGATCCTGTCCCTGAGCGCTGTCCTCCGTGCGGTCGAAGTGCGAGCTGTACAGCGTGTATTCTTCGTCAAATGTTCTCCAGCCTTCGCGCATGCCGTTCACGGCGATCTTGATCTCGACCGTCGGGCTCGTCGTTGCAGCGATGTCCGCCTGCTCCGCCGTGTTGCCGGTCATGGTGCAGAGGATTGCCTTTACGCCTGCGGACTGGAAACGATATTCAAAGTCATGCGCAAGAAGCTGGTTCGTCGCAGGGATCGCGATCGCACCGAGCTTGTGCAGAGCGAGCATCGAGATCCAGAACTGATAGTGGCGGCGCAAAACGAGCATCACGCGGTCGCCCTTCCTGATGCCGAGGGACTTGAAGTAGTTCGCGCACTGGTTGGACTTGCGGCGCAGATCCTCGAACGTGAAGCGGCGCTCTTCCTTGTTTACATCAAGGTGGATCATCGCGAGTTTCTCGGGGTTCTTGCGGGCGATACCGTCAACGATATCAAACGCAAAATTGAATTTGTCGGTGTCAACGAAATCGATCTTCTTGAGACGGCCGTTGTCGTCCTCCTCGCAGCGGACGAACTTGTCGCTCACGAAGCTTCGCTTTGCGGTGTGGCCGGTCACAAGCGTGTCCGTAACTTCCTTCTCTGCAGTCGCCGTGTCCGGAAGCACAACAGCGAGGAACGTAACGTCCTGCTCGTTGATGGCGATCATGCCGTGAGGCGTCGAGCTCTTGTAGAAAATGCTGTCGCCCTCGCGGAGGATCTCAACGTGGTCGCCGACCTGAACCTTCATGCATCCCTTGAGCACGAGGTCGAACTCCTGACCGGAGTGCGTCGTCGTGTGGATCGGCTTCTTCTGCTGCTCCGCAGAATATTCGTAGCGAACCCAATAGGGCTCGGCGAGCTTGTTCTTGAACATCGGCGCGAGGTTCTTGATCAGGATGCCCTGCTCCTCCGCCGTAACCTGGCCCTTGCCGCTTCTCGTCACCGTGTAGGACGAGAGTTTCGTGGAATGGCCCTCGGTGATCGCCGAAAGCTCCACGCCAAATGCACGCGTGCACTTGTGAATAAACGTAAACGGAAGGTCTTCCTTGCCGTCCTCGTACCGATTGTACTGTGCCTCACTAACCTCGGTCAGAGCCGCTGCCTTCGCAACGCTCATGCCGGAGATCTCGCGCAGCTCGCGGATACGCGCTGCGACTTCCTTCAACTTGCTGTCGACTGTCTCGCTCATGAGATTGGTCCTCCTGGCTTTACGCCTGTGCTATAGTCCTGCCTGTACTGATGGACGCAACGTCGGGACGATACAAAAAAGCTCGCCTCAAAGTTGCCTTTGAGACGAGCTATAATAACCCGCGGTACCACTCAAATTGCGCTCTCGCGCCACTCAGGGACTCCATCAAGTCCGTTGCTCTTACGCGGCATCACGGAAGCCCTTACTGTCCGCAGTGCACTGCAGGTTTCAGGTCTTCAGCTCGGAAGGGATGTGTCACTTGATGTTCTGCTGCCGGTTCACACCAACCACCGGCTCTCTGAAAGCCTCGACATCGGACTGTCTTCGTCATCGCTTTTACGCTTTATTCTGTTGAATTGTCCGCATTGTA
>JAFZMO010000137.1 GCA_017551165.1 Lachnospiraceae bacterium
ATGCTTACCTCCTTTTCGCTCAATACTGTTAATAGCTACTGAGCAAGGGGAAGGAGGGATTAGATCATTGGAACATACCGTTCTTTTGGTCTTCTCTGTTCCTCTGTTCGATTATGTTATAGCACATAAATTAGCACTCGTCAATGGAGAGTGCTAATAATTATTGTGAAATATTTGTGAATTATATAACATCACAAGGAAACGAAGCGAAGAAAGAGGATGAAACTACAGGAAACATGCCGCTTTGGAAACAGGCGCAACAGAAAGAGGAATAGTCCTCTCGTGAAACTGTCTTAAACGGGCAAACGAACGGGAACTATTCTCATTTACAGAAAAAAATAAAACGGCTATAATAAACATGACACACAGTTGTCGTGTTAGACCTGTTATGATATGGACGGAGCGTGAGAGATTATGAAGATAGACAGGCTGATCGGGATATTGTCAATCTTGCTGCAGGAAGAAAAGACAACGGCTCCCGAGCTGGCGGAAAGGTTTGAGGTATCACGCAGGACAATAAACCGTGATATTGAAGATCTATGTAAAGCCGGTATTCCTATAAGGACTGCACAGGGCACTGGAGGCGGTATCAGTATTATTGATGGATACCGTATGGACAGGACGATTCTGACTTCCAAAGATATGCAGATGATCCTTGCCGGGTTGCGGAGCCTGGACAGTGTAAGTGGAAGCCGGTATTACGGTCAGCTGATGGAAAAGATCCAAGCAGGATCATCGGAGTTTATCAGCGGCAGAGATACCATGTTGATTGATCTGTCATCATGGTATAAAGGTTCTCTTGCTCCGAAGATTGAGGTGATCCAGAGTGCGATAGAAAACAGGCATCTTGTTCAGTTTTTGTATTATGCGCCATCCGGTGAGAGCAACAGAAGGATAGAACCATATTATCTGGTTTTCCAATGGTCAAGCTGGTACGTATGGGGATGGTGCTTAGAACGCAAAGATTACAGGCTGTTCAAGCTGAACCGTATGGATCGGGTTGCAGAAATGGATAAGGATTTTGCCTGCCGGAATGCACCTATGCCGGATTTGTCGAATGAGAAGATTTTTCCAGGCGGGATTAAGGTAAAGGCTCTTTTTACACCGGATATGAAGTGGCGATTGGTTGAAGAATTCGGACCGCATTGCTTTACAGAAACTGATGATGGAAGGCTGCTCTTTTCGGCGGATTATACGGATATGGAAAACCTTGTGACCTGGCTTATGACATTTGGGGCAAAAGCAGAGGTGCTGGAACCTTCTGAGGCGCGGGACATTATCCGCAGGAATGCGGAAGAAACATTAAAAATCTATGGAGGATTAGCATAATGAGATTAGATGGATTTGGATTACTCGTTGATGATATGGGAAAGATGATCCGTTTTTATAGGGATGTTCTCGGATTTGAAATTAAGGAAGATGAGAATACGTCTAATGTTTACCTTGTGAAGGACGGAACATTGTTTCTTCTTTACGGCAGGAAGGATTTTGAGAAGATGACAAGCAGGCGATATGAGTACATCAAGGGTCTGAATGGTCATTTTGAAATAGCGCTGTATGTTGACACATTTGAAGAAGTGGATGAAGCATACAAGAGAGCCGTGGAAAATGGCGCGACATCAGTTCTTGAACCGGAGCTCGAACCATGGGGACAGAGAACCTGTTATATTGCAGATCCAGAAGGCAATCTGATCGAGATTGGTTCTTGGAATAAGCCTTATGAAACGAAAGACTTGACGGAGGGATAAAGGGTATGGCGTTTGATTTTAAAAAAGAATACAAAGAATTCTACATGCCAAAAGATAAGCCGGCAATCATCTCGGTTCCCAGGATTAATTATATCGCGGTCAGGGGTAGCGGGAATCCGAATGATGAAGACAGTGAATATAAACAGGCCATAGGCCTTTTGTATGGGGTTGCCTTTACGATCAAGATGAGCAAGAAAGGCGACCATCAGATCGATGGATACTTCGATTACGTGGTTCCTCCCTTGGAAGGGTTCTGGTGGCAGGACGGTTTGGTCGGCGTAGATTATGCTGATAAGGATTGCTTCCGGTGGATCTCCGTCATCCGCCTGCCTGACTTTATAACGAAAGAAGATTTCAGCTGGGCTGTCAGGGAAGCAACAGCTAAGAAGAAACAGGATTTCTCGAAGGTGGAGTTTTTTACCTATGACGAAGGTCTGTGTGTACAGTGCATGCACATCGGGTCTTATGATGATGAGCCTGCCACGGTAGAAGAAATGCATAGGTTTATAGACGAACAGGGATATGTCCTTGATATCACGGATCAAAGAATGCACCACGAGATTTATCTGAGTGATGTCAGGAAAACAACACCGAATAAGCTAAAGACTGTGATCCGGCATCCGATAAGAAAAAGAGTCGGAAACTGAAATGGCATCAACAAAAGAATACCTGAGCTTTGTTCTGGAGCAGTTATCGGATTTGGATAAAGTAAGCTTCCGGCCCATGATGGGCGAATACATTCTGTATTTTCGCGGAAAAGTATTTGGCGGGATATACGATGACAGGCTTTTGGTGAAGCCCGTTCCGGTTGCCAGGAAGCTGATGCCGGAGGCTGAGAGGGAACTTCCGTATGAAGGGGCAAAAGAGATGCTTCTGGTTGATGACGTGGATAGTCGGGAGTTTCTGTGTAATCTGGTTCAGCGTATGTGGGATGAACTACCGGATAAGAAAAAGAAACCGGATTGAAACAATGGATGCGGTCAGTGGAGAACGATTTCTCTGCTGACCGTCTTTTTCTGTCTTCAGATTGGAAGAAGACACAGGGAGGAAAGAGTATAAACCCGCAGAGAGATTCCCCGTTGGACGAATGTGCAGCAAAAAGAGGAATAAATTCATTGAGTTTATATGTCTTTACAACAGAAAAACCATAATATCGGTCGTTTTAAGCAGATATTCCAAATACTTGTTGCGCGTTTGATCGTCAGACCCCGGCTCAGATACAGAAGCGGATCAATGATAATCGTCGCCGGGCCTAAACAAAAGAGTAGAAACACGGGAGGAGGAATAAAAATGAATCAAGAGTTGTTTTCGTTACTTGTGCGTGAGCAAAAAAACACGGAGCGTATACTCAATTCGGTATCCAAGGAATTGAAACGATTGCCGGGAGGGAGATTGGAGGTGACGAAAACCGGCGGTAAATACATACAATTCATCAGAGTTAATTGTGTGGATGGGGTCGTGAAAAGGAAGTACATTCGCAAGAAAGAAATCGGCTTAGCACAACAACTGGCACAGAAGGCAAGTTTTCATTGAATTTCCGAGTGTTTTGTGCGATTATAAACAATGAGCCTTTCGCAGGATGGAAGCGAAAGAAACATTGTGTGATGGGAGAGTGAAGTGACGTGAGAAAGACAATTCTCAGAGTGATCTTATGCGCGATCGGAGTGTTCTGGATCGGCGCAATGATGGGCGGATGCGGAAGCAAGACCGACAACGATATGCTTTCGGAGGGAGAGCACCAGGTGTCCAC
Source organism: Lachnospiraceae bacterium (assembly GCA_017551165.1). Classification (GTDB taxonomy): domain Bacteria; phylum Bacillota; class Clostridia; order Lachnospirales; family Lachnospiraceae; genus ISDg. The sequence continues at coordinate 3,499 of JAFZMO010000137.1, forward strand.
GGCGACACCGGAGCCGACATCAGAACCTACAAAGAAACCTACGGCAACCCCGGAGCCCACGGCAACGCCGACGAAGAAACCGACCGAGGCACCTACGGCCACGGTTACGCCCAAGCCAACCCAAACGGCAACGCCGACGCCGATTCCGGCAACACCCACGCCGGGCCCGGCGACACCGACACCGACGGCTGCGCCCGAAACCCCGACACCGACGCCCGATGACAACAAGCAGACGGGCAACGGCAAGCTGATCGTGATCGATGCGGGGCATCAGCGCAAGGGCAACAGCGAGAAGGAGCCGGACGGCCCCGGATCGACGACGATGAAGGCCAAATGCAGCTCGGGCACGACGGGCCATTTCACCGGACTGCCGGAGTACGAGCTGAACCTGATCGTGGCGAAGAAGGTGCGGGAGCTGTTAGTGCAGCGCGGCTACCGCGTGATCATGGTGAGGGATACGCATGACGTAAACCTGAGCAACAGCGAGCGCGCGGAGATCGCCAATCAGGCGGGAGCGGATGCGTTTATCCGGATCCACGCCAACGCGAGCGACGACAGTGCGGTCAACGGCGCGGAGACGCTGTGCCAGACGAAGAACAATCCGTACAACGCGGATCTGTACGCGGAGAGCCGCAGGCTCGCGGACTGCGTGCTCAACTCGCTGTGCGAGGAGTGCGGATGCAAGAAGCGCAAGGTGTGGGAGACGGACACGATGAGCGGTATCAACTGGTGCCGCGTGCCCGTGACGATCGTGGAGATGGGCTTCATGACGAACGAGAAGGAAGACCGTCTCATGGCCACGGAGGAGTATCAGGACAAGCTGGCGAAGGGGATCGCCGACGGCATCGATGCTTATTTTGCGAAATGAACGATTCCATGACGGACGAAGGAAGGGGAACGGAATGAGAGAATTATTTGCGATCGACACGAAGGATTACAACCCGGACGGACCTGTGTTTGTGCGCCCGTCCGCGCGCGCGATCATCGAGCGGGACGGCAAAGTGCTGGTGATGCACTCCCGGAAATACAATTACTATAAGTTCCCGGGCGGCGGCATCGAGCAGGGCGAGACGCCCGAGCAGGCATTGGTGCGCGAGGTCCGTGAGGAGAGCGGATATGCCGTAAAACCGGAGACGATCGAGGAGTACGGCACCGTCCTTCGCAGAAACCGCGACAGCAAGGACCCGGAGGGGATCTTCGAGCAGCAGAACTACTACTATTTCTGCGACATCGGCGAGGAGCGCGTGCCGATCGTGCAGGAGGACTACGAGATCGAGGAGGGCTTCGAGCCGGTCTGGGTCGAGTTCCTCACGTCGTTGACGAGACACAACCGGGATGCGCTTCGCAGAGACGGCGTGGACAAGGCGCTGGTCGAGCGGGAAATGCGTGTCTTCGACATGGCGGACGAAGTCCTGCGCAAGCGGCGCTTCGAGCGCGAGGAGCGCGAGGCGATCGAGTCGCTGGCGCTCATCAGCACGGCGCCGCTCAACGGCAGACCGCTCAGCGGTGCGGATTACCTCGACATGATCGAGTATGTGAGAAGCGTTCTTGAGCCTGTGCAGACGGAGGGCGAGGGCGGCGTCGGCGTGCACAAGCTGGAATTCGGGTACAGCCGCTTCGAGCACTCAAAGCGCGTGCTCGGCTGGTCGAAGAGACTGTACGACAGGACGGAGGACAAGACGGGACTACGGTATGAGGACCTGATGATCGCGACCATTTTCCATGATGTCGGACGCTCGGAGTCGGCGAGGACAGGGCTTCAATCCCACGCGGCAGCGGGCGTGCCGATCACGCGGGAATACCTGCTGGCGCACGGCTTCCCGGAGGACCGGACGGAGTATATCTGCGGGCTGGTCGGCGCTCACTCCGACAAATGGCGCATGACCGAGCCGGACATCGACCGCAACCTGCTGATGCTGATGGAGGCGGATTACCTGGATGACATGGGCGCGCTCGGGATCGTGATGGACACGCTGATCGTGCGCGCGCGCAACGAGAAGGCGACATTTTACGACTGCTACAACCATTTTTGCCGCTACACGCTGCCGATGCAGTACGACTCGCCGATGGTGACGCCGGAGGGCAGATTCTTCTGGAATGAGAAGACGGAGATCGTGCAGAGATTTGTCGACCACATCCGCCGCGACATCTCGGTGTGACGCGAACGGACGGCAGCGCGAAAAAGAGGGCGAAAGATTGAAAAACCGGTGGCAAAAACGACGGTTTTCCGATATAATGAAGTATAGCGCGACAGGGCTTAGGAAAGAGAAAAACTACGAAAAAGGAAGGTATACAGGGATGGACAATAAGACGATCCTTGCCGAGGGCAAGGCGGTATTGGGTATTGAGTTCGGATCGACGAGAATCAAGGCGGTGGTGTCCGATGCGAAGGGCAACGTGCTTGCGCAGGGCGGCCACGGCTGGGAGAACCGTTATGAGGACGGTGTCTGGACATACAGCGAGCAGGATATCCGCGGCGGACTGCAGGCCTGCTACGCGGATCTGCGCGCCAACGTGAAGGCGGAGTACGGCATCGAGATCACGAAGTTTGCCGCGATCGGCATCTCCGCGATGATGCACGGATATCTGGCGTTCAACAAGACGGGAAGGCTTCTGGCGCCGTTCCGCACCTGGAGAAACACGATGACCGGCGAGGCTGCCGAGGAGCTGACGAAGGTGTTCAACTACAACATCCCGCAGCGCTGGAGCATCGCGCATCTGTACCAGGCGATGAAGAACGGTGAGAGCCATGTGAAGGACATCGTGTTCTTCACGACGCTCGCGGGCTGGGTGCATCGCTGGCTGACCGGCGAGAAGGTGCTCGGCGTGGGCGATGCTTCGGGTATGTTCCCGATCGACCCGAAGACCGGCGATTACGACGCAGCGATGCTTGCGAAGTTCAACGAGCTTCCGCTTGCGAAGACGGTGGACTGGAAGCTTGCCGACATCCTGCCGAAGGTGCTGACGGCCGGCGAGTGCGCGGGCAAACTGACGGCGTGCGGCGCGAAGCTGCTTGACCCGAGCGGCAATCTGCAGGCGGGGATCCCGTTCTGCCCGCCCGAGGGTGACGCGGGGACCGGTATGGTCGCAACGAACAGCGTAGGCAAGAGAACGGGTAACATCTCCGCGGGAACCAGCGTTTTCGCGATGGTGGTTTTGGAAAATGAGCTCTCCAGGGTTTACCCGGAGATCGACCTTGTGACCACGCCCGACGGCGCGCTTGTCGGCATGGTTCACTGCAACAACTGCACCTCCGACATCAACGCGTGGGTGAAGCTGTTCGCGGAGGTCGGTGAGAAGATGGGCGTGAAGTTCGACATGGGCGAGCTGTTCACGAAGATGTACGGCATTGCACTCGAGGGCGCTGCGGACTGCGGCGGACTCCTCTCCTATAACTTCCTGTCGGGTGAGCCGGTGGTCGGTGTTGCGGACAGCAAGCTGGCGGTACTCCGCACGGCGGAGAGCGATTTTACGCTTGCAAACTTCATGCGCATGCACCTGTGCTCGGCGCTCGGCGCGCTCAAGGTCGGCCTTGACCTGATGCTGAAGGAAGAGGGTGTGAAGGTGGACAAGATGCTCGGACACGGCGGATACTTCAAGACTCCGCTCGCGGGGCAGAAGATCGCGGCGGCGATGGTCGGCGCGCCCGTATCCGTGATGGAGACTGCAGGCGAGGGCGGCGCATGGGGTATCGCGATCCTTGCGCAGTACGCGGTGGAGAAGGCGGCAGGGTCCGACAAGACGCTGCAGCAGTTCCTGGACGACGTGGTATTTGCCGACATGAAGGCCTCCGTTGTGGAGCCGGATCCGGCGGATGTTGCGGGCTGCGAGGAGTTCATGAAGCGCTTCCGCGCGGGACTGTAATTTATTGACAGATGACGCAGAGCTGCTCGGCGTCGGCAGGATCGGCGGCGCCGAGTAGCATTTTTTTGACATTTTGTGTTCGAACTGTGAACTGGCAATTTTGTCGGATAACACGGCAAGCCTGCAACGACGGGCTTTTTGTTTTGTGCAAAACGTCAAAAAGATGCTTGAAAAAGTAAAAAAAGTTACTTGACTTGACGAAAAAAACTGAATATAATCGACTTGTAACTTGGGGTACTTCCGACGGCTGTAATTATGCCGTAACCCGTTGTTTCGTGGGGTGGTGACGGGTCTAACCCAAACGAAGAAAGGCAGTCAATCAGATATGGATCGCAGAAAGATGCTCTTGCTGCTTTGCCTCGTGCTGATGGCATGCGCCGTGCTTGTCGCCTGTGACGATGACGACAGAAAGGCGAAGGAGCGGTGGGCGTTCAACCACGAGACGGATAAAGCGGTGCTGACCGTGTATGAAGACGGATCGGCAGAGTTTCAGGGAAAAGAATATACAAAGTATGAGGTCGGCGACAAGGTCATTAAGATGACGGCCAAGGACGGATCGGTAGATGAGTTCCGGTACTACGACGATGAGAAGTATCGCTACATTTACCTGACATCGACCTACGACTTCTACGAGAGCGATACATTCGCCGGCTACGACGGTTCCACTCTGGTCGGAGCATGGACGAAGGGTGAGGACAAGGAAAGCTTCCAGTTCACACCGAACGGCACGTTCCTCGAGGACGGCTACTGGGCGGGATATTATTTTCCGCACGACGACGGCAGCATCAAGCTCGTGTACGATAATCAGGTGTTTGACGACACCACGATCTACTACACGATCAAGGATAAGAAGCTGACGATCGAATACCCTTGGCTGATGATCAAGATGCCGGAGGAGTAAAAACGTTCGTAAAGCGGCAACGCTTTCGATATATCAGCGCAAGCTGAAAAAATTTTTATCTTTTTATCTAAGGAGGACGTCATGAAAAAATTTCTTGCAATGTTGCTGGCAATCGTTGCAGTGCTCGGCCTCAGCGCTTGTGGCAAGGACGATGGTCTGACAATGTGGTGTATCGCTACGAAGAGCGACTCCAACCGTCATTCCTATGAAGCAGCTATCGCGGATATGGAGAAGAAGTATCCCGATACCAAGCTCAACTGGGAAGCAATCGAGAACGAGGCTTACAAGCAGAAGATCAAGGCTGCTGTTGCTGGTAACAACATGCCTGACATTTTCTTCACTTGGTCCTGCGCATTCCTCGGTGACTTCGTAAAGGAAGATAAGGTTTACTGCCTTGACGAAGCTTACAAGGGATTTGCAGACAAGCTCCCGGAGAAGATGTGCAAGAACACAAC
>JAFZMO010000011.1 GCA_017551165.1 Lachnospiraceae bacterium
CGCCGCGAAGGGCGCTCAGGCGGAGCCACCGGCCGCGGATGAGGCGGCACAGGGCGAGCGCGATGACGACGCAGCAGGCAGCCGCCGCGCCGATGCAGAAGTATGCGTAGTAAGCACGCCAGAAGGTGGAGAGCACGCACAGGGAGAACCCGCTCCCGGCGGCCCACAGGATTTGGCGGCGGAGGTCCTTCGCGAGGAGCGCCTCCGCAAGACACAGCAGAAAAACACATGGCAGCAGCGCCAGGCCGAGGTCGGTGTCGTAGAAGCCGGCGTACGTGTGCCATGCGAACGGGGAGGCCGTCGCGACGAGGATCGCGCCGACGAGACCGCCGATGCGTCCGCTGCGCGTGTCGCAATAATCGACACTCGTGCTGCGCTTGTTGGTCCGCCGACATCTCCTTCGAATAAACAAAAACACGGGGATCGCGGTGAATGACGCGAAGAACGGGGCCATCCAGTAGATCACGCTATACGGCGTGACTCCGGGAACCCACGAGAGAAGCTTGTAGACCGTCGCGCCGAGAAGCGGCAGGCCCATGACGACGTCGCCCTCCTCGCCGGTCGCGTTGGCCGCGATGAGCGGATCGTCGCCGCGGCTGTGGCGGAGCGAGTACGAGGACAGGCCGTCCCGCGCGAGGTCCTCGGTGAGGCGGCAGTACAGGTAGGAGTCGTATTCGCTCAGGTACGGCAGCCCGCTCTCCGTGCGGTACTCTTCGCGCGCGTTTTCTTTCATATAGAGCATCGGAAGGGACACGGCGTGCAGCACGATGCACAGCAGCACGATCAGCGCGCACAGTGCAGCATCACTGCGAAAAAATCGTTTGAAAAATGTTCCCATCGCCGCGGTCTCCTTCCTCTGATTTTCCGAATCGATATCATTTCCATTGTATTTTCTAAGCGCTTCCTTGTCAATACACGCGTGCGCCCGCGCTCCCGCGCGCGCCGACAGACCACTTAAAACCCGTCCTATCCTTTCTTGGGGTTTAAATTAGCGTTCAACAAAGTATAAGATATGACATCTTTTTCTACGGATTGAAAAAAAGAAGGTGCATTTGATTTTCCGAAAAAAAGAGCCATAATCTTGGTCGTGGGCAAACTTTTGTCTGCCCCGCTGAATAATGACGATATCCTCTGCGTGTAATTGAGTAACAGGAACCCGTTTTCACACGGGTTCCCGTTGCTTTTCTGAGGGTTATCGTGTACAATGGAGCAGATGTGTTGATCGGAAAGGAGCCGTCGGATCCGGCGCAGACCGGAGTCGGTTTGATTGCAAATTATGAAGCTTTTTCAGAAAGATTCTCAATTTTACAAAAAAGTACTGATCCTGGCGCTGCCGATCGCGTTGCAGAGCCTGATCGCCGTCGGCGTCAACATGCTCGACACGATCATGGTCGGCAGTATCGGCAGTTCGGGCGGCGTGTATGATGCGATCGATGTCGGCCCGCTCGGCAAGACCGCGGCCAAGCTGGCGAGCGAGCAGTCGTTGTCGGCGGTATCGCTGGCTAACACGTTCATCGGAATATACCACATTTTCTGCATGGGCCTCGGCATGGGCGCATCGGTGCTCGTATCCCGCTACTGGGGCATGAAGCTCAAGGGCGACGATGAGGGAGGCAAGGCGACCACGGCACTCAAGCAGACCGTGTGCCTGATGCTCCGTTTGACGGTCGTTTTGGCGGCGCTGTTCGCGCTCGCGACCTTCGTCATGCCGGAAACCATTATGAAAATGTACGCCAAGAAGCAGGTGGACATCTCCACGGTCGCTCCGGAGGAGCTTGAGAAGACGATTGCGGAAAATCTGAACAACCGCGAGATCATACGGCGCGGTGCCGATTACCTGAGGTACTCGGTCATCACGTACTTCTTCCTCGGCACCTCGCTGACGGTCACGATCGTGCTCCGCAGCGTGGGCCAGGCGCTGTTCCCGCTGTTTGTGTCCATCGGCGCGCTGTTCGTCAACCTGATCGCAAACTACACATTTATCTTCGGCCACTTCGGCGCTCCGCGCATGGAGACGAAGGGCGCGGCACTCGGTACTTTGATCGCCCGTGCTTTTGAGGCGGTGTTGATCGTCGGATACCTGTTCGTCAAGGACCAGCGGATCCGGTTCCGCGTGCGAGACCTGTTCATCAAGACACGTTCGCTTCTCAGGGAGTACATCCGCATCAGCATTCCCGTGCTGATCAGTGACGGTATTTTGGCGCTCGGCAACAACTCGGTTGCCATGGTCATCGGCAAGCTCGGCTCGGAGTTCACCTCGGCCAACGCGATCACCGCGGTGACGCAGCAGATGAGCACGGTCGGCATCCAGGGCGTGTGCCAGGCGGGTGCGATCGTGACCGGCCAGACGCTCGGCACCGGCGACAAGGAGAAGACCATGAAGCAGGGCTGGATGTTCTTCGGCCTCGGTCTGGCGCTCGGTTTGATCGCCGCGCTGATCGTTTTCCTGATTAAAACGCCGGTCATCAACGGATATGATGTCAGCGCATCAACGAAAGATCTTGCGCAGCTGCTGATGCTCGCCATCAGTATCATCCTGATCTTCCAGGCGACCAACAGCATCATGACCAAGGGCGTGTTGCGAGGTGGCGGAGATACGAAGATGCTGATGCTCATGGACAACATTTTCCTCTGGGCGATCGCATTGCCTTTGGGTATCATCGCGGGGTTTGTGTTGAAACTCGACCCGTTCTGGATCTACATCTGCCTCAAGTCCGACCAGATCGTCAAGGCAGTGTGGTGCTACTTCCGCCTCAAGAGCGAAAAATGGATCAAAAAGATTTCTACCGGCACGCATGAGCCGGCAAAATAGGAGGGGTTTACAACTATGGCTAAGAAAGCAAAAATCACGGTTCATCCGTCGTTTGAGATCGGGGATATCTCGGACGAGCTGTTCTCGGCATTCCTGGAGCCGATCGGCACGATGGTGAACGGTACGATGTTCAATCCGAAGCATCCGACGGCGGACGCACAGGGCTTCCGTACCGACGTTATCAACGCGCTCGCGAAGACCGGCCTTCCGGCGGTTCGTCTTCCCGGCGGTAACTTTGTTTCGGCATGGCAGTGGAAGGACTCGATCGGACCGAAGTCGGAGCGCAAGGTTCATCTGGATCCGGCATGGTATCAGGTCATCACGAATGAGGTCGGCCACGACGAATACCTGCAGTGGGCGGAGAAGATCGGCGCGAAGTCGCTCTACACCGTCAACATGGGTACCGGTCGCACGCAGGACGCGATGGACTGCGTGGAATACACGAACTTCCCGGGTGGCACGTACTGGTCCGACCTGCGTATCAAGAACGGTCACGAGAAGCCTTACGGCGTCAAGACGTGGTATCTCGGCAACGAGATGGACGGCCCGTGGCAGCTCGGCTCCTGGGACAAGGATCCCCGCGCCTACGGCGTGATGGTCAACGAGACTTCGAAGGCGATGAAGTGGATCGACGCGTCCATCAAGACGGGCGTCTGCGGTTCCTCTGCGCCGTTTATGGAGCATTTTCCGGATTGGGATGAGGCGGCTCTCGACGTGTGCTACGACACGGTCGACTACCTCTCCGTCCATCACTATCACAGCGCACCTCCCGGAGACACCAAGGCGCTCCTGGGCGGCGCCCTCTACTACGAGGATTACATCAACACGCTGACGGCGATGTGCGACTACGTGCAGTCCAAGCATCGCTCGCCGAAGCAGATGATGATCTCCTTCGACGAGTACGGCGGAATGGTCCGTCCGAACTCGCCGCTGCATCCGGGCTGGGGCCGCTACAACATGGCTCGCTCGCACTACCGTTTCAACCCGGATCGGCCGTATCTGTTCCACGATCCCGACAAGATGCCTGAGCGTCGCTTCCCGGGCGGGGACCTTACGCAGATGCTCTCGATGACGTCCATCCAGCTTGCGCTGCTGCGCCACGCGGACCGCGTGAAGATCGGCTGCATGACCGGCGGCTTAGGCGCTCTGTGCTCTTCGAACCATGACAACGTATGGCGCTCGGCTTCGCACTACGCGTTCATGCAGATGCTCTCCTTCGCGAAGGGCACCTCGATGAAGGTTGCCGTTGAGAGCGAGACGTACGACATGCCCGGCTACGCGATCGATGACACGTCGCAGTACGTCGGCAAGAACGGCGTTCCGTATGTGGATTCGGCATGCGCCTGGGACAAGAAATCGGGCCGCCTCGCGGTGTTTGTGATCAACCGCAACGACGCTGAGGACTATGCGCTCTCGCTGGATGTAACCGGCTTCGGAAGCGGTCTTGCCGCTGCTCCGACCGAGGCAAGAATTGCCGAGGTTGTCGAGCCCGCATGGCCGTTTGGCGGCAGCAAGGAGCCCAAGAAGGTCGCACCTGCTGCGAAGGCTTCCTACGCGAAGCTTGCCGGCTTCACGAAGTGCACGCACTACGAGATCTCGGGTGACCCTGAGGCGCAGAGCGAGTTCGGCAATGACGAGATCTTCACGCCCGCCATCAACAAGCGCACCAAGCTTGCGGACGGCGCCGTGAACGCCCATATCAAGCCGCTTTCGTTCAACGTATTTGTACTGGAATAATAACTCGCGGAGACAAGGGACACTCGCGTTCCTTGTCTCCTTTCTATATGCTTTTAACAGTTGACATCCGACCCGAAAACCATTATACTTACTATGCCGTGCAACCGGGGAGATAGCGGTGCCCTGTACCTGCAATCCGCTACAGCAGGGGTGATGATGTGCCGAGGGGCGTCCGATTTGGAGCTGCCCGTAGTAAGTAACGTTGAAGCTTGGGCCTCGCGCGATGAGAATTTGTGAACCGTGTCAGGGTAGGAATACAGCAGCACTAAGCGAACCCTCTCATGCGCCGTGAGTACACCTGGGCCGAGTCAACTGCTATGGTAACGTCCGGAGAGGCGTTTCGACGCACTTCGCACGGCTTTTGTATTGTTTGCCGGAAACGGAAGGAGTGTATCATGTTACTGACAACGCCCGCCAAAGTCAAAGCAATAAAAACGTTGGTCCGCGAGAAGAATTACGACGAAGCACTCGAGATTGCCGAGAAGATCAACCCTGTCAAGGTTGCCTCGGTGTACGATCTTTCCGTAATTGCGGAAGTATACATGAAGAAGGGTCGTCTTGACGACGCGAAAGAACTGTATGTGGAAATGTACGGCCGGAACAAAACCCATAAGGTTATGACCGGCCTGATTGAGATTTGTCTGAAACTCAAGGAGCCCAAGGAAGCGGAGCAGTACCTGCGCGAGTTCCGCCGGATGGAGCCGGACAACCCGGAGCGTCTGGTGTATCGCTACCGCGTGGACAGCATGCTCGGCAAGGAGCCCGAGTTTCTGATCAAGAGCCTTGCGAAGCTGAAGAACGAGGAGTACACGGACGTGTGGGCACTCGAGCTTGCGAAGGCGTATTACAAGGACAACGACTGGGAGGCATGCGCCAAGGAATGCCACCAGATTCTGAAATATTTTCCGGATTCCGAGGTTGCGCAGAAGGCACGCGTATTGCTCGACGCCTGTGAGACCGAGGAGGAAGAGCCTCTCGATGAGATCCTGCCGAAGGAGGAAGAGGCAGCCGAGGCTGAGAGCATGGAGTCTCTGATGGAAGACGTCTCCGCGCTCCTGGAGGAGAGTGCCCGCGCCGAGGCGGTAGCCAACGAGGTTGTCGAGGAGAAGAGCATCGAGAAGGCCGTGACCGCGAGCGCCGAGCCGTATCTGCGCACGCCCGAGTTCCTCTCGATCCACGAGCCCGCCGGCGAGGACAAATCCGTCTTCGACGACGATGACGACGAGGAGTACGAGGAAGAGGCCGAGGAGGAGACGACCGACGAACCCGCTGAGGCAGCTTCGTACGTGATCCCCGAGAGCCTTGCAGGCAAGATCGACCGCATCATTTACGACGACGATGATGTCGTCGATGACGATGAAGGGTTTATCGATGACGCCGCGATGAGCAGCGAGGAAGTCGTGGATCTTCAGGTGGCCGTAGCCACGGCGGTGGAAGCCGTGAATGCGGATCTTGCGGAAAATGCGGCAGCGGCAGCCGAAGAGTCCGACGCTGAAGAGGCTGTTGAGACCGAGGACGAGACCGAAGAGATCGACGAGACCGAAGAAGAGTCTGACGAGGCTGAAGAGTCCGATGAGGCTGACAAAGAGGAAGCCGATGACGAGGATGAGGCAGACGCAGACGAGTCCGATGCCGATGAGGATGAGGAAGATGCCGATGAAGAGTCCGAGGAAGACGAGGACGACACCGACGATGAGCTCGCCGACGACATCGAGGACGACGGTTTCGACGATGACGACCTTGAGGAGGAACTCGAGGAGGACCTCGAAGAGGACGACGAAGACGAGGAAGAAAAATCCGACGATGATTCCGATGAGGATGAGGACGAGGATGACGATGACTCCGACAAAGATGATGATGACGAAGACGACAGCGATGACGCTGACGACGATACTGTAGACGACGCGGACTCCGAAGAGGAGGACGACGAAGAGTGTGACGAAGAGAATTTTCCGGACGAAGAGTCGGACGAAGAGGACACCGAGGTGGTGATCGCGGAGAGCGATTACGCGGACGCCGAGCTCGAGGCGGTTGCCGAGCGCATCGGCAGCGAGGTGTGCACGGCGGCGGAAGAGGCGAAGGGCCTCGGCGCAGCGGTGGAGGACGACGACAGCGACGAAAAGAAAATGGCCGACACGCAGGTAGTTCCGTTTGTTCGGGAGAAGCAGGAGATTCCCGATGAGGATATGGAGAAGATGCTGTACAACCTTCTCAAGGACATCGGCGGCAAGGATACGAAATAAGCATTATACACAGTTTGGAGGATCGTCGGACTTGTCCGGCGGAACAGTATGAATCGTTATATCATTAACGGAGGCAAACCGTTGCACGGAGATGTAGTGATCGGCGGCGCGAAGAATGCGGCGCTCGGTATCATCGCCGGAGCGATTTTGACGGATGAGCCGGTTACCATTGAGAATTTGCCGAACGTCAGCGACATCAACGTGTTGCTGGACGCGATCGCGGGCATCGGCGCGACAGTGGATCGCGTGGATGCGCACAAGGTCGTGATCTGCGGCAAGACGATCGATTCCGTGGTCGTCAAGTCGGAGGTGATCCAGAAGATCCGGGCTTCGTATTATCTGCTCGGAGCGTTGATCGGCAAGAAGGGCAAGGCGCAGGTCGCGATGCCCGGCGGATGCGACATCGGTGCGAGACCGATCGACCAGCATCTGAAGGGATTCCGTGCGCTCGGCGTTCAGTGCGACGAGAACGATGACGAGAATTGCATCTACGCCAACGTGACCGAGCTGAAGGGCAACGGCGTATTCCTCGACGTGGCGAGCGTAGGAGCGACGATCAACATCATGCTCGCGGCCGTGCTGGCCAAGGGCACGACGATCATCGAGAACGCGGCGAAGGAGCCGCACATCGTAGATGTGGCCAACTTCCTGAACAGTATGGGCGCGCGCATCAAGGGCGCCGGTACCGATGTCATCCGAATCTTCGGTGTGGAAGCGCTGCACGGCACGACGTACTCCATCATCCCCGACCAGATCGAGGCGGGCACGTTCATGTGCGCGGTCGCGGCTGCGAAGGGCGATGTCACTTTGAAAAATGTCATCCCGAGGCACCTGGAGGCCATCTCCTCCAAGCTCGAGGAGATCGGCGTGAAGGTCGAAGAGTCCGAGGACGGTACCGAGGTCCGCGTGATCTCGGACGTGAACGCGAGACTCGGATCCTCGACGGTCCGCACCCGCGTGTACCCCGGCTTCCCGACGGATATGCAGCCGCAGATCACGGTCGTGTTGATGCTCGGCAGCGGCAACAGCACCGTCACGGAAAACATTTTCGAAAACCGTTTCCGCTATGTGGACGAGCTTAAGAAAATGGGTGCCGAGATCGAGGTGAAGGGCAATCAGACAGCGAAGATCCACGGCGTGGAGGGCGTGCACGGAACGCACATTGATGTTCCGGACCTCCGTGCAGGCGCGGCGCTGACCATCGCGGCACTCGCTGCGGACGGACAGACCACGATGGACTGGATCGACTATATTGAGCGCGGCTACGAGGATTTCGACGGCAAGCTGCGCGGCATCGGCGCGGACATCATCAAGGAGTCCGTGAACGATATTGAAGAAGCATAAGCTATGGAGGCATAATCTTGGAAAAGCGTTTGTTTACTTCGGAGTCGGTGACCGAGGGTCATCCTGATAAGATCTGCGATCAGATCTCGGACGCGGTGCTTGACGCGATGATCGCGCAGGACCCGATGAGCCGTGTCGCCTGCGAGACGGCGATCACGACCGGTCTCGTGCTGGTGATGGGCGAGGTGACGACCGAAGCGTATGTGGATATTCAGAAGACCGTGCGTGACACGATCCGCGAGATCGGTTACACGCGCGCCAAATACGGTTTTGACGCCGATACCTGCGGCGTTATCGTAGCTCTCGACGAGCAGTCGGCGGACATCGCGATGGGCGTCAACAAGGCGCTCGAGGCGAAGCAGGACGGTTCCACGGATGCGGGCAGCCGCATGGAGGACACCAACGTCGGCGCCGGCGACCAGGGCATGATGTTCGGCTATGCGACGAACGAGACGCCCGAGATGCTTCCGATCCCGTTTGTGGTAGCCACGAGGTTCCTGGAACATCTCCGGGACCACCCCAGTA
>JAFZMO010000138.1 GCA_017551165.1 Lachnospiraceae bacterium
ATCCAGTCGCCGCAGAACGCGTTCTACCTCAACCTCGGCCTTGAGAGCCTTCCGCTTCGCATGGAGCGCCACTGCAGCAACGCCCTCGCGGTTGCAAAGTACCTCGAGAGCAACGACAAGGTTGCATGGGTTCACTACGCAGGACTCGAGAACGACGAAAACCACGCTCTCGCCGAGAAATACTGCCCGAACGGCACGTGCGGCGTCATCGCCTTCGGCATCAAGGGCGGCCGTCAGGCTTCCATCGACTTCATGGACAGCCTCAAGTTCATCACGATCGTAACGCACGTTGCGGATGCGAAGACCTGCCTGCTCCACCCTGCAAGCCACACGCACCGTCAACTCACCGATGAGCAGCTCATCGAGGCGGGCGTTGCACCGGATCTCATCCGTCTCTCCGTCGGTCTCGAGAACATCGATGATATTCTCGCGGATCTGAAGCAGGCGTTCGGAGAGTGATCGACCGTACAACTTCATTCGAAAATGAATCAGGGCTTCCGCTTACCGGCGGAAGCCTTTTTTGTTGCGGAGTCTCATTTTCCGATTGACAAGACGTCTGGGAAGTGGTATCGTTTAAGTGTTCTAATTAGATGTCTAACAAAAGGAGGCCCGAGATATGTCGTCCGATCAGGAACGTTTTTTTCTGGAAATGCTTTCTCTCTACTATGCGCATCGCTCTTACAACACGCGCTACTACCAGGCGCTCGGGTTGACTCCGGGGCAGCCGAAGGTGCTCAACGTCCTGTTCGAAGAGGAGGGATATCTGCAGAAGGATCTCGCCGCTAGGTGCCGCGTGGAGCCCGCGACCATGACGTCGCTGCTTGCGAAGATGGAGAAGCAGGACATGATCAAGAAGGAGACCGTGTACGTCTCCGGCGGCAAACGCGCCTATGCGGTGTATCTCACGGACCACGGCCGCAAGCTGGCGCGCCAGGTTGTGGACAAGGCCGCGCAGGCCGACCGGATCGCGCTCAGCGGAATGAGCGAGGAGGAAGTGGAATCGCTGATCTCCCTGATGCGGCGTGCGCGCAACAACATCGAATCAGAACTGGAAGGATCCTGGGAGGAGCATTGGAAATCACTATGAGAAGACTTGTTTTACTCTTGACTTTGATCGGCCTTACGGCCCTTTGCATCGGCTGCGGTAAGCAGGAAGACAAGAAGGACGCAGCAACGCCGACGCCGGTGAGCGAGACAACGCCTGCCGAGACGCCGACGACAGAGCCCACCGAGGCGCCGAAGGCGACCGACACGCCGACCCCGACCGAGGAGCCGGTTACGCCTACTCCGACGATCGGACCGCACGCGACGATCAACGACCATTTGCCGTATGACTATTCGAAATACCGCATCAAAAACTGCGGAAAGCTCGAGGAGATCACCTACGAGTCGAAGGATTACCTAAACGACGAGTCCAAGACCGTCGTGAAGCCGGCGTTCGTGTATCTTCCTCCGAACTATGACGAGACCAAGCAGTACAACGTGCTCTACCTGATGCACGGCATCGGCGGAGACGAGAAGGAATGGGGCATGACGGGCATCACCTCGACGGTCAAGGCCATCATGGACAACCTCATCATCTACGGAGACATCGAGCCGTTCATCGTCGTCTGCCCGAACGGCCGCTCCTACTCCGACTTCGCGAACACCGCGGGCGACAGCCGTTCCTTCTACGTGTTCGGCAAGGAGCTGCGCAACGACCTGATCCCGTACATCGAAAGCCACTACGCGGTCTACCATGACGACGATCCGACCGCCGTGCGCGACCACCGCGCGATGGCCGGCCTCTCGATGGGCGGCATGCAGACGATCAACATCGGCATGTGCGAGTGCCTGGACATCATCAGCTGGTTCGGAACATTTTCCGCTGCACCGACGTCCTACGTCTCGAGCAAGATCGCGGACATCATCGGCTCCGAGCCGTTCGCGCAGTACAAGATCAACTACATGTACAACATCTGCGGTCTGCAGGACGGCACCGCATACGGAAGCGCCTCGGCAGCGGCCAAGCAGCTTCCGCAGTACACCGACAAGCTCGTCGACGGCGAGAACTTCATGTGGCAGGAGCTCCCGGGCACCCATGACTTCGGAATCTGGTACCTCGGCTTCTACAACTTCGCCCAGTTGGCGTTCAAACAGTAATCTGACTTTTTCATGATAAATACTCCGAGAGCCCGGCAAGCGGTTGCATGCCGGGCTCATTTTCATCGGAAAATGCTTCGTTTTTCTCTTTCGGTCTCCTACAGCTTGTCCGCCAGCTGGAGGATCAGCTGCTCCGTCTTCTCCCAGCCGAGGCACGGGTCGGTGATCGACTGTCCGAAGACATGTCCGCCGACGTCCTGACGGCCGTCCACGAGGTAGCTTTCGATCATCAGGCCCTTCACCAGTCTGCGGATGTCGCCGCTCAGGTTACGGTTGTCCACGACCTCGTTCGCAATGCGGATCTGCTCAAGGTAGCGCTTGCCGGAGTTGTTGTGGTTCGTGTCGATGATGACCGAGGGGTTCTTGAGGCCCGACTCCGCGTAGGCGTCGCTTAAGCGAAGCACATCCTCGTAGTGGTAGTTCGACACATTTTTCCCCGCAAAATCAAGGTATCCGCGAAGGATCGCATGCGCGTACGGATTGCCCTGGCTCTGCACCTCCCAGCCGCGGTAGATGAACGTGTGCCCGTGCTGCGCCGCCTTGATCGCATTGATCATGACGGAGATGTCGCCGCCGGTCGGGTTCTTCATGCCGACAGGGATGTTCAGGCCGCTTGCGGTCAGGCGGTGCTGCTGGTTCTCCACCGAGCGCGCGCCGACGGCAACGTAGGCGAGCAGGTCGGAGAGGTAACGGTGATTTTCCGGATACAGCATCTCGTCCGCGCAGGTGAAACCGTAGTCGGCAAGCGCCGTGCGATGCAGCTCGCGGATCGCGACGATGCCCTTGTAGAGATCCGGCTTCTCATCGGGATCCGGCTGATGAAGCATGCCCTTGTAACCCTCGCCGGTCGTGCGGGGCTTGTTCGTGTAGACGCGGGGAATAATGATGATCTTGTCCTTCACGACGTCCTGCACCTTGCGCAGCCTCGAGATGTACTCGAGCACCGGCTCGCGGTGGTCCGCCGAGCAGGGTCCGATGACGAGCAGGAACTTGTCGCTCTCGCCGGCAAATACGGCCTTAATCTCGTCGTCGCGCTCTTCCTTCGCGAGCGTCATCTCCGCCGAGACGGGGTACTCCGCCTTCACCTCCTGCGGGATCGGCAATTTTCTGAAAAATTTCATGTTCATAGGGGTCTGTCCTCCGTTATCCGAAAACTCACACTTTCTTGTTGAACCGCTTGCGGCGCTCCGTCGAGAGGCGCATCATCTCGCGCATCCGCTCGCGGTCGCCGTTCGCCACACAGTCGCGCAGCTCGTCGAAGCACGCGCGGTACGCATCCATCTCCGCAAGGAGCGCGTCCTTGTTCGCAAGGAACAGCTCGCTCCACATCTCGTCGTTGATGTTCGCGATGCGCGTCAGGTCGCGGAACGAGTCGCCGGTGTAGCGCTCCAGGTCCGGCTCGTCACACGCGCACATCAGGGACACCGCGATGCAATGCGTCAGCTGCGAGAGGAACGCGATCATGCGGTCGTGGCTCTCCGCGTCGAGCACCGAGATATCCTTGCAGCCGATCGTCTCGCCGAGGGCCTTGCACATCTCGATCGCCCGCTCCGAGTTGGCCTCCGTGGGCACCACGATGTAGTTCGCTCCTCGGAATATGCGGTCATCGCTGTACTCGATACCGCTCGACTCACGGCCCGCCATCGGGTGTGCCGCGATGAACTCAACTCCCCCGGGGAGCATCGCCTGCACCTCGTGCACGATACAGCCCTTCACGCCGGTCACATCGGTGATCACCGTGCCGGGACGAAGCTTGCTCCCATGCTCCCGGATCCATTCGATGAACACGTGCGGGTAGAGGGAAAATACGATCAGGTCCGCCTCGCCGAGCAGCTTCTCGTCGACGAACGCGCTTCCGCGCGCGATCATGCCGTGCGCCGCCGCGTAGTCAACACTCTCCTGCCGCCTTGCGATGCCCGTGACGTAATAGCCCTGTCGCGAGAGCGCCGCGGCGTAGCTGCCGCCCAAAAGGCCGAGGCCGACAATACAGATCTTGGTGTGACTGTCCAACAACATAACAGGTCTCCTTCGTGTGGTACTTTATTTTCCGAAATATACACAAGTCAATCTTGCACTGATCAATAGGCGTCCGATTCGCCGAGCGACAGCGTGATGCCTGCGCGCCCGATGACACGGAACCAGTCGGGATAGCTCTTTGCGACCGCCTCGGCGCCGTCGATCCCGCCGCCGGTCACCGTGCACAACAGCGAAAGCGCCATCACCACGCGGTGATCGTTGTGCCCGGACAGCAGCCCGTCCGGCTTGCGGAGCGCGTTGCAACGCACCGTCACGTCGTTGGCTCCGACCGTGACCTCCACGCCGAAGCGCCCGAGCTCCTCGGCCATCGCCGCCGCCCGGTCGCTCTCCTTGAGCGCCAGTCGCGCAGTTCCCGTAAAATGGGCCCCGCCGTAGCAGGCCGCCATCGCAAACAGGCAAGGCGCCAGGTCCGGGCAGTCCGTGAGATCGAACTCCTTCCGTCCCTCCGCCAGACCGTGTAACATCTCATAATATACGCGGTCGCCCTGACGGCTCTGCGCCGGGACACCGGTGACCGCAAGGGTCTCTCCGTCCTTCGCCCCGTCCGCCGACAGAAGCGCCAGCGCTTCGAGGAACGCCGCATTTGAGCAGTCTCCCTCGACCGTATACTCTCTCGCCGTGTACGTCGATCCGCCGGGGATCACGATCTCGCGACCCTCCGCGCCCTCGCGCCGCACATTGACGCCGAACTCCGCGAGCACGCCGGTCGTGATATTCAGGTACGAGCCGCTCTCGATCGGTCCCGTGATGCGGATCCGGCTCTCACCCGCCGCCAGCGGCAGCGACATCATCAATCCGCTCAAAAACTGGCTGGAAATGTTGCCGGGCACCTCGTACTCGCCCGCCGTCAACCCGCCGCGGATCGTGAGCGTCCGTCCCGAGAGCTCGAAGATACCGCCGTTCCGGCGCGCGATCTCGCGGTAAATCCCGAGCGGCCGCTGCATCAGTCTCTCGCTTCCGACAAACCGGACCGTGCGGCCCGACAGCATCGCAAACGGGGTCAGAAACCGCAGTGTGCTCCCACTCTCGCGGCAGTCGACCGTGATGTCCTCGGGGATCCGCGCAAGCGACCATCCGCCGATCCGAAACGCCTTCGTCTCCGAGGCGCCGACTGCCGGGTTCACCGCTGCCTTCGCCCCCTCCGGGCTCTCGCAGGATGCGCTCACTTCCTCCGCGCTCGCGCCGAATCTCGTCAGGCACGACAGCGTCGCCGCGATATCCTCGGACATCGCCAGATTTCGCACCGT
Source organism: Lachnospiraceae bacterium (assembly GCA_017551165.1). Classification (GTDB taxonomy): domain Bacteria; phylum Bacillota; class Clostridia; order Lachnospirales; family Lachnospiraceae; genus ISDg. The sequence continues at coordinate 5,427 of JAFZMO010000138.1, forward strand.
CGATCCCGCCGACAGCGCTCCGCAGATCAACGCGCGGTGCGCCACACTTTTCGAGGGCGGCGCGCTCGCCTGCCCGCTCGCCTTCGAGGGATGGATCCAAACTATCATAGGGTAACCTCATTTTTCGAAAAATACTCTTCCGCGATCTGCCGCGCCGCGTCCTCCGCCGTGCCGTCGCACGCGATCCGCGTGTCGCACGTCGCGCAGTAGATCCCGTATCGCTCGCGGTAGCGCTGCATCAGCGCCTCGCGGTTCGACGAGAGCGGCCGTCCGTTCGTCGCCGTGATCCGCTCTGGGTCGCGGTCCAGAAAATACACTCTTCCGTTGCTGCGAAGCGCCTCGACGTTGTCCGCGCGAAGCACCGCGCCGCCGCCGGTCGCGATCACTCGCCCGCCCTGCGCAGAGAGGTCTCGGATCACCTCGGCCTCCAGCTCGCGGAACGCCTTCTCGCCCTGCTCCACGAAGATCGTGGGGATGTCGCACCCGCTTCGCTGCACGATCACGTCGTCGCTGTCGACAAACTCGCGCCCGAGCTGCTCTGCCAGCATGCGCCCGACCGTCGTCTTGCCGGCGCCCGGCATGCCCGTGAGCACGATGGACTCCTTCTCGCGGACGATCTCGCGGAAGATCCGATCCGTCTCCGCCGTGATCGCCTCCTCCGTCGCCAGCCTCTCCGCGAGCGATCCGCCCGCGC
>JAFZMO010000139.1 GCA_017551165.1 Lachnospiraceae bacterium
AAATGAGCCACTAACCCCGTCCCCCTGGCTCAAACCCCGTCCCCGTGTCACCTTTATTTTCCGCTCTGAAACAGCTTCATCATCTCGTTGGTGAGGCTGTAATTGTTTGGCTGCAGTTGGATCTCATCGCGGCCGACCCACTCCGCGTACTTGAGCTCCTGCTCGTCCATGCGGATCTCGTCGCTGCCGTCGACCTCGCAGAAGAAGCCGGCCAGCAGGTCCGCGGCGGTTCCCCACGGCTGTGACTTGTAGTAGGTGATGTTCTTGACGCGCAGCCCGACCTCCTCCATCACCTCGCGCCGCACGGTGTCCTCGAGCGTCTCACCGATCTCCGCAAAGCCCGCCACAAGTGCACTGTGCGCGTATCCGGTGCGGTACCGGGTGACGAGGATCTTCTCCCCGTTGCGGATCCCCACGATGACCGCCGGGTTGATCCTCGGGTAGACCTTGGTCTTGCACGCCGGACAGAACATCGCGCGCTCCGTCGTATCGTGCGTCATCGCGCCGCCGCACCGCCCGCAGTAGCGGCTCGACTCGTACCACGTGTGGAGGTGGTATGCGGTAAATGCCTCAAACAGCTCCGTCACGTGCTCCGTATTCAGCGCGCGGAGCTCCCGCATCGTCCTGTAGACGTACCCCTCGGGCGCCTCGGCGGGCCCCTTCACCTGGAAGAACTCCTGCCCGTCCACGCGGAACAAAAACGTTGCCTCCGGGCGCTCCACAGTGCCGTCCGTCGTCCGGCACAGCTCCCTGTATGTAGGGTACGCGATGCGCTCCCCGTCAAACCGGCTGAGCAGCCGATCCTCGTAAAATGCCATCGCCACGGCGTCATCGGAGACTTCCCGCTCCTCATAATGAATGTCCATGGTCGAAGGTGCGATATCCTGGATCATATGTAAGTCCCTCTCAAAGTTAATTTTGTTGACCAAAGAACCGTCCCCGTGTCACCCCGCATCACCACGTCGCGTTGCTCCCGTGGATCAGATGATACACAAGGTCCCAGACAAACAGTGCCACGAGCACAAAACTTACCGTCCAGTACAGGATCTTGTGACGCTCGTGCAGTCTTCGGAAGCCGGCCGTCACCGGGGGGTACACGGCATACAGCACGACCGTGCCGATCACGCCGAACTGCAGGCTCGAGCGCAGTGAGATGCGGCCCTGGTAATTCAGCCCGTATCCCGCGACCTCATAGTTCCACAGCATGTAGCCGGTCACGCGCTCCGCGATGTAGCTCGCCGCCAGCTCCACGACCGTCGCGAGAACGCAGATCGCGAGGAAGCAAAGCACGGGCGAGACGGGGATTTTCCACAGACGAAGCTTCTTGCGGCGCAGCCACCCGAACAACAGCACGACGAGAAGCCCGCCGCAGCCGTAGAGCGGCAGCCACGGCCCGTACAGAAAGCCGCGGTTGACGAAGCCCTGCTTCATCTCAAACCACACGATGCAGACCTCGTAGATCCACCCGATCACGGCAAATACAACGAAGGTCAGAAACCAGTTCATCAGTGTACTTTTCCATTTTCCGGCCATGAGCCAACACCTCCGTCCCCCTGGTCTGATCCAAAATGAGCCACTAACCCCGTCCCCCTGGCTCAATCCGGGGTCGACGCCATGATCACCACGTAGCGGTCAAGGCTTCGGTCGCGCACGGTGTAGCAGCATGCCTTCCACGCCTGGGCGCTGAAGAAATAGTCCGACCAGGCGGTCGTCCACTGCATGATCTCCAGCTCATCCGTCCCGTTCGGGAACAGCGCCTCGCACACTCTCGCAAAATCCTCCCTGCCGAAGCCGTTGTTCTCCGGCAAGCCCAGAAATGCGTCGCAGAAAGTCATTTTCCGGATCTGCGTCGATGGCTCGAACAGCTCTGCCGCCTCGACCTTCTTCGCCCTCGCCCGGTTCATATCGTAATTGAGCTCTCCCTCTCCCTCCGAATCCTTGAACAGCACCTGCGATGCCGCGCGGAGGACCCTCAGGTGTGCTTCCCTCTCGGTCGGGTAGTTGTCCCGCACGATGCAGTAGCCGATCGCGTCGCGTTCGTACTCCTTCGCGACCTCGTAGAACGGGTCCTTGCGGATGACCGTCGCCTTCTGCTTCGGCTTGTCGCCGAACATCTCATCCGCCTTGGCCGAGCTGAACCACTGCTCCTTCTTCCCGGCGTACAGCGAATACTCAAACATCCTGCAGAGGTCGATCGGATCGAGCTCCCTGCCGGTGATCATCAGCGACACACGACCCTTCGCAAAATTCTCCCATTTTCCGGCGTCGCAATCGTGGATCGTCACGCCCCCGCCGTTGTCGCCGGTCAGCCAGATGCACGGCTCGTAATAGTGGCCGCCGATCTCATATCTCGCCCCGTCGACGTAATACACGGCGCGCCCGTTCTCCATGGCAAGCCGGTAGCGGCGGTCGCTGTATACGACGCAGTCCTTCGGCAATTGCCGGTTCTTCTCGATGGGCGCCTGCGCCAGCTTGAGCAACGTCTTCCGCGAGGAGCGATCAACCTGTTCCTGCTTGATCGCCCGGTCGAGCAACTCGGCGAACTCCTCCTTATTGATCTCATAGTAGTTTCTCGCTACCACGCTGCCCTCGCAGACATCGGTCGTAAGGATCAGCCGCCCGTCGGCGATGCGCTCGACCTCCCGGTAGAACGTATACTTCCGGCCGCCCTCATCCGTGCTGTCCACAATCTCATAATCCACCAGAAAATGCAGAAACGGCCGATCGTCGGTCTCGCACTCCTGCTCCGTTATTTTCCTCATACTCCCTCCTCGTGACAGGGGGACGGTTCTTCTGTCACCGAAGTCCCCTGCGTATCGTGTTCAAAACATGCTTTTTGTCAAGGCACCACAGCGGCGCGATCAGCAGCCTCCGCGGCCCGTCGCCGGTCAGGCGGTGGATCACCGTCTCCTCCGGCAGCAGCGCAACCGCCTCCGCGATCAGCGCGGCGTACTCCTCCAAGTCCATCAGCGGCCACGGCTCGGCGCGATACTCCTCAGCCATCCGCGTCCCCTCGAGGATCTGGAGCATTTGCAGCTTGATCCCGTCCGGCGGCGGAACAAGCTCCGCGAGATACCGAACGGTCCCGAGCATATCCCCCTTCGTCTCGCCCGGCAGATTCAGGATCACGTGCACGATGACCGGGATCCCGGCCTCCTTCAGCCGGCGGTATGCGTCGTCAAACACCGCGAGCGGGTATCCGCGTCCGATCCTCTGCGCCGTCTCCTCACGGATCGTCTGGAGCCCGAGCTCCACCCAGACCGGCTTGATCGCCGCCAGGCGCGTGAGCATCTCCATCACATCCCCGCCGAGGCAGTCCGGCCGCGTTCCGAGCGACAGTGCCACGATCTCCTCGTGCGCGAGTGCCTCGCGGTACAGCGCCTCGAGCCTTGCAACGTCCCCATAGGTATTCGTATACGACTGAAAATAAGCGATAAACTTGCTCGCGTCCGTCTTCCTGCGCACGCGCTCCTTCGCCTCCGCGATCTGCTCCCCGATCGGCGCCAGCTTCGCGGCAAATTCCCCAGAGCCCCCTTCGGAGCAGAACGAGCATCCGCCGTAGCCGACGGTGCCGTCCCGGTTCGGGCAGGTACAGCCCGAGCTCAGGGAAAGCTTGTACACCTTCTCCCCGAAGGTTTCCCGCAGATGATCGTTAAGGAATCTCATGGCTGTCACTCCCCGAAGCAGAGCTTCAGGACATCTGCGGGCTTCATGTTCTGAACACCGAGTTCGTCCGTGAGACCGTTGACGGCGTCGCTCGCCCACGTGAAGCGGCCGGCGGTGTCGCCATCGATCTTGTAGTACGTCTCGGGCTTGCTCAGGCTGACCTCGTAGCGGCGATACCACTCCGGGTAGTAGCGAGACATATATGCGTCCGCGAGTCGATACGCCTCGCAGTCCTTGCTCGTGCCGATGGCACCGATCGCAACCCCGCCGCCCGGCTGGCCGGTGCGGCTCACAAAGCCGTTGGTCGAGTGGACGATCAGAACGCTGCCGTCATCGCAGGTGCCGAGCGAGATCCACACGTGGCCCTTGATGCTCACGACGTCGCCCGGACGAAGCTTGTACGGGTTCGTATCCGAGGGTGCGACCTCCTGCGAAAAATCCCCCCAGCCGCGGTTGTACAGCCCCTTGGCGATCTTCGTCGAGCTGCCGACATAGCCCTCCTCGCCGCTCTTACTCTCAAACGTGTTGTAGAGCGTCCAGCCGACAAATCCGGAGCAATCCAGCCCCGCGTAGTAGTATTCGTTGTATGCGCCGAACGGATAGTAACTCGTCTTCGGATCGCGTTTTTCGATATCATCGTCCCTGTCGCGGAACGTGTAGTTTTCATCCTGACTGTTGAAGAAGCGGACCCAGTCCGTGGACACGCCGATGGTCCGCGCCTGGATCGAACTGCCCTCGTCCTGCCAGTCCCAGCCGCCGCCGTACACATAGAGCGTTGTTCCGACCGGCATCAGCGCCGTCTTGATAAAATTGAGCACCGTCCGCTCGCCCGGAGTCCCCTGCACAACCGGCTTGTACGGAAGCTCCGTGCCGATCGGGATCTCCTCGACATCGACGATCACGCCGTCCACGGTCGAGATCCGGTAGTTGTAGCCTTCCTTGAGCTTGTTCTGGACCGGATACGTGCGGTTTCCGTCCTCGTCCGTCTTCGAGTTGTCGATCCGAAACAGCGACTCGACACCGGAGACGCGAAACTTATACCGGAACGTATCGACATTTTCCTTCTTTGTCTCGGGCTCGCCGTAGTCAAACACGCCGAGGTAAGTACCCTCGTACTGAAGCACGATCTTTCCTCCCGGGATCATTGTCGGCATCGCCACAGCCTCCGTGGGCGTCACCTCCACCGACATCGTCGGCATCATCGTCGCTACCTTCGAGTCGAAGTTGTCCCGGATCTCATCGAACTTCTTCTCCTTCTCCTTCATCTCCTGTCGCGTCTCTTTCCACATGTTGACGAACACGGCGGTCATCACCGCCATGACGCCCAACACAATGAGCACGAACACAATTCTAAGCGGGTTTCTCATTTTCCTTCTCTTCTCCTATACGCATGCACTGTGGTGACCGTGTCACCACCCCGTGTCCCCATGATACACCACGCGCCCGCGCAACGCAAGCGAAGCGCATTTTCCGAAAGAAATATAAAAATAAACACCATATAACAGTTGACAACTGTTTCAAGCTGTTATATACTGTTTATCGAAGACAATGAAAGGGGGATTCGTGCATGCAGATAATCCTGAACAATTCTTCGATGGTTCCGGTGTACGAGCAGCTGGTGGCGCAGATCAAGCAGGCGATCATCGGCGGCGTGCTCACCGAGGGATCGGCGCTCCCGTCCGTGCGAAGCCTGTCCGCGGAGTTGCGGATCAGCGCGCTCACGGTCAAAAAGGCGTACGACAAGCTGGAGGAGGAAGGCTTCGTGGTCACGGTGCACGGCAAGGGCACGTACGTGGCGACGACCGACCGCGAGCTCGCCGTAGAGGCGCGGCGCAAGGCCGTCGAGGACGAGATGGCTGCAACGATATTGAAGGCCAGAGCCGTAGGGCTCGGCAATGACGAGATCCGCGAGATCGTCGAGATCCTGCTCGCGGACGCAAATGGGGGTTACAATACATGATCAAACTGAACAAGCTGCAGAAAAACTACAAGGATTTTTCGCTCGATGTCACGATGGAGATCCCTGCGGGCACCGTCACCGGCCTCGTCGGCCGCAACGGCGCAGGCAAGACCACGGTCATCAAGGCAATCCTCGGACTGATCCGGACGGACGGCGGCGAGATCACGGTGTTCGGCAAGAACCCGCGCGAGCTGACCGCGCACGACAAGGAGGCGCTCAGCGCGGTGCTGTACGACTCCTGGTTCCCGTTGACATTTCGCGCAAAGGACATCGCCTGTGTCCTTCGGAAAATGTACCCTTCCTTCGACGAGACGCGCTTCTTCGACCTGTGCAAGCGGTTCGAGGTTCCGGTCGACAAGCGCCTGGAGAAGCTCTCCTCCGGTATGCGCGCAAAGCTGCACGTGCTGTCCGCCATCTGCCACAACGCTAAGCTGCTCGTACTCGATGAGCCCACGGTCGGCCTCGACGTCGTGGCGCGCAATGACATTTTGGACATGCTGCGGGAGTATCTGGCGCAGGACAGCGAGCGGTCGCTTCTGATCACCTCGCACATCTCCACCGACCTGGAGAGCCTGTGCGACAACTTCTACGTGATCGACCACGGCACCGTGCTGCTCCACGAGGACACCGACACGCTGCTTGGCCAATACGGTATCATCAAGGGGAGCGTCGCGGACATCGATGCGCTCGACCAGAGCTTTATCATGGCGAAGCAGGCAAGGCCCTACGGCTACGACTGCCTGACAAACGAGAAGCAGTACTATCTGGACAACTACCCGAACCTTATCGTGGAACCGGGCACGTTGGACGGCGCCATGATGATCCTGTTGGGAGGACAATAACATGCGCGGATTGTTAGAATATGACATGCGCCTGCTGTACACCAGGGGCCGGCGAATGCCGCTCGTACTGGTCATGGCGCTTCTTGTCGGCATCTCATTTGCCTATTTCATCGGCCTCCCGAGCACGATGTTCACCTGCCTGATCGCCATGCTGATCCCCTTTATCCTGGGCAGCTGGGAGCGCCAGTTCCACACGGTTCCGTACCAGATGTGCATGGCAACGGACAGCAGTTCCTACGTTCGCGAGAAGTTTCTGTTTACCGGCATTCACCTTCTGGCTCTCTGGTTGCTCGGGCTGATCGGCTACATCATCGCCGGTCTCCTCTTCCCCTCCAAGGAGCTGTTTGAAGGGGGGATCCTGCGCATGCTCGGCACCAACCTATGGATCCTGTTGCTGGCGCTCATCCCCTGCAGCATCCTGCTGGTTCTCAAGATGAAGCTGGGATACATGGCCTTTTCGCTCATCACCTTCGCATCGGTCTACGCGATCTTCGGCAGTTTCTTCTGGGTCTACGCAGAGCTCGGAAGAATCCGGTTTGATGAGCAGATGGCCGCAGCCAATCGTGAGATTGTCCGCATTCTGGGCTTCTCCGAACCCTCCACGCCCCTGCGAGTACGCTATCCCGGCGTTTTGCAGGTCATTGTCGACATTCAGGAGGCGCCCATGCTCAGCAAACTTGGCTACACGCTGTTGATCGCGGTCCCCATAGTCGTGATCATGTACCAGCTGAGCGTCGTCATTTTCCGAAAGAAAGATTTCTAAACAAAACGAAGCGGCTCCCTCGGGAACCGCTTCCGTGTTTTATTGGATCGTAAACCTGCAGGTGTATCCGCCCGCCTCCAGCCGGTACTCTCCGGCCTCGAGCTCCTTCGGGAGCCGGATGGCCTCCTCGCTCCGGTAACTCGGCGAGACCTCCTGGTCCAGCTCGTCCTCTTGGAAAATGATCGGCTCCTCCGCGCCCTCGCGGTACAGCGCGCAGTTGCCCTTCCAGCGGACCGGCTCCTCCGTCCCGTTGCCGAGGCGATACTCGAGGAGATTGTTGCCGTACTCGAACACCTCAAACGTGATCTCGCCCTCGGTCGTTTCCCCGCGGTACTCCTCGTCGTCCTCTGTCTCGGGCCGCACAAGGCCCGGCAGGCGCTCCGCGGCCTCCATGTAGCGCTTGACCACGTCGCGCAGCTCCTGCAGCTTGTCGCCGTATTTGTCGGGGTAGATCTGCGACGAGAACCACACCTCCTCCCGGCCGAACCGGAAATGGTAGCCGTAGCTCGCGCCGTCATCGACGAATATGTCCGTGAATTTCTTTCTGTGCCACCGCTGCATCGAGTATTTGCGGAAGACCGCCTCGATCTCGCGGAGCACGCCGATGTCCAGCAGATACTCCGTGACCGTCATGTCCTGATAGTGCCACGTCCGGTCGGCGATCGTGCGCTTCGCCTTTGTGTCGCTCACCCTGCGGATATCGTCGCGGTGCGAGCCGCCGCACATGTCCCCGCCGGAGGAATACCGATACTCCGTAAGCTCCTTATCCCTGACCGCCGCATCGCGCTTGCGGCTGTCCCTCCAGTCGTCGATCCAGTCAAACAATCCCATGGTTTTCTCCTTCCCCTGAGGCTCCGCGGAGCCATTTTCCGTATAGTGTAACTCTACCACAGACACCCCCCGGAAGTCAATCAAACGGCCCCTCTGCCCCTTGACAAAACGTGCCTCGGGACGTATTCTAAACGTATATCAAAAATTACTTTTTGATGTGGAAAATAATCACTAACGGAGGATTTCGAAATGGATTCTAACAAGAGACCGGATTCGATGGTACGCATCACCACACCCGAGCTTGCGAAGGCATTTATCGACGAGCAGATCGCTGCCGTCAAGGCGCAGGTCGGCGATAAGAAGGTTCTTCTCGCTCTCTCGGGCGGTGTTGACAGCTCGGTTGTCGCAGCTCTTCTGATCAAGGCGATCGGCAAGAACCTCGTGTGCGTACACGTCAACCACGGATTGCTTCGCAAGGGCGAGCCCGAGCAGGTAATTGAAGTGTTCCGCAACCAGATGGACGCCAACCTGATCTATGTCGACGCGGTTAACCGCTTCCTCGACAAGCTCGCAGGCGTTGCCGAGCCGGAGCGCAAGCGTAAGATCATCGGCGAGGAGTTCATCCGCGTATTTGAGGAGGAGGCCCGCAAGCTGGAGGGCGTTGACTTCCTCGCACAGGGTACGATCTACCCTGACATCCTCGAGAGCGGCCCGGTCAAGGCGCATCACAACGTCGGCGGTCTGCCTGAGGACATCCATTTCGAAGGTCTTGTAGAGCCCATCAAGCTTCTCTTCAAGGACGAAGTTCGCGTAGTCGGCAAGGAGCTCGGCCTTCCGGACGGCATGGTTTACCGTCAGCCGTTCCCGGGTCCCGGCCTCGGCGTTCGCTGCACGGGCGCGATCACACGTGAGCGTCTCGAGCTCGTCCGCGAGTCCGACGCGATCCTCCGCGACGAATTCGATAAAGCCGGTCTCGCCGGCAAGGTATGGCAGTATTTCACGATCGTTCCGGACTTAAAGAGCGTCGGCGTGAAGGACAACCTCCGCTCCGTCGAGAACTTTGTTGTCATCCGTGCGGTCAACACCCGCGACGCGATGAGCGCCACCATCGAGGAGATTCCGTACTCCGTGCTGAACACCATCGTGAAGCGCATCATCACCGAGGTTCCCGGCATCAACCGAGTCCTCTACGACCTCACTCCGAAGCCCACGGGCACGATCGAGTGGGAATAATAAAAAAACTTCGGGAAGCCCTGTAAAATGATATGCTACCCCCAAGTAGGACATTGAAATATAAAACCTACTTGGGGGTATTTCTATGTCCAAAAGAAGTAAGATTGAGCCAATACTAAAGGTCCAGCTCGTAGAACAGTATCTGAGAGGGGAAATTGGAATCAAT
>JAFZMO010000140.1 GCA_017551165.1 Lachnospiraceae bacterium
AAATAGTCCGCCTCGACATAGCCCATGTCGAGCGCATACTCCATCTCGATCTTCGCGGACGTGTAATTCTTCTGATAGTAGTGCACCTGCCCGAGGTAGTATTTGTCCTCGTTGGTTTTCACGGGGAGACGCGCCGCCTTGTCGAGCAGCTCCGCCGCCTCGTCCTCACGGCCCATCGCCGCGTAGCAGGTGTACAGTCCGATGTACGACTGGTAGCTTCCCTCCGTGAGCGTCATCGCCTTCTCGTAGTCCGCGACAGCCTCCTCGTTCTTGCCCTCCAGCCGATACAGGTTGGCGCGGCTTAAGTAGGAGCTCACATTGTCCTTGCTGCGCGAGAGGATCTCCGTGTAGATCTCGATCGCCGACGCCCGGTACCCCATGCACTCCAGCGTGTTCGCCTTGTAGTGCAGGATGTCGATGTCCCAGCCGCTCTCCACCTTGATGTCAAGAGCATTGTTGAAACATGTGAGCGCGTCCGTGTAGCTCTGCTTCTGAATGTACACGAGCCCCTTGCCGCGAATGGCAAACTTGTTCAGACGCTCGTAGTTCTTCGATGTCGCGGCACTGTTGGCGAGCACGATCTCAAACTGCTGGAGGGCGTCATCGTACAGCTTCAGCTGCAGAAGCGTCATCGCGTAGTTATTGTGCACTTCCATGTCCGTGTTGTCGAGCTCGAGCGCGCGCTCAAAATACTCCGCCGCCTTGTTGTAGTCCCCCGCATCATAGTACGCAAGGCCCTTCTTGTTCTCGCTCTGCGGAGTCATCTTGTCGTCTCCGCAGCCGCCGAGAAGGACGATGCACACAAGCATCGGCAGGATCATCAGCAATCTTCTTCTCATAGCCATACTTCCTCACGCCGGGGTCATTTTCCGAAAAATGATTCCGGCCTTTTTTGAAAAAGCCCCCGAGGACACGCGAGAAGCGCATCTCGGGGGCCTGTAGTCATATCCTTGTGGATCAGATCTTGTTGTCCGAACCGAGAACATACTTGATCTTGTGAGCAACCATGTCCTTAACAGCCTGACGAGCGGGCTTCAGGTACTGGCGAGGATCGAAGTGATCCGGATGCTCAGCAAAATACTTGCGGATGTTACCGGTCATCGCAAGACGGATGTCGGAGTCGATGTTGATCTTGCAGACAGCAAGCTCAGCTGCGTGGCGGAGCTGCTCTTCCGGAATACCAACAGCATCAGGCATGTTGCCGCCGAACTCGTTAACCATCTTTACGAACTCCTGCGGAACGGAAGACGAACCGTGGAGAACGATCGGGAAGCCGGGAAGTCTCTTGATGCACTCCTCGAGCACGTCGAAACGAAGCGGCGGCGGAACAAGGATGCCTTCCTCGTTGCGGGTGCACTGAGCAGCCGTAAACTTGTATGCGCCGTGGGACGTACCGATAGCGATCGCAAGGGAGTCGCAGCCGGTTCTTCCGACGAACTCTTCTACTTCCTCAGGACGAGTGTAGCTCTCCTTACCGGACTCTACAACGACCTCATCCTCGATACCTGCGAGAGTACCGAGCTCAGCCTCTACCACTACGCCGTGGTCGTGAGCGTACTCAACAACCTGCTTCGTGAGAGCGATGTTGTCCTCGAAGGACTTCGAGGAAGCGTCGATCATGACGGAGGTGAAACCACCGTCGATGCAGGACTTGCAAAGCTCGAACGTATCGCCGTGATCAAGGTGAAGAGCGATCGGGATCTGAGGATTCTCGATAACTGCAGCCTCAACCAGCTTTACAAGGTAGGTGTGGTTCGCATATGCGCGAGCACCCTTGGAAACCTGAAGGATAACCGGGCTGTTCAGCTCGCCGGCTGCCTCGGTGATACCCTGAACGATCTCCATGTTGTTTACGTTGAAGGCACCGATAGCGTAACCGCCGTCGTAAGCCTTGGCAAACATTTCTTTTGTTGTGACTAATGCCATAACTGTATCTTCCTTTCTTATTGTTTTATTACGAAAAGCTATTATGCTTTTGCACCGCACCCATTATAGCAGAGGCGAACCCGAATGTAAAGCGACGAATATCAATCGGGATTATGTTTTCCGAAGATGAAAACGATCATTTTGCACTGGATGTCCGACCTGCTGACAGGACCGAACGCACGGCTGTCGTTGGAGTTGAACCGGTTGTCTCCCATGATGAAGTACTGGTCTTCCCCGAGCGTACATTCGCACTCTCTCGCAAAATTCACATCGCCGAACCACACGTACGGCTCATCGAGCAGATTGCCGTTTAAGTACACGCGGTACACGCGTCCGCCGGCATAAACGACAGAGCCGTCCGAGAGCGTCACATCGTAGTCGTACGTCTCGTACACACACTTGATCGTGTCACCTGGAACGCCGATCACTCGCTTGATGAAGTAGTCTCCGGATGTTCCCTCCTCGCGGTCGCCGGTGTTGACGATCACGATGTCACCGCGCTCCGGCGTTCCGAAGCGGAATCCGAACCCGAACGCCTTGTTGTCGAGCGTCTTCTGCATGGACGGTCCGTTCACGACATACGGCGGGAACACATAGAAGATCGCCAGGATCACCAGGAACGATACAATGAAAAATACTGCCTCACCGAAGATGGAACGAAGGAAACTCTTGCGGTTCGTCTTCTCCTCATCCTCGTCGTCCGCGAATGCATCCTGCACCACGTACTCTTCGTCATCATCGTCTTCATCGTCATCGTCGCCCGGATACGGTCCGTGAGGCACAGCCCCGCCGCCGTTGTCATCCGAGAACGCATCACGTATGACATACTCGTCGTCATCGTCATCATCGTCGTCGAAGTCCTCGGGGATGATCGGCTTCCGTGCCACCACGGGCTCCGCCTTCCTGACGGACTCCAACTTGTTGACCGGCTTGTCCTTTCTCACGGACTCCAGCGGTTTCTCCGGCTCAGCCGGCTTCCACGCGGACTCCAGCGGTTTCTCTTCCTCTGCCGGTTTCCTCACGGGCTCGACCGGTTTCACCGGTACTTCCGGCTTTCTCACGGACTCGGACGGTTTCGCCGATACTTCCGGCTTTCTCACGGACTCGACAGCCTTGCTCTCGACCGTCGGCACCGCCACCGGCTTTACATCGGCTTTCGCAGGTGCTGCAGCCTCAACCTTCGGCGCTTCCGCGGCAGGCTTCACAGCCTCTGCCCTCGGCACTTCCGTGAAAGCCTCTGCGGGCTTCGCGGCCGGCTTCTTGCCGATCATCGGCGGTTTGATGCCGCCCGAAGACGGCTTTCTGCCGATTATCGGAGGCTTGATGCCCCCGGCTGCCGGCTTCTTCTCCGGCGAACCGACGGGCTTCGCCGATCCCTCATTTTCCAACTTGTTGTCGTCAATGCTCATTGATTCCTCCACCGATGACCGCATCACCCACACATTCGGCCGGCCACCGATCTCTCTTCTCGACGCCGCAGCGTCCTCAGTCGATCTTCAGCTCTTCCCCGTCGTAGCGAAGCGTGAATTCTTCCGGCTTCACACCCAGCAATTCCGCACTACGCGCATCCGGCTGGGAGATTCCGACGTACACCTTGTACTCGCCGGGAAGCAGCACAAATCGACCTTTATCATTATATACGGCAAACGCCTCCTTCGCAAGGGAAATCGAAACTTGTTTCGATTCTCCCGGTTGCAGCCGAACCTTGCAAAGACCCTTGAGCTGAGCGTTCGGTCCGCCGGCAAGCGGAGCCTTGACATACACCTGCACCGTCTGCGCTCCGGCAATGGTTCCGGTGTTCGACAGCCGCATACTGCAGGTCACACCCTCTGCGACATCTCCCGTCACGGAAACGTCCTCACAGGCCCATGTCGTGTAGGACAGGCCGTAGCCGAACGGGTACAGCGCGGGCTGCTCCATGTAGCGGTAGGTCCTTCCCTTCATCGCATAGTCGGTAAATGCGGGCAACTCCTCCGTCGTGCGGTAGAATGTCACCGGCAGCTTGCCCTCGGGACATGCCTTGCCGAAGAGTACGTCCGCTACCGCGCGTCCGCCCTGCGCGCCGGGATACCACGCATCGAGGATCGCGGGGATGTTCTCGTCCGCCCACGGGATCGCGAGCGCACTGCCGCCGAGCAGCACGAGCACGACCGGCTTGCCGGTCGCCGCGAGCTCGCGCAGCACCTTCTCCTGAAGACCGGGCAGCTCGAGATTCGGCTTATCGCCCGAAGCGAACTCATTGCCCTGATCGCCCTCCTCGCCCTCGAGACCGGGATCAAGGCCCATGACAGCAACCACAACGTCACTCATCTGCGCGACCGCCTTTGCCTCCGCGATACGGTCGTTAGCCTGTCCGAGACCCTGCACACGGTCGCGGAACAAGTGGCACCCCTCCGAGTACATCACGCGCACGTCGTCTCCGACTGCCTCGCGGATACCCTCGAGCACCGTCACGTACTCCGAAGCCGTGCCCTCGTAGTTGCCGACCAGCGCTTTGCGGTTGTCGGCGTTCGGTCCGATCACGCCGATCGTGCGGATGGACTTCTTGTCGAGCGGCAGAAGGCCGGACTCATTTTTCAAAAGAACGATCGTGCGGCGGCTCGCCTCACGGTTCAGCTTGCGGGCCTCCTCCGTGTCGACGTTCTCATAACCGATGGAATTGAACGGTACCTCATCCTTCTTATCGAAGAGACCGAGCTTCATGCGCGTCGTGAACAGTCTCGTCACCGCGCGGTCGATCGTGCTCTCCTCCACAAGGCCGTCGCGAACGGCCTGCAACAGATGCACGTAGAGGTTACCGCAGTTGAGGTCGCAGCCGGAGTTCATCGCGAGCGCGACGGTCTCCTCCTGGTTCGCGGTCACCATGTGAAATTCATGGAAATCCTTGAGCGCCCAGCAGTCCGACGTCACATGTCCGCCGAACCCCCACTCACCGCGGAGGATATCGACGAGTAGCTTCTTGCTGCCGCAGCACGCCTCACCGTTCGTGCGGTTGTAAGCGCCCATGACCGCCTCCACGCCCTCCTTCACACACGCGCGGAACGCGGGCAGGTACGTCTCGCGGAGGTCCTGCTCCGACACGATGGCGTTGAAGCTGTGGCGCTGGTCCTCCGGACCGCTGTGCACCGCAAAATGCTTCGCGCACGCAGCGACCTTCATGTATTTGCCGTCCGTCCCCTGCATGCCGCGGATGAACCGCGTGCCGAGTCTGCCGCTCAAAAACGGATCCTCACCGAACGTCTCATGGCCGCGCCCCCATCTCGGGTCACGGAAAATATTCACGTTCGGCGACCAGAAGGTAAGCCCCTTGTAGATGTCACGGTCGCCGTACTGCTGCTGCATGTTGAATTTGGCGCGGGCCTCCGTGGAGATCGTGTCCGCAACCTCCCCGAGCAGATCCTCGTCAAACGAAGCCGCCAGACCGATCGCCTGCGGGAACACCGTTGCGACACCGGCGCGTGCCACCCCGTGGAGAGCCTCGTTCCAGTAGTTGTAGGCCGGAACGCCGAGCCGCTCGATCGCGGGTGCGCTGAACAATGTCTGGAACACCTTCTCCTCCAGCGTCATCTCGCCGACAAGTGCCTTCGCTCTCTCCTCAAATGATTTGCTCTCATCGAGCCATACCTTCTCTGCCATCGTACCGTTCTCCTTGTTTCATTTTTCCAAATATACGTACAAGCTAACGAGAAAGGGGCTGCCCGAACGGGCAACCCCTTGATAAACTCGTTTCGGAGATTGAATTACTTCAGTCTCTTTGCATGATAGTCGTTGATGCACTCCTGGATACGAGAGTTAACTTCCTCGAGAAGCTGTGCAGGCTGCTTGTCAGGGCTATCAATGTTGTAAAGCAGTGCGCTCTGTACAACACCAGTGCTGTTGTCCCACAGACCAGGGATGATGTAGCTCTTGTCAGTAACAGGGTTGCTCTTGTTGATCATGATGTCAAGGGTCTCATCAACAGCCTTGGAATCACGGAAGATCGACTCGTACTGAAGCTTCCAAGAGTTAGGATCATCGCTATCGTCCGGAGTAGGATCGGTAAAGATGTTGTAAGCGAAAGCGATGTCAGCAAGGTTCTTCTTGTTGTCTTCGCTTACAGGGATAACAAGGATGTTCTCACGTGCAACCGTGATGTACTCCTTAGCATTGGGTCCCTTCGGGAAGCATACGAAACCGAAATCGAAATCGTATGCGCGAACGCCGTTGTTAACAGCGGAGAACTCGCTAGCCTTGTACTCATCGTACGCAAGCATAACGGCTTCCTGATTCTGGAACATGAACTCGAAGTAGTTCCACTGACCAGCAGCAGCCTCTTCCTCGTTCTGGCGACGCATAATGTTCTCGGTGTAGAAGGAATATGCCCAGTTCATATCGTTGATGATATCGCTGCTTACAGCATTGCTGGTGAAGCGGCTGGTAGAATCATCACGAGAGATGAGTGCATGGCCGTTGGAAACCCAAGCCATCTCGAAGAATACGGACTGCTGCGAAGCAAAACCATAGGTCTTGTACGTACCGTCAGCATTCTGAGTCGTGAGCTTCTTAGCAAGGTCCTTGAAGTTATCCCAAGTCCACTCGCCCTTAGCCTGAAGCTGGTAAGGGATATCAGCAGCGCCGTCGCCGAGGATCTCATTCATCTTATCCTTGTTGAAGAAGATACCGGTTCTCGGCTCCTTGCCGATGTTCCAACCATAAACACCACCGTTGATGGTCATCAGGTCGATAACGCTCTTGTTCCACTTCTTGTCGTTGAAGTTAAACTCGTCCAACTTGGAAACATCGCAGAAAAGCATCTCCTCAGAATCCATCAGCGCGCCGATGAATCTGTAGTCGAACGTTACGATGCTACCGAGCGGCTTGCCATCAGTGATAGCAAGAAGGTTCTTCTCGGACTGGTCGCCCCAACCGTAACCGCTGGCGAACTCAGGTGCTTCCTCACCCGTGGACGTCTTGCCGTCACCATGACGAATGATCTTATAGTTGTACTTCGTCATCTGAGCGTTGTGCCACTCCCAGAACTTCTCGTCTGCTTCGTTCTTCGGAACGTTGAAGTCAGCCTTGCTCCACCAGTCGGAGATGATAACTTCCAAGCCCTTCAGGTCACGTGCAGGTACGTCCGGAGTGGGCGTAGCGGTCGGATCACCGGGCTGTGCTGCCTGCTGCGTAGGTGTAGCGGTCGGATCCTTCTTGGAATCGTTCGTATTATTCTTGCCGCATGCAGCAAGAGCCATAACAACGATGCAAGCCAACGCAACGAGCAACAGTTTCTTGATAGTGCTCATTATAAGCTCCTCCTTGAAAATAGTATCTTAAAATGTTCTCAGAAGATACCGAAAACATCTTAATTTAGAGTATATCACAGTTTTTTCATAATTTCTACTGTTTTTTTGTACTTTTTTACGGTACGGAGAGAAAAAACTGCGATGTAGGGTTCGATCAACCCTTGATACCACTCTGCGAGATACTCTCTACGAAGTTCTTCTGTGCGAAGACGTAGATGATCAGCAACGGTACCAACGTGATCAGCACGCCGGCTGCGGTGATCCAGTTTGTGAACGCCTGCGGCGCCTTGGCTGCCTCACCGTAAACGCTTCGGTAATAACCTTCGACGGAACCCGCGATATTGTACAGGCGCTCGGAGATCAGCACCCAGCCGCTGGTCGTCGGGAAGAATACCTTTGCGTAAATCTTGTCCGTCCATTGCCATACAAACGCGAACAGTCCGACCGAAACCATGATCGGCACCGCGCCCGGAAGCAGGATCTGGAAGAACGTGCGGAGCTTGCCGCAGCCATCCACGTACGCAGCTTCCTCGAGCTCCTTCGGCTCGTTGCGGAAGTGCTGACGGAGCAGGTAGATGTACAGACCGGACTTGTAACCCGTACCGGTCAGACACATCAGGATGTACGGAAGCGCCTTGCCGTACATATTGATCGGCTTTCCTAAGATCGCCTTGAAAATACCGAAGATATCAAATCTCTGTACGTACAGATACAACGGCGTCGTGAGCGTCGTCGGCGGAACGATGATCGTGAGGATCACGCACGCAAACAGGAACTTCTTGAACGGAAACTTGAAACGCGCAAAGCCGTATCCGATCAGCGTGCAGGACAAAACCTGACTCAGGGAAACGCCGATCGCAAGGAGAATCGACTGCTTGAACGCTGCCGTTGCAGTCATCATTTTCCAAGCGAAACTGTAGGACTCTGTTGAAAAATGTCTCGGAATGCTGATGATCGTCATGTCATACAGGTCACCCTCGGAACGAAGCGTGACAGACAGCTTGTTCAACAACGGCTGTACGATCATGAAACACAGTCCGAAGATCAGGATTGCTCTCGCAAACCGATACAGAAATCCGCGAACGCGCTTGCGGAGCAAGTATCCGCCGGATTTCCGGTTCCGTTCCCAGAAGGATTGTCTCTCTGCTTTAGTCATAGTAGTATACCCTCCTTGAGAACAATAGCATTACGATTCCGAGCACAGCTGCGATGATCAGGAAGTAAACCCACGACATCGCCGCAACCTTACCGTACTCAAAGCGCTGGAGAAGTGTCTGGTCAAACAGGTTCATCAACTGGCTGTCGGTTCTGGTGAAGAAATCGACGAGCGTGTAGACAACGTTGACCAGGATCATTGATCCGATCAGCGGGAATGTGATCTTCCAGAAGCTCTCCCAACCGGTACACCCCTCGATCTTGGCTGCCTCGTACATGCTCGGCGAGATCGTCTGCAGTCCGGACAGGAAGATGATGATCTGGATACCAGACGCCATCGCGATGTCGTACACCTGACCTACGATATCGATGACGTATTGGAAGAACTTGTTGCCCGTTTCACCGGTCAGCAGGATGCTCTCCAGCGTCGTTGTGATCGACGAGAGACTGCTCTCCGCCTTGGCTGCGTCCTTCACGCTGGCAAGCAACGCGTTGTTCGCCTCCAATCCGACGAAGATGCCGGCGGACAGGATAACCGGCAGGAAGTAGATGGCACGCACCACCGTCCGACCTTTAAACTCCTGGTTCAGCAGGATCGCCATGAAGAAGCTGAACACCAGGATACCGGGTACAAACAGTGCCATACGCTTCAACTCTTCCACGAGGTACTGGAGGAACTCCGGTTCCACTCGGAAAATCTTGTTGAAGTTGTCGAAATCATTCCATGTCAATTTCAGACCGGAGCCGGGGATGGCCTCAACCTTGCAGAAACACATTCTCAAAGACAGGATGAGCGGATATGCAAGGAAGAGAAGGAAGCCGACGATAAACGGCGACACGAAGATCAATCCCGCGATCGCATTGCTGCGCTCCAGATTCTTTTTCTTTCTGGGCTTGCGAGTTTTCTCACTCATGATCAGTTTCCTCCTTTCTTGACAACCCAATCCTGCGCGGGAATGGTAATGCCGTCCGCGGTGGTGTACTCAGCTGTACGGTAGTTGATGTAAACCTTCGTGCCGTCCGAATACTCGGTCATCTTAATATTCTTGTCAATGATCTCGTGGTTCTCGATGGTCAGACCGTAGAGACCGCCGAAATCATCCTTAAAACGCTTGTACCAGGAGATCGCATCGTCCTTCCATGTGTCATAGTTGGCACCGAACAGGTACGTATACTTGGTCTCCATCAGCTCGCGCGTCTCCTTCTCCATGAAGATGAAGTAGAGACCTGCGCCGGACTCCGCAGACTTCAGAAGGTTGTTCGTGAAGTCGCCGGTGATATTGAGCGGAGCACCCGTGAAATCCTTATAACCGTGAAGCACGATCGGGAAGAACGGGATCGAGTCATCCAACAAGCTGAAGCCGTCGGAGTCAACGTCCATATCCAGAAGGATGTCACAGTACGGGATCGAATACTCGTAAGGATCGTACGTCACGAGCTTGGATCCGCCGCTCTGGAGCTTCTTGTACTCATCTCTCTGCTGAGCCTTGACCGTCTCGCGCGTAACAAGACGCTTGCGGTTGTAATCCGCGGAAAGGCTGTTTCCGTAGTCATTGAACGCAATGTTCTTCAGATCGTAATCAGCGATCTCACTCACGAACCCATCGATGGTCTTCTGAATATACTCCGGCGTTGCCAGGTAGAAGACCTCGGGATTTTCCTCAATCGGCGTGTAATACAGCTTACTGAGTTCTTCCTTCTTTACGTACTCTCTGGAGAGATATTTCGCCGTACATCTGCGATAGTGGAAGCTGTCGAACAGCTCATCGTGGTAGACAAACGAGAAGTTTGCCTTGACGATCACCGTGTTGTTCTGACCGATGCTGCTGATCGCCTTCTTGAAATCGCTCTTGCCGCCCAGTACGCCGATCAGATCGACATCATCGGCTACCTCGTGCTTCACACCCTCGTTGAACCATCCCTCAAGAATGACACGGATGTTCGACATGCCGGCATCGTTGAGTTCCTTAATGATGTCCGTCATCTGCGAGTACGTCGTAACCGCAAACGGACGCTCCTTCGGGAAACCAAGGATGTGCTGGCGCTTGGTCACCGCACCGACAAGCTCTACCGCCACCGGCAGTTCGCCCGAACTCTTCTGTGCAACCTCCGGGTACTTTGCCTGGTAGTAAGCGCGATATGTCTTTGCCATATCGACATAGCTTGCGCTGTCGATCATCTTATAGCGGATCTTGATGCTCTCGTTCTTGTTGAGTTTATCCTCATATGCGAGCACTGCTGCGATCGAACGCGTTCCTACGTTAACCTTTTCCGAATGCACCGCTGTGAACAGTGTGTTCGTGTAGTTTACGTTAACGCCGATCGAGCTCGGCACGCCCGCGCGGACCGTGCCGTAGCTGTCGCCCTCTTCAATGATGGCGAGCATGGCCTGGTTCAGCTCCTGACGGTTTCCGTCAGAACCGGTTCTCGCCGTCACGGCAATACCGTAGATCGGATAGTTTACGGTTACGCTGGAGATCAGGGAATCCTGAGTCAACGCGTAGTCCTGACCGTAGATCTTACCCTCGTAGGGCTGTATGCATTTGCCGTTGTTAAAGTTAACGATCGCTCCGGAACCGTCCGGGACGAACAGATATCCTTCCGAGTTTGAGGGCTCGGAAAGCATGTAAGGCAGAACACTGACCTCAACCGCAGGATAGGTCTTCTTGTACTCGATCGTATCGTACGGTATTGTTGCAATCAGATCATCACCGTCCAGCTGCAGTACCAGATGCAGGTTGATCGCCGGCAGCGAGCTTGCGCCCTCTTCCACGCCGTACTGTTCCTGATCCGCTTCGCATTCTTCCTTGCCGTAATCCAGGAACTGCTGAAGGAGTTCCATCATACGCTGCTTCTTCCACGACTGTGTCGTCGAGGAGAGCACCGGAACGGTCTCACCGGCCTCGATGGATTCCACGATACCGGGATACATCTCAAGATAATCCTTGTAACCGGGACGATCCAGCTTCTCCTTCGTGAGCATGATGTAGGCGTTCTTCCAGTAACTCTGCAGGTTGCCCCGCTCGGTTTCCAGCGCCTCATCGCCCTCGGTCTCCGCCTTCTTGTCCTTGATCTGCTGGAAGAGCTCGTCGTAGCGCTCTTTCGTCATTACCTTGGGTACATAGTATACGGGATCAACCTTACCGATCGTGTACATGATCGTGATCTTTTTGTTGTCATAATCGACGTCGTACGTGTAGTTGCCTCGCTTAACCGACTCGGAATACGAGTTCAGCTTCTGCGGGGTACCGTTGGTATCCACATAGGCAACCGTCACATTGGCCTTCAACTCCGAGTGTGTCGCATCGTCTGCGATCGAAGCCGAGTTCCATACATGCCCAAACTTGTCCGTCAGCGTGAACAGCGTCGTCGCCGGGTCAAACACAAGCGTGAGATTATTGTTGCTGATCGTGATCGGATCCTTGGAGCTCTCCTCGTCAAAACGATAGATCTGCAGTTCATCCGTTTCCGTCGTCGACTTGGTGCTGAAATGCTTGGCAAGCAGCACGATCGCGATCACAACTGCGATGAAGATCGGGTATCCGATCAACTTACTCTTGTTTTTCTTCAGGAAATTCTTGAAGGCTTTCTTGCGGTTTTCCTTCCGCTTCGCGATGCGGTGAGCCTTCCACCGTTCGTTCTCTGCCTTGATCGCTTCTGCGTCCGACAAGGCTTCGCTCTTCACTTCCGCGGGTATCTCCGCCGCTTCCTCTGTCAGTTCCCCGACAGTCTCTGCTGCAGTTTCGGCGGTTGCTTCGGCTTCGTTCACGGCGTCCTCCGCGATCTCTTTCGCTTCTTCCACGGTCTCGTTTACTTCTTCGACCATCTCTTCCGCATTGAGCTCGGTGTTTGCCGATTCATCATTTGCTTTCATAGTTCAACCTCCTTCCCCGCTATTCGACTCGGAACAGTATTTCTTTGTAAAGTGAAATGAAGTACATGACAGCGTCGCTGAGCAAGCTGAAGAACAGAAGCACAACGAACATGATCACGGCCATTCCGACGATGGAGATGATAACCGCTACCAGGCCCTTGCCGAGCGAGTAGTCGTGGATCATCAGCACCGCGCACAGTACCAGGAAACCGCTCCAGATCAGTGCAAATATATTGAAGTAGGTGTAGAACACACCCTCTTCCTTGGTCACGATGTTACTGAGGAAGATCATCGGAAGTCCGATGATGACATACGGCGTGAACGCGTACGCAGTTCCCATGTAGATCTGCAGGAAGCGTCCCTTGCCGTCCATCAGCGTCGTGACACACCAGTTCGCCGTTACCCAGATGAGCAGGGGAACCAGAATACCGAGCGTATTCAGCCAGATACTGAACTGGCTCCAACGCGTGTTGTTCAGCATGAAGCTCGTGAACCGTCGGTCCCAGAGGTGCGTGAGCACCGCCAGGATCGTGATCGTGTTCGCTGCGGCCAGGGAGCCGCGTTTCTCATGCGTAAGATCCCAAAAACCGTCGAACGGATGGAGAATTACATAAAATGCATACCGAAGCGTCTTCTTGTAATTGCTCCAGCTCTCGCCGCGGAAAAAGTTTGCGATAAAGGAGAATAGTTTTTTCATGCTTCCCGAATCTCCTTTCGCACTTTCTTAACCTTCCGGACGATCTTCGGAATAATAATCAGAACCGCCAGGACGATGATCGCGTACAGGATGTTCTTCTCAACTACCTCCTCGCGGTAATGCTGGAACGCCTTGGAGTAGTTCTCAATATCATGCGCGCTCTCAAAATAGGTCATGGCTTCCTTGTACTGCTCCTGACGGAGAAGTGCACGGCCGATGCCGACGTACGCCAACTCGAAGTTTCCGTTGAACTGAAGGATCTCCCTCCAGACTTCCGCGGAATCATCGTAGTAACCGTTTTTGTAGAGCTGCAGTGCATTGTTGATCATCTTGCCGTAGTTCGTCATGGTGAACTCCGTGACGGTACCGCGGCTGTTGTCAAGGACGAGGATGGTCTCCTCATCCAGATTGTCCATTGCCACGACACGGCTGAAACGTCCGCTCGTGAAACCGATGCCGCCGAACGCATACAGCAGGTTGCCCTGGAAATCGTATGTGAACAGCTTGCCTCGGGTCATATCCAGACAGCAATAGGTGTCATTGTCAAACGCGATGACATCGACAAACTTGGATGCACCCTTGATCGACGGGAGCTTCGAGGACCATGTGAGGTCGCCCATCGGGAATGCGTTTCCGTTTCGGATCAGGATGTCCGAACCCATCGCGTTAAGCTTACGGATCGGAGTTGCGGTACCCGCCCAGAGATCCTGATCATCCACCGCACTGATCGTCGCGTAGATGAAGCCCTTGGAGTCAAGGCTCAGGTTGTTGTACTCGGTCGGTACGAACTGATTGCTTCGGTTTCTCTGCTCTCTCGTCTGGAGCTTGCGCCAGATTTTCTTCGCGATGGAGATCACAACCTTGCTCGCGCCGACATAGCCGGTGAACACGCCGTCCTTATCGAACTCCATCAGACCGGAGTTGATACCGTCGGCCTGTGCGTAAACGCGGAGCGCGTTGTCCGCAACAATCTTGTTCGGCAGGAACGTGTAGTCCTGCGGAAGCGTATCGTCCTTCGGGTCCGTGACCACGCCGATGACATTCAGATTGTAATCGCAATGGATGACACGGTTGTGATTCTTATCTGCGATAAAGAAATCGTAATCCTTGTCAAAATCCTGACGGATAACATTTTCCTTCTTCGGACCGGTCGGTGCAACCGGTTTCGTCTCACCGCTTTCGCCGCTCTCACCGGTCTCTCCGGTCTCACCGGTCTCTCCGGTCTCTCCGGTTTCTCCGGTTTCTCCGGCCTCTCCTGCCTCGCCCGCGTCAGCGGTCTCGGTGTTCTCTGCCGGCGTCTGCGGTTCGGTCTCGTCGCCGCCCTCAACCGGTTCGTCGTCCGGATATACGTACGGGTCGCCGAGGTAATCTTCACCGTAGTTCAACGTGCGCTGTTCTTTTGTCATCTTCTTAACGAAGATATCGGTAGGCGTGAACAAGGTATTGTCCACCTTGCCGTTGTACATCATCTTCTCAGCAACGCTCGTGGAAACGTTGAGCTGATAAATGATGCGGGACAGCTTGTACTCACCGTTTTCCTTATACATCTCAATGATACGGTTCGCACCGGTATCACAGATGTACACCATGTTGTCGATGCAGAACAATCCATCCGGAGAGTTCAGGTTCCCGATCTCGGGATCGACATCCATGCCGTAGAGCGTGTTCGTCACCGAGTATGCGTTCGGCGACGCCGTCTCCTCTTTCCAATAGCTGTATGTGTACGTATACCAGTCGTCATCGTCAGCCAATGCCGTCGTGGTCGTAATCACAAGGCAGAGCAGAAGGAGGAGAGCAATTATACGTTTCTTATTCATCGTGTATCCTCCTATCACTCCTTGATACCGGAACTTGCCATCGTCTCAACGATGTTACTCTGTGCGAGGATGAAGCAAGTCAGCGGCAGGATCATCATAAACAATGTTGCCGCGGATGCCGCACCGGTTCGTGCAACACCGCCCGCGCCTACCGTCTGCAATGCGAACGGGAGCATCTTCAACTCATCGCGGTAGATGTACGTCGTACCTGCGTTGTTCCACAATGCCTGAATGGAGAAGATCATCAGGGTCAGGATTGCGGGCTTAACGAGAGGCATAACGATCGAGATGAAGATCTTGCCCTCCTTGGCACCGTCGATCTTGGCGGCTTCGATCAGAACATCCGGGATACTGGATTCCATGAACTGTTTCATAAGGAACAGACCCATGGGCGATGCGAATGCCGGTACGATCAGCGAAAGGTAGGTGTTGGTCCATCCGAGCTTAGCCATGATCAGGTAGCCCGGGATCTGTGTAACGTAACCCGTGAACATAAGGGCTACGGTAACGGCTGCGAAAAATGTCCGGCTTCCGGGGAAGCGGTATTTTGCGAGCACGTATGCCGCCATGGAGGCGATCAGGATGTGACCGACTGTTCCGACCGTCGTTACGAAGATCGAGTTGAACATGTAACGCGTGAAGGTGATGACACCCTGCTTATTCAGCAGAAGGAACAGGTCACTGAAGTTATCCGTTGTAGGGTTGCGTACGAACAGCTTCGGAGGGTAGATGAACAACTCGTTCAGCGGTTTGAATGCTGCGTTGATCGCGTACACCAACGGGAATGCGAAGAACGCGCCGAAGATCATCAATACAATTGCGACGCCGACGTCACCTGCGCGGGAACGATTCGGCTGTCTGCCTGCTTTAATCTTTTTCATTGCTCGTTCCTCCTATCAGGTTCCCAGGCGCATCAGCGCACGCTGGATGAATTTGTTACACAAGTACATTACTGCAAAGAGCACGGTTGCGATCGCGGAAGCGTAACCCATCTCAAATCGTGTCGAACCGTAGTCGATCAGGTGGGTAACGACGGTGTGTGCCGCATAGTCGGTACTCGGGAAACCGCAGAGGTTCATCGAAACGTCCGCGGTGTTGAAGGACTGCGAAATAGCCATAACGGCACCGAACATCAACATGGACTTCATGTTCGGCAGCGTGATGTACCACAGCTCCTGCCAACGGTTGCGGATACCGTCTACGTAACCGGCCTCGTACTGATCCGCAGGGATCGTGTTGAGACCTGCGATGAAGGACAGGAATCCGGCACCGAGCGACAACCACAGCTGTACGACGATAACGATGATCATCATGTACCGCGGGTCGGTCAGCCACAGGACAGCGTTGTCAATGATTCCGAACTCAACCATGTAGGCGTTGAAGTAACCGTAGGAGTCACCACTGAAGATGATGCTCCAGATCAGGTACACCTGGCCGGAAATGGTCGGTGCGTAGAAGACAAGCACTGCGATCGCGCGGATGCTTCTCGGCAGCTCGTGGATCAACCAAGCGAAGATGAACGCCATGATGTAACCCACAGGACCGGTGATGGCCGCGATCAGGAAGGTGTTCTTGACGGCGGTCAGGAAAATGTCGTCCGCAAGGATCAGGTTGATGTAGTTCTGAAGTCCGATAAATCTCGCCGGCTGCAACACGTTGAAGTACGTGAAGCTGTAACCGATCGAAACGATAACGGGCAGGATAAAGAACAAGGTAAATACGATCGCGTAAGGCGCGAGGAACAGGTAGCATGTCTTATGTTCCTTGGTATCCTTCCAGAGGAAGTGAGCCTGACGCTTTTTTCTGGCTTTCCAATTGGCATAACTCATGGTTCAGGCTCTCCTTTCTAATCTATAGGCAGATTAAATTCTTTTCGCTTCTTGGTCAACTCGTCGTTGATGTCACGCGTGTAGTCAAGAAGCGTCTCACGAGGATCCATATTCTGGTTCATAACCTTACGGATTGCGTTGATGATGTGACGGCTCGTGTAGTAACCGCCGGGAACTTCCGGAGTACCTACAACGTAGCTCCACTGCTCAAGCAGCATGTTGCGCTGTTCCGAGCTCCATGCAAGATGCTCGAACGCCTTGGTGTTAGCCGTTGCGTATCTTGCAGACTCACCCATGACAGCCTCAAGTTCTCTACCGTACCACTCCTGTACGGCCGCGCTTCCCCACCACTGAAGGAAGGTCCAGGATGCTTCGAGGTTCTTCGTCGTACCGAGGATCAAAGAGCAGGTACCCCAGCAACCGCAGCTGCGATTGAGATCCTGTTCGCCGTCGCCGTCCGCATCCACGGGGTTACCGTTCTCGTCGGTCACAGGCGTACCGGGCAGAAGTGCCATACCCCACAGACCGCGGATCTCCGGTGCGGAGACGACCAGGGTGTTGAAGTTGTTGAAGTCTACGAAACCGATCGGCATCTCACCGGTACGGAAACGGTCTACGAAGTTGTAGTCGGTCGGCGTCTTGTAGTGCGTGAAGAACATCGTGTAATACTCGAACGCCTCAACCGAGATATCCTCATCGAGGAGAACCTTGGAACCGGTGTCGTTGTACAGCTTGCCGTTGCGCTGATACAGCTGTGCGAAGAAACCGTTCATATCCGGGTTGGTCACACCGTTGATCTTACGCTCGGTAGAAGGAATACCGACGTTCATGTTCGCCTTCTGGATAACCGGGAGCATAGCGATCAGCTCTTCCCAGGTATTCGGGATCGTGAGGCCGAGCTCCTCAAGGATATCGGTGCGGTAGAACATCAGGTTGTAGTACTGCGTCTCCGGCATACCGAACACGCCTTCGTGATCGTTGCCGTTCTCGTCCTTGTACGTATACTTATAAGGAACATACGAGGAAGGCATGAACTCGCTGAAGCACTCTTCGAAGCTCTTGATACCCTTGCTCGCATCGCCCTTGAACTGCGTCAGGTCGACGGACGCACCTCGCAGGGCGTAGTTGACAGGTTCACCGGAAGCAACGTTGAGCGCCACATCCGGGCCGGTGCCCGCGACCGTCGCAGGCAACAGCACCGCCGCCGTCATCAGGTCTACGTTGACACCGATATCATAATTAATAACGAAGGAATCGTCGATCATGGTCTTCAGGATCGTACACTGGTCACGACCTGCGAAGATCCAAACCGTGATCGTAGTTCTGTCGTCTCCCTCGTAGACATTACCGATCGCCGTGTAGTCTACAACGAAGGAGGCAAGGAAGGAACGGACCTCATGAGCAGCCTTATCAAACCAGCTCACGGAGTCCTTCGGAATCTTATAGTCCTCACCGGATACGATCATGTAGTCGATATCCAGATTGGATTCCCGAAGGTTCAGGATGGAGGTACCGAGCGAGCTGACGTTGATCTTGAAGGAAGCAAGGCCGCCCGGGATCTTGTCCGGATCATCCACGAAACGCTCGATCTGCGTCGCAAGGGTAAGCACCGAGCTCACCTGCGTTCCGGTCTCACCGGTGTAAGCAACAAGTTCGTCGACGATCTTGTACAGAACCTTGCACTCGGTTGCCAGTGCCGGGACAACGTCGGGATACTTCTCATCGATGTTGTAGTCACGGTCTGCATCCGGCTCAGTACCGGTGTAAACAAGAATACGACGATAAATCTGGTTCATGCGGTACACGCTGTCGGTCATCTCCGTCAGGATGTCACCGATATCGCCGAGCGTTACCTGCAGACGGATCCGGTTGACACCTGCATTCAGATGGAACAGGAACGGATTTCCGTCCTTGTCCGAGAGCGTTGCCAGCTGCCAGTCATTGTCAAAGTCAAATTTGATCGCAGAAACTTCCTTGAACGGGATCTCGCCGTTGATGTACAGCGAACGGCAGGAAACATAACCGCGGTTATAGTTCTGACGGGTCTTCAGAGTCAGGCGGTAGTAGCCCTCCGTCGGAACCTCCGCCTCCCACTCGATCCACTGACCTGCGTACTTCCAGTTCTCGCCGCCGCTCATATTGATAACCTGATGCTTTACATCGTAAGGCTCAACACCTGCGGAGCTACGATCATACGTCGAGTACAGGGACTGCGAAGATCTCGCCTTCGAATCCTCACCCTGGATCTTCTGGTTGAAATCCTTCGTCGTCGTCGACATGTCCGCGCCGGAAATGTACTGAGCGTACGTAGGGATCTCCGAGACTGCGCTGAGCACGAACGAGCGAAGAACCAAAGGCTCCTGCGTCGCCTGAAGGCGGATCTCATTCACACCCTCTTTGAAATAGAACATGTAGGGCTCCGTGATGTAGCCAAGCTCATCCGTAAGGCTCACGTTCTCCCATCTCGGCATCTCAACCTGACCGGGGCGGATCTGGTTGCCCTGATTGTCCTTGCGAGGCTCTTCCTTGTCTGTCCAGACGCGCGGAAGCTTGATCGCATCGGCGCCGCTGAACGGAGCCTTCGCATCCTCGTCATCCTTCTCCTTCAGCAAGAGAGCCATCTCGATCTCAATACCGCGGGAGTCCGCCTCGTTCTGATCCGGATAGTAGCTGAGAGCGATGTTATAGAAGCCCGCTTCCGGCACATCTGCCTTCAGGACTACATAACCGTTCTCAAGCACCTTCAGTACCTCGGCCTCGCCTTCGTACTCGTTGCTTCCGGCAAACGAGTACTTCTCGCCCGAGAGCACCGATGATGCATTCATCGGAATAACAACCGACTGCTTGGGTGTTGCTGCGCCTTCGTGTCTGAGGAGATAGGCGTTATAAGTGTCTGCACGGCCTTCCTTGGTCAGCGCGTTCATGTCCAAGTCGGCATACTTATCCTTATACGTCTTAGCTCCCGTCAGCTTACCGTACACGAGAATCGCGACAACGGCGATAACGCAAATCGCCACTACCCAAAAGGTTTTGCTCTTAAGAAATTTGCGCATTGCTTCCTCCGTTCCTGCCATAGTATTAGCCCTAGTTTTGCGTTTTTAGACAAAACAGGGGCCAATTCGGGAATAATTTAAGGTAATTGTACTAAAAAGCTCTTGCTTTTTCATATCAATTTTTGCTATATTTAAGGCAAATCTTGCGAATTTGTGCTATTTCTGTGTGTAGTACTTTGTGGAAAATGTTTACAAAATCGATTATTTCCGTAAAAAATATTGACTTTTTTTGGTATTAATCACCAAAACCCCCAGTGTACCCCCTGTGACGAGACGGGTTTAACCCCGTTTTTTGTGCAGTTTCGTCAATTCAAATAGCATTTTTTGCAAAATGGGGCGCGCACAGCGATCGGAGGACCGGATTTATGGCTAGAACCCTACGCGGAACGTTCGAATTGGTTCCGTTTCAAGACAGAGAATCGCTTCTGATGTATCTCAACAGCGAATACGAGGATTACGACACGCATTGGCACACCTCCGCCGAGCTGATCATGCCCCTGGAGAACGAGTACCAGGTGACGATCGGCCGCCAGGTGTTCCACCTTCGCGAGCAGGATATCCTGTTCATCCCGCCGGGCGTGCTGCACTCGCTGCAGGCACCGACCGCAGGCAAGCGCATGATCTTCCTCTTCAACTTCTCCCCGATCAGTTCCCTGCAGGACTTCTCCGCCCTGCTCCCGATCCTCAGCCAGCCACTGTTGATCTCCGAGAACGACCAGGAGAAGGTCTCGAACGATGAGACGCTGCACACCGCTTCCGTGCGGCTGATGCGGCACATGATCGACATTTATCCGGACCGCACGGAACCGCTGCGCGTGCCGATGATCTACTCCTATCTCATCCAGTTCTTCGTGCTCGTCGGGCGCCGTCACATCCGCCGCGAGCTGCTCGCGCAGGACCCGAAATCCCGCAAGCAGGCGGACTGCTATGAGCGTCTTAACGCCGCGATGAACTACATCAACGCCAACTACATGAACGACATATCCGTGGAGGACGCGGCGCGCATCGCCGGCTTCAGCAAGTTCCATTTTTCGAGACTGTTCAAGCAGTTTACCGACCAGACCTTCTGCGGGTACCTGAACCAGCGGCGCATCAACGCTGCCGAGACGCTTCTGCTGAACCCGCGTCTGTCGGTCACGGACGTCGCGCTGCAGAGTGGTTTTTCCTCGCTCTCCACGTTCAACCGCACGTTCCGCACGCTGAAATCGTGCACACCGACCGAGTTCAAGGCCGGGCACCAGCGCAAGGGCATCCGCCTGCGCAAGACGCCGGTCGGGGACGCAGCAGCTGCCACTACGGAAGCTCCCAAAAGCACGGACAATGCTTGATCGGAGCGACAATTCCGCGATTACATGAAATCAGCGATCATAAGAATTCGGTGATTATAAGGATTCGGCGATCATAACGACTTTTTGCAAGGGGGCGGCGCGGCCGCCCCCTTGTTTTGTGCCCTTTGAAGCGCTTCTGATCCGAAGGTGGCGGCCCAAACAGAAAGATAAGGAAATTTAGGCCGCTGAAAACCTTGTTTGAAGCGGCCTTGAAGCTTGATAACGGCCCTCCGGGCCGCTTCGGCCGGCCGTCAAGCGGCCTGATCCGGAAGATTCTTCACTTTAGGCCGCGCCTGTTTCCGAAATATTCGGCCTGATCAAGCAAGAGACAGCATTTAGGCCGCGCTTTTTTCAAGAGCGCGCGGCCAAAAAAGAGTCAGACAGGTAATTCAGGCCGAATTTCTCCCGCAGAAAGAGACCTGCAAACACAAAAAGGGGGGGGACTGCTGATGCAGTCCCCCCTTGGATTTCTATTAATTCGGCTTAGATTAAGTCTTTAACGGATCACAGGGGAAGCTTGTTCTCGAGATCCTGAGCTGCATTTTCCACCGCTGCCGCCGATTCTCCTACTGTAGAATCAACCGCACCCGCCGCTTCTGTCGCTGCTGCGTTTACATATCCCGCTGCGCCCTCTGCTGCATCTGTTGCGTAGTTTGCCATATTTGAAGCCGTACTACTCGTGTCGTACGCCACGGTTTCCACCGTTTCTGCCACTGCTGCCGCGGTTTCTGTCGCTGCTGCTGCGGTCTCGGTCGCCGCTGCGTCAGCGTAACCGTTCAACTTGTCGAGCGCAACGCCGCCCGTCCAAGCGGAGAAATCATCCGCCGCTTCCACAGCCGCTGCCTCGGCATTGTCTGCAACATCGCCTGCGAGCGTGGTGTAATCCTCAACCGCCTTCGTCGCCTCGACAACCGGTGCCTCCGGTGCAACGTAAGCCGGAGCCTCAGGTGCAACGTAAGCGGGTGCTTCAGGTGCAGCGTAAGCAGGTGCCTCAGGTGCAACGTAAGCCGGAGCTTCCGGAGCTGCATAAGCAGGTGCCTCGGGTGCAACGTAAGCAGGAGCCTCAGGAGCTGTATAAGCAGGTGCCTCAGGTGCTGCATAGGCAGGAGTCTCGGGTGCCTGGTATACAGGCTGCTGAACAGGTGCCTGGTAAACCGGAGCCTCCGGTGCAGGTGCTGCTGCAAGTGCTGCTGCGGGTGCTGCCGGTGCTGCCGGTGCTGCCGGAGCCGCCGGTGCTGCAGGTGCCTCAGGTGCCGCATACAACGTCGCCGTCGGGTTGGTGTAACCGGTCTGCTGCTGTACTGCGTAAGGATTTGCCACCGTCGTGCTGTACGGATTCACTGCGCCCGGAGCAACCGGTGCGCCGGCCTGAACGCTGTAAGGATTGACAGCGACCGGGTTGGCCGGATCCACACTGCTCTTGATCGCATATTCGCGGTTCAGATGCTTCACCCAGAGGGAGATCAGCCAAACAAGCAGGAACATCTGGAAGCAGGTGAGCGAGGAAAGCGCTACCGCCATCCAGTTGTAACCCTTGGAAAGGTATGTCACCAGCGACCTCTGCGTCTTCAGTTCACTATCCGAAAGCTTGGGAGCATACTTCTTGATCGCGTAGTAGATCTCCGTGAACAGGAACGCTCCGAGCGGGACGAACGAGAGAACGGTCGCCATGATCGTAAACGCGCGCGCCGACGCCGCCTTGGCAAGCGCGAGCACGGACGCTATGAACAGGAACAACACGACAAGGCTCGGCACCGCATACGCGAAGATGTAGATGGTGATCGTCGTGCCCTTGAAATCCTTGAGCATATCGCCGCGGTATTCAAACCACAGATACTCGCGGGTGAACTCGAGGCCCACGGAGAACAGCATGCCGAGGAAGAACAGGAAACGCTTGCTGAACAGGAACGCGAGCGTTAAGAACAACAGTGCCAACAGCGTTGCATGCCCGGCGATCAACTTCATCAGCACTTCCGTGCCGGCCTCCTTCGCCGCCGAGAAATCATACAATTCTTTCAACGCCTCGCCGCTGTCCTTGCTTCCGACAATGGAAAGGATCAAGGCGTAATACTTCTGCACAGCCATCATAAGGAAGAACAAGGCCGCACCGAATGCATATTTCTTACTTTTCGGGATCATTTTTTTGCGTACCTCCTTTACTTTTGGGCTGCGGGATCGCCCGCAGCGTCCGGCTATACTATCATCCGAAGCGCACAGCTTCGGTCAAGCCCGTTTGGGTTATTCGGAAAATGTTCCTTCCTCACTTCTTGAAGTAAACGATATCATCCGCCGGCTTTGGGATCTCTTCTCCCTCCTCGGGGGGCTCATTTTCCGCCTGCCGCTCCACCAGCTCCTCAATGTGCACATAGTGAATGAGCACCGCACACATCGCAACGACAAACGCCGCGTTCACGATCATATACGCGACCTCGACACCCGAGACGCCGTAGAACGCCGCGAGGTCCTTGAGCACGCCGGAGAGGATGGTCAGGATCAGGAACAGGTAAACCAGCTGGGTCTCCTTGTGGTTCTGGAAGCGGTCGGTCTCGCGCAGGAAACACAGCACCGAGAACAGCAGCGACGCCGCTGTTACGATCGCCAGTCCGAAGTTGATGAAATACTCCGGCCCGTACAGCCAGATCCCGTTGGTTATGAAGGGCAACAGCTTGGCGGTCGCATACAACAGCGCGCCGCACAGAGGGATCAGGATGTATTTCAGATTCACGCGGGGCATCAGCCAGCCGAACCGGCTTGCCAGCTTCCGGATCTCCTGCTTCATCGGGATCTCCGGCTTCGCATAACTATGCACAACCAAAAGGGATGCAAACAGGCACAGGTATCCGAGAAACTCCGAGGCAAAATCCAGCGTCAGGCGCCGTCCTACGACGTCCTCCAGGATCATCCGCTGTGTGTTCGCGCCGTAGTGCTCGGCAAACTGATAATCCGGGTACGCCACCTGCGTGCGGAACCGGAAGTCCAGGCACAGGCACAGCGAGCCGATGATCAGCAGGATCACGGCCGCGCGCCGCGCGCGAAAAATCTTGTCCTTGTTCGTTTCCATACTACTCCGTCCTGTCTTACTTACTCATTTTGAGGATCACTCTTCCTCGTCGTCCTCGTCAACCATCGCAACCGCGCGGTCAAACATCTCCTCCACATCCTTGCCGGGCTTCGCCGTCAGCTTCGTGACAACGATGCACACGATCATGCTGAGCAGGAAACCGGGTATGATCTCGTACAATCCGCCGAGCGTTCCCTTGATGACCACATCCTCCTCGGCGAGGATCATCGCGCCGCGCAACACGCCCCAGGTGATGTCAACCACAAAACCGGTGATGATACCGCTGATCGCGCCCGCGTAGTTGAAGCGCTTCCAGTACAGCGACAGAAGGATCGCCGGACCGAACGCCGCGCCGAATGCGCCCCACGCGTTGCCGACCAGACCCATGATGGTGCTGTT
This sequence comes from Lachnospiraceae bacterium, assembly GCA_017551165.1. GTDB lineage: Bacteria > Bacillota > Clostridia > Lachnospirales > Lachnospiraceae > ISDg. The sequence continues at coordinate 24,422 of JAFZMO010000140.1, forward strand.
G
>JAFZMO010000141.1 GCA_017551165.1 Lachnospiraceae bacterium
TCGCTCGACGAACTTGCGGCAGTCGTCGACCAGCCAGCGGATCGGTGCGTCCGCCAGGCCGCTTGCAGCCGCATTTTCCTTCGCCCACGTCACCATGCCCTTCGAGGCGTCGACGTGCGTCACGTGCGCGCCGGCCTGAGCTGACGCGAGCGTCGCGCCGCCCGTATACGCGAAGAGATTGAGCACGCGGACCGGACGATCCGGATGCGCCGCGCGCCGTGCGCGGATCAGCTCCGAGAACCAGTCCCAGTTGGCCGCCTGCTCGGGGAACAGCCCCGTATGCTTGAACGCGAACGGCTGCAGGTTGAACACAAGCCCCTTGTATCCGATCTGCCATACCTTCGGGAGATCGAAGAACTCCCACTCTCCGCCGCCGCTGTTGCTTCGATGATAATGTGCGTTCGGCTTTCTCCACCCGGCGTTTGTGCGCTCCGTCTTCCACAGCACCTGCGGATCCGGCCGCACGAGGAGATATTTCCCCCAGCGCTCCAGTTTTTCCTTGCCGCTCGCATCGATGACCTCATAGTCGGTCCAGTCTTTCGCTATCCACATAGGATACCCTTTCCGTGAAGCGGCGAACAGGATTTCCCGTTCGCCACACAGTCTCTTGATAGATTCCTCGAACGTATTGTATCAAAACACGGTCGTTTTGGCAAGCAAACCGTCGGTTACTCTTGACGAAGCCCGGGAAATGTAATAGAATAATTCCGTGAGCGCGGGCGACCGTGCAATTTTGAATAATTATATGGAGGATTTTGGAAAATGGGTATTTTGTCCAGATTCAAGGATATCATGGCTGCCAACATCAACGCCATGTTGGATAAGATGGAAGATCCGGAGAAGATGATCGACCAGTGCCTGCGCAACCTCAACTCCGACCTTGCAAAGGTTAAGTCCGAGACCGCCGGCGTTATGGCTCAGGAGAAGTCCTGCAAGCGTGATCTCACCGCTTGCGAGAGCGAGATCGCTAAGATGCAGAACTACGCTGTTAAGGCTCTTGAGGCCGGCAACGAGGATGACGCTAAGAAGTTCCTCGCTGAGAAGGCTAAGCTCACCGCGAAGCTCGCAGGTCTTCAGGACAACTACACGGTTGCCGCTGAGAACGCTCAGAAGATGCGCGATATGCACACCAAGCTTACGCGCGACATCGAGGAGCTGGAGAGCCGCCGTGAGATGATCAAGTCGAAGATCGCCGTTGCAAACGCACAGGAGAAGATCAACAAGATGACCTCCAACGTTACCGGCGCAAACGACTCCATCGCAAGCTTCGAGCGTCTTGAGCAGCTTGCCAACAAGAAGCTTGACAAGGCTCAGGCTGAGGCAGAGCTCAACGCGAAGAGACCCGGCAGCACGATCCGCGACCTCACGGCTAAGTACGAGGAGAACCCGGATGTCGACAAGGAGCTGGAAGCACTCAAGGCAAGCCTCGGCATGACGAGCGCTGCACCGACGACGGTTTCCGAGTAATCTCTCGCCGGATTCCCTGCCCTACCGTTTGACCGGCAGGATTCATACCAAGGATAACAAGCGGTGTGGTACGCCACACCGCTTTTGTTTCGAAAGGAGCCCCCATGCAGCCCGAAACCCTGATGCTCTACAAGCTGATCGTCCTCTACATACTGGACCGGGTTGATTTTCCGATGACCAACGCGCAGCTCGCAACCTTCATCACGGACCGTGAGTACACGAACTACTTCAATGTTCAGCAGGTGCTCGCCGATCTCGTGGACGACGGTTACATCTCGCTGGAGCAGAAGCGCAACGCCGCCTTCTACCGCATCACGCCGGAAGGGCATGAGGCGCTCTCCTTCTTCTACAAGAACATCTCCCGCAACATCCGCGACGACATCGACATGTACCTCAGCGAGCAGCAGTACTCGCTGCGCGAGGAGTCCTCGAACGTCGCCGACTACTACGAGGCGCGCAAGGGCGAGTACACGGTCGAGCTCAAGGTGCTCGAGCGTGACGCGACGGTGATCGAGATCCACCTCACGGTGCCCTCCCGCGACAACGCGGAGACGATCTGCCGCAGCTGGCGCAAGAAAAATGCGGACATCTACGCGTACGTGCTCAACTCGCTTCTCGGCGAGGCGGAGGCATCCGACGAGGAGACCGGCGAGTGACGCCGGGGTTGCGACTCCGTTTTCCGAAATACGAAAAATGATAAAAACGCCGACAGGTTGCCCTGCCGGCGTTCTTTGTTGCTCTACTCTTCCGCTTTTCCCTCGGCGCTGCTGTCTTCGGGCTTACTCTCTTCTGCCTTGCTCTCCTCAGCCTTCGGATACAGGCAGTCTTCCATGACCTTCCACACGTCCGCAAGCCCCTGCTTGGACTGCGACGAGCACGGGATGAGAACATCCCCCTGCGACATGCCGAGCGCGCGGCGGATCATCGAAAGCTGCTTGTCCTTCTGGCTTCGGTTGATCTTGTCGAGCTTGGTCGCGATCACGACCGGCTGCAGCCCGCGGTCAACGATCCACGCGTACATCGCCTTGTCGTTGTCGGTCGGCTCATGCCGGATGTCCACGAGCAGGAAGATCCTGCGCAGCTGTTTGCTGGTCACGAGATATCGCTCGATCATCTTGCCCCATTTGGCGACGAGCTCCTTCGTCACCTTCGCGTAGCCGTAACCCGGCAGGTCGACGAAATAGAACGCCCCGTTGAGGAGGAAGAAGTTGATGGTCTGTGTCTTGCCCGGCTGCTGGGACGTACGCGCCAGCGCACGCCGGTTGACCAGCGCGTTGATCAGCGAGGATTTGCCGACGTTGGAGCGCCCCGCGAACGCAAATTCCGGGAGCTCATTCACCGGCAGCTTGCTCGTGATCCCGCACACGGTCTGTAGTTCCGCTTTGTTGATGTTCACTTTGCTACGATAGCCTCCCTGAGAACCTCATCCATGGTCTTCACCGGGCAGATCTGCATGCCCTCGATCACCTCGGACGGGATCTCCTCCAAATCCTCTTTGTTGGCAAACGGGATCAGCACCTTGCGCACGCCGACGCTCTTCGCGGCGAGCAGCTTCTCGCGCAGTCCGCCGATCGGCAGCACGCGCCCGCGCAGCGTGATCTCTCCCGTCATCGCGACGTCTGCCGCCACCGGCTTGCCGGTGATGGCCGAGTACACTGCCGTCGCCATCGTGATTCCCGCGGACGGACCGTCCTTCGGAGTCGCCCCCTCCGGGATGTGAATGCTGATGGTCGTGTGTTCGAAAAATCCTTTCTCCACGGTCTTGCCGAGCAGAGAGCGGATGTATGTGAGTCCCGTGAGTGCGGACTCCTGCATGATCTGGCCGAGGTTGCCGGTCAGCGACAGCTTGCCCTCGCCGGGCAGCAGGCTCACCTCCACCTCCATCGTGACGCCGCCGACACTCGTCCAGGCGAGGCCACGCACAACACCGACGGCCTTTTTGCCGACCTTGTCCTCCGGCAGATAGCGGTGTCTTCCGAGGTAGTCCGTGAGGTTCTTGCCGCTTAAGCTGACCTTCTTGAACTTCTCTCCGCGCACCTCCGCCTCGGTGATGGCGAGAACGACCTTGCGGCACACCTTGCCGATCACGCGCTCGAGCTTGCGGACGCCGGCTTCTCTCGTATAGTAGTCGATCATATCGTCGATCGCCTTGTCGCTCCAGCCGATCTGCTTCGGCGTCAGGCCGTGAAGCTTCATCTGCTTCGGGATCAGGTGATCCTTGGCGATATGGTATTTTTCGGTCTTTAAATAGCTGTTGATCTCGATGACTTCCATGCGGTCCAGCAGCGGTCTCGGGATCGTGTCGGTCGTGTTGGCCGTCGCGATGAACATCACGCGGCTCATGTTGACCGGGATCTCGATATAGTGGTCGACGAAGCGGCTGTTCTGCGCGCTGTCGAGCACCTCGAGAAGTGCCGACGACGGATCTCCCTTGTAGTCGGACCCGAGCTTGTCGACCTCATCGAGCAGCATGAGCGGGTTGGCCGTGCCGGCCTGGATCATGCCCTGGATGATGCGTCCGGGCAGCGAAGCCACGTACGTTCTGCGGTGTCCGCGGATCTCTGCCTCATCGCTCACGCCGCCGAGGCAGACGCGCACATAGCGTCGGTTCATCGCCTCCGCGATGCTCTTCGCGATCGACGTTTTGCCGGTTCCGGGCGGGCCGACGAGACACAGGATCGGCGTGTCCGCATTTTTCGCATGCATATGTACCGCAAGGTACTCCGTCACACGCTCCTTGACATCCTTCAGTCCGTAGTGATCGCGCTCGAGGATCTCCTTCGCCTGCAACAGGTTTTCGTTGTCCTCGCTCACGTGGTCCCACGGCACCGTGAGAAGTGTCTCGATATAGTCACGGCTCGTCGCGCTCTCGCTCGAGTTGCTGCCGAGCTTCGTGTAACGCTTGATCTCCTTACGGATGGCCTCCTTCACCTCGTCGGACGCCTCGAGCGCATCGACCTTCTCCATGTATTCGTCGCCCTCGCGCTCGCCGGACTCGCCGAGCTCGGAGCGGATCACCTTCATCTGTTCACGCAGGATATAATCGCGCTGGTTCTTGTCGAGAACCTCCTGCACCTTCTCCTTCAGCTGCTTGCGGATGCGCATCACCTCGATCTCATTCGCAAGGATGCTCGAGAGCGTCTGGTACTGCTCGATGTTGTTCTTCGCCTCCAAAAGCGCCTGGCGAAGCTCCACCGGGATCGGCATCAGGATCATCGCCTGGTTGACGAGAAGGTCAAGCTCGCGGATGCCCTGCAGTCGCTTGAACACTTCCTCCGGCAGCTTGCGGTCCGCCACCTCGGCAAACCGTCCGATCAGATCCTGCAGCGAGCGGTGCAGCGCCTCCTGCTCCACGCGGCGCATCGGAATGATCTCCATCGGAAGCTCCTCGATATCGCCGTAGAGCACGCCATCAGCCTTGCGAAGCGCAACGAGCGAGCCGCGGCTCATGCCGCAGACGAACGCGCGCATCGAACCGTTCGGCGCCTTCATGATCTGGCGGATATCCACGATGCTGCCCATCTCATGGTAATCGGACACCTTGGTGGACATGCCCTCGTCCTGCAGATCCACGCGCAGCACAAGGAAGAGCCGGTCATGCTTCATCATCGCTTCCTTGACCGCCTCCACGATCGGACCCTCAGGGAGATCGATGGACGCTACCATCTCATTGAAAATGACCTTGTTGTTCTGCGGAAGCACGACCATGCGCCGTGATTCCGTCTGCTCGTCCTCGCCGTACGAGTCCTGCAGCATGTCAAACAGATCGTCATCCTCCCGGGACCGGATCGGTTCCGCCTCGTTTTTTTCTTTGTTCGACATATTCCCTCCGTAATAGGACACCTCGTGAGTAAACTCACTCGGTGACCGTTCGCTCAGCCCTCGATGTAAGCAAGCTTACATCGAGGGCGTTCGCTTATCGTACAAATCGGCGGGCAGCATCGCCGCTCCCCGCCGAAACGCTACGTAATCAATTTCCGGAAGCTCACGCGCCCTGGTCCTGCACTTCCATGCTCTCCGCCGGCTCCGCTGCACTCTGCGGTGCGTTGCGGATCAACACCGGCTCCTCGAGTCCGAGCACTGCCTCCTTGGTGATGATGCACCGAACAACATCCTTCTCGGACGGGATACGGTACATGGAGTTCATCATGATGGACTCCAGGATCGCACGCAAACCTCTCGCTCCGGTCTTGCGCTCCTCGGACTTCTTCGCGATCTCGCGAAGCGCGTCCTCCTCGAACTCAAGCGCTACGCCGTCCAACTCGAAGAGCTTGGCGTACTGCTTCGTGAGCGCGTTTCTGGGCTCGCTCAGGATGCGGACCAGATCCTCCTCCGTGAGCAGGTCGAGCGACACTGTCACCGGCACACGTCCGACAAACTCCGGGATCAAACCAAACTTGACGAGATCCTGCGGCAGTACCTGCCGGAACACGTCACCGATATTCTTCTTGTCAAGCGGCATCTCCAGCTCGGCGTTGAAACCGATCTGCTTCTGTCCGATACGTCCCTCGATGATCTTCTCGAGTCCGTCGAACGCACCGCCGCAGATGAACAAAATGTTCGTCGTGTCGATGTGGTACATCTCCTGCTGCGGGTGCTTGCGGCCGCCCTGCGGCGGTACGCTTGCCTCGGTTCCCTCGAGGATCTTCAGCAGCGCCTGCTGCACGCCCTCGCCGGACACGTCGCGGGTGATGGAGACATTTTCCGACTTCTTCGCGATCTTATCGATCTCGTCGACATACACGATGCCGTACTGCGCGCGCTCGATGTCGCCCTCCGCGGCGATGATCAGCTTCAGGAGAATATTCTCGACATCCTCGCCGACATAGCCGGCCTCCGTCAGCGTCGTCGCATCCGCGATGGCAAACGGCACGCTCAGTTTTCTCGCGAGGTTCTGTGCAAGATACGTCTTGCCCGAACCGGTCGGTCCGATCATCAGGATGTTGCTCTTCTGGAGCTCCACCTCCGACTCACCGCCCGCGAGAATTCTCTTGTAATGGTTGTACACTGCAACCGAGAGCATCTTCTTAGCTTCTTCCTGTCCGATGACATACTCGTCAAGGAACTCCTTGAGCTCCCTCGGCGGAACGAGGTTGATGCCCGCAGCCATCTCCTGCTGCACGCGGTTGCCGCGCCCGTCCATGTCCAGGTCATCGTACATGATGTCATAGCACTGGTCGATACAGCGGTCGCAAATGTAGGTATCCCCGGCCGGAGCACCGATCAACTTGTTGACTTCCTTCTCCGAACGTCCGCAGAAGGAACAGCGATGCAATCTGGTCCCTGTGGTTTTCGCCATGATTCCCCTCCGATCAACGGCTGATGATCACCTTGTCGATCAAACCGTACTCCTTCGCCTCATCCGCCGTCATCCAGTTGTCGCGATCGGTGTCGGCGGCAACCGTCTCATACGGCTTATCGCAGTTCTCCGCGAGCATGCGGTTGAGTTTTTCCTTCGTCTGCAGGATGTGCTTTGCAGCGATCTCGATCTCCGTCGCCTGGCCCTGCACTCCGCCGAGAGGCTGATGGATCATGATCTCCGCGTTCGGGAGCGCATAGCGCTTGCCCTTCGTGCCGCCCGCAAGGAGGAATGCTCCCATGCTGGCCGCCATACCGATGCAGATCGTGGACACATCGCACTTGATGTAGCGCATCGTGTCGTAGATGGCAAGGCCCGCGGTTACCGAACCGCCGGGGCTGTTAATGTAGAGGCAGATATCCTTGCTCGGATCCTCCGACTCGAGGAACAGAAGCTGTGCGACGACGAGGCTCGCCGTCACCTCATTGACTTCTTCTCCGAGGAAAATGATCCGGTCCTTCAGAAGTCTCGAATAGATATCATACGAACGCTCACCCCTGCTCGACTGTTCAATGACATACGGTACTAAGCTCATGTTTTACCCTCTCTTTCACAAAATGGCCCGACCAATGATCGGGCCATCGGTATTCCTGTGTGTGTCTCAGACTTCCTTCGCGTTGTCCGAAAGAAGAGTGATGGCTTTCTGCACGGCGAGATCCTGCGTGAGCTGCTTGAGCTCCTCCTCACCGAACAGCTCCTTCACCTTGGCAAGCTCCATGCTGTACTGATCTGCCATCTTCTGCATCTCAGCGTCGAGCTCCTCGGCGGAAACCTCGATGTTCTCAGCCTTGGCGATCGCCTCGAGAACCAGTCTCGTCTCAATGCGGTTCTTTGCCTGCGGCTTGAGCGTCTCAAGATACTTCTCCGCGGTAAGGCCGGTGTACTGGAAGTACTGTCCGATGTTCAGGCCCTGCATCTGCAGTCTCTGTGCGAACTCCTCGCCCATCTGACGTGCCGAAGACTCGATCATCGCCTCCGGGATCTCCATCGTCGCATTCTCGATGGCCTTCTTTACAAGCTCATCTTCCTTCGCGGTCTTAGCGTCCGCTTCCTTCTTCTCAACGATGGTCTTGGCAATGCTCTCGCGGTACTCAGCGAGCGTATCGAAATCGGAAACCTCGGAAGCGAACTCGTCGTCAACCTCCGGAAGCTCCTTCGCCGTAATCTTGTTTACCTTGCACTTGAAGACCGCTGCCTTGCCGGCGAGCTCCTTCGCGTGATACTCCTCGGGGAACGTAACCTCTACGTCACACTCCTCACCGAGCGTCTTGCCGATCAGGCCTTCCTCGAAACCGGGGATGAAGCTGTGGGAACCGATCACCAGCGGATGGTTCTCACCCTTGCCGCCCTCGAATGCAACGCCGTCGACAAATCCCTCATAGTCGATCGTAGCGGTGTCGCCCTCGATGATCGCGCGATCCTCGATGTTGATCTCCTTCGCGTTCTTCTCCTGCTCCTTCTTGATCTCAGCGTCGATCTCCTCATCGGTTGCCGTCACATCCTGCTTTGCAACCTCAAGGCCCTTGTACTCGCCGAGCGTAACTTCCGGCTTCTTGGCAACCGTAGCGGTGAACACGAACGGCTTGTCTCCGCCGATCTGCGTCACATCGATCTCCGGTCTGGAAACGATCTCGAAACCGCAGTCCTTGGCAGCCTCCTCGTAAGCATCCGGAATGATGATGTTGGCAGCGTCCTCATAGAACATCTCCTTGCCGTACATCTTCACAACCATCGCATACGGAGCCTTGCCCTTGCGGAAGCCCTGGATCGCGATCTTGTTCTTGTTCTTCTCGTACGCCTTCTTAACGGCCTCCTCGAATGCCTCCGGGGACGTCTCAATGACAAGCTTCATCATGTTCTTGCCCAAATCTTCAACCTGAAAACCCATTGCGGTTAATCCTCCTTGCTGTAAGTAAAGTCTTCACTTGAATTCAACGAGACTATAATATAGCACAATCTTACTCGCAAATCAAGAAAATTTTACGGGAGAAGCCGATGTTATCGGCATTTTCTCAGGAAATGAGGTTCGTAAAATCCTCCGGCGCCATCGGGCCGCTCAGACGCCTGCGCTCCATCGCCGCGATCCGGCTCGCAAGCTCCGGATGCTGCTGTATGTAATTTGCCGGAAGATCGCGTGTCTGCGACTTCAGCGAGCACTTTGCGAGGTAGCTGTCGATGTCCACGACGAAGCCGATCTGCTGCAGTGCGGTGAGCACCTCCATGACGGAGTTCATGTTCGCATCGCTGATGCCGTCCGGGATCACAAGCTCGATCCGCTCTGCCGGCACATTGTAGCGCTGCAACAGGAAGTTGATGCGGCTCACGAAGTCCGCGCTGAACATGTACTGCCACGAGCTGCCGAGCGAGATGACCGGCGGGTTGACACCGTTTTCCATCCACTCGCGCACAAGGCGGAACGTCTCCTTGTGGACGTAGTAGTCAAGCTCCGTGACGAAGCCGTTCTCCTCGAAGATCGGCATGAACGAGCCGGGCTCGAGCACCTGCCCCTCGGCCGTGATCCAGCGGACCAGCGCCTCAGCGCCGATGATCTTGTCCGTCGCGGGATCGCGCTTGGGCTGGAAGAACACCTTGAACTCGCGGTTGGTGAGCGCGTCGCGCATCGAGTTCTCGACGAACGCGCGGAAGCTGTTCTTCTGCTCCGTGTCGCCGGCCTCGTAGTTGACTGCGATCGTCGCGATGCTTTGCATGCTGCCGATCGCCTTGCGCGCGCGGTTGGCCTTCTCCACCGCCACGGACACCGTGTCCTCCTTGTTCTGGAAGCGATACAGGCCGCACCAGATATTGAGCTGAAGGTCAGGGAACAACCGCAGTACAGCGGTATGTGCGCTCTGCAGGAGCATCTCCACGCGCGCCTGCGTGCGCTCCCGATCCTCGTAGTCGAGCATCATCACAAAGTCAGCGCCGGTGATGCGGGCGAGCAGCTCGTCCGTGCGGAGCATGGACGCCACGTTCGTCGCGAACACGCGAAGGAGCTCGTTGCACACCTGGTAGCCCCACACCTCGTTGAGGTCATGGAACTGCGGAAAACTGAAGTACGCCATGCAACGGCTTGCGCGCGGGTGTTCCGACACGTAGCGCATCGCATCCGACTCGAACTTCTCGGCGGTCAGCTGTCCCGTGAGCGCGTCCTTCGAGCGTACCCGCTCCACGAACTCCGTGACGTCGGACCAGCACACCAGGCACTGCTTCTCGCCGTCCTCGCCGGTCACGCGCGACGCCGTCGTGCTGATCCAGCGCTTTTGTTTTGTATAATAGGTCTCGGTCGTGTGAACCTTGTCGCGCTCCCCGAGCGCTGCGACCGGACAGTTCTGACACATGGAATTGCGGCCCATGATCGCGGAGTAGCAATGCTCGCCCGAGTGCGCGAGCGGATACTGCCGTCCCGTGTAGTCGCCGACGTACACGAGCTCCATCGTCTCGGGAATGACCGCGTAGCTTGTGATCTGCTGATTCTCGATGATGGCGTGCGTGTACTTGAGCTCATCGGCGAGCATCTCCTTCGTGCGCGCCCGCTCGATGTAGATCGCGAGCAGCTTGGAAAGGTTGATGAGCACGTCCTGCTCCTCCTTGCTCCAGCTGCGGTCCGCCTCCTTCTCGAAGCAGATGCAGGCGAACGTCTCATCGTTGTCGATGATCACGTATTGGAACAGCGACGAGTTGCCGTACAGATCGCGGATGGCCTCCGGCATCACGATGCCCAGCTGGGCCGTGTTGAGCGAGAGGAACAGCCTGTCGTTGGCAAATCTCGCGCGGATCGAATCGTAGTTCTCCCGAACGACGCGGTCGAACTGCGGATAGTACGGATTCTTCTCCGACTCCCAGTCGTAGCGCACCTTCGCCAGTTGCTTGCGCACGTCGTACTGGATCGTGTAGATGCGGCGGTACTTGTAATACTTACCGATCTCCTCGAAGATCTGAACGACCTCCTCGGCACCGGTGCCGCTGCCGGCGAGCATGTCAAACGTCTTGTTGACGATGTATTTTTCGACAGGGCCGTACTTCGAGCTCTGCTGTGCCGCAACGACCTTCTGCGCCTCCGTGCGCTGCGGCTGCTGCTGCGCCTCGCGCTTCGGACGGTACTGCTGGTGCAGGCTCAGCGCCTCCTCGTACATCGTGCACACGGACGACGGATTCTTCTTCGTCTCCTCGAGCGCGATGACGGCCTTGCGATACAGACTCGTGTAATCCCTGCCGTCGAGCGGGAAGATCGACACGCCCATGCTGACGCTCACGCCGTTGCCCTTCTTGAGCTCGATGCGCTCCGCCGCCTTCGCGACCGCACGCGCCACGGAATACACGTCCGCAGGTCCCTTGACGCCGGTCTTGATCATGACGAACTCATCGTCCTCGATGCGCGCCATCGCATCGCTGTCCATGAACACGGACTGCATGCCCTTCGCAAGCTTCTCAAGCACATAGTCGCCGTATGCATGGCCCCACTCAGACGTGGTCGCCGTAAAATTATCGATATCCAGCACATACAGCGCGAAGCGCTCCTGCTCCGTGCTCGTGCGGATGAACTCCTCCAGGCGCTCCTGCAGCGAAACCTGCGTGTAAAGGCCGGTCACGGGGTCGGTCTCCGCCTCGCGGATCACGACGTCCTCGTCCTTCTTCTCGTCGCTGACGTTGAGCGTGCGTCCGATGACCTTCACGGGCGTGCCGTCGTCGGCGTAAACCGTGTAGCCCTCGTAGCGGAGCCAGATGCGCGACTTCTCGTCGACGTACGCGCGCAGGTCATAGGAAAATGCTTCGTCCCCATGCTCCATGCTGTCGCACAGCGCCGCAAACACCTCCGCGTCCTCCTGCGCGATCAGGCCGCTCTCGCCCATCGTGCGCCGGAAGTTCGGGATCCTGAGCATGTCGTTTTGGGACATGCCTTCCACGCGGCGGCTCTGCACGAGCTCGCCCGTCGCGATGCCGTACTCCCACAGGCCGCACTGCACCATGCCGCTGATGATGCGGTACTTTGCCTTCTGCTGTTCCAGCTCCTGCTCCAGCTCCCGGATCCTCTCCCGGTCACTTCGCCCCATCTCTCTGTTCTCTTCCATGCCTTCCTCCTCGGAACGCCTTCCCTTGACGCCCCGTTAACCCCATGATAATCCGCCCGCGCAGGCGGTCAAAAACTCTCTCATGTGCGGTCTGCCGCACTCTTCTTCGGCACCTCGTGCCCTGCCTTACGGCATCTGGGTCTTCGTCCTCACCTCGGCGGCCTTGTCCGCATCGAGCGCTCCGAGCAGTGCGATCGCAAACTCGTTCGCCACGCCCATGCCCTTGCCGGTGATGAACTTGCCGTCGACGACCACCGACTCGCCGGTCACCGTCGCACCCTCCAGAAACTCCTCAAAGCCCGGGAAGCAGGTTGCTCTTCTGCCTCTAAGCAGACCGTTGCGTCCCAACACGCTCGGCGCCGCGCAGATCGCTCCGATCCACCGGTCCTTCTTAGCATACGCAAAGAGCAGCTCGCGCAGTCCCTCGTGCGCCGTGAGTGCCTTCGTGCCCGCGCCGCCGCCCGGCAGCACCAGCATGTCGGCGTCCGTGAGAGGCCCGTCCTCAAACAGCCGGTCCGTCTCGAAAATGATATCGTGGGAGCCGTGGATCGTGCGGTTGCCCGTCACGGAAACCATCACCGTCTCCACACCGCCGCGTCTTAGGATATCGACCGCCGTGAGCGCCTCGATCTCCTCGACGCCGTCCGCAAAAAAGATGTAAACCAACGCCATATCAACACCTCCGAAATCAGTACAAAGATTATATCACAGAACGGCTCAAAAAACAACCGAACCGGGGGCATTCAAATGTGTTTTATACGCTTTTTTGACAACATTTTCCGCAAGGTGCGGAACAAGGCAAAAAAACTCCATTCCGACTTTGGAAAATGCGATTGTCATTTTCCCGGAGATAAGGTATTCTGTAGAGTAGACGGAAACCACCCGCAAGGCGTTTTCGCGCTTGTTTACGCGGGTCCGCGAAAGGAGGAAATCAACTTGATCAACAAGAAATTATCGATTCGTACGAAGAAACAGGGGGCTGTCATCAACAAGGAGATCTACGGACATTTTTCGGAGCATCTGGGACGCTGCATCTACAACGGCCTGTTTGTGTCGAAGGACTCGCCCATTCCGAACCATGAAGGCATGCGCGACGACGTCGTCACCGCTCTCCGGGATATGGGGATCCCGGTGCTGCGCTGGCCGGGCGGCTGCTTCGCCGATGAGTATCACTGGAAGAACGGCATCGGCACGAAGGACGAGCGCGCGACGATGATCAACACGAACTGGGGCGGCGTGACCGAGGACAACAGCTTCGGTACGCACGAGTTCATGGAGCTGTGCGATCAGCTCGGCTGCGAGCCGTACATCTGCGGCAACGTCGGCAGCGGCACGGTGCGTGAGCTCTCCGAGTGGGTTGAATACATGACCTCCTCGAACGTATCCCCGATGACCGACCTTCGCAAGAAGAA
>JAFZMO010000142.1 GCA_017551165.1 Lachnospiraceae bacterium
CCCCGGTTGTCACCCAACCATACGGTGACAACCGGGGACTGTCCCTCTGTCATCTTTAGTATCCCTTGTTGCGGTCGACCGCGTACTTAAGCGGGCGTCCGGCCGCAAATTTGATCAAATCCTCTCAGCTGAACTCGTGGTATTTTGCGATCAGCTCCTCATCGGTGATCACGGTGATGCGGCCGCCGTCGTACTCCGCGCAGACCCACTCGTAGATGCGCTGTACAACCGGTGCGGTCTTCGACAGCGGTGCTTCGCCGATGACGGAGCGGTACTCGTTGACGCGGAAAGCGACTCCGGCGACGCCCGACGTCGCGGAGATAGCGACCTTCGGAGCGCGTCCGAGCAGAGCCTCGGTGTCGAAGATATTGTAGATTTCGGGGTCCTTCATCATGCCGTCGGCGTGAATGCCGGCGCGCGTGAGGTTGAAGCTGCGGCCGACGAAAGGCGTCATGGGCGGAATCTCGTAGCCGGTCTCCTTCTCAAGATACTCGGCAATCTCCGTGATGGCTCGGGTGTCCATGCCGTTGAGCGTGCCGCGAAGAGACGCGTACTCGAAGACCATGGCCTCAAGCGGAATGTTGCCCGTGCGCTCACCGATGCCGAGCAGAGAGCAGTTCACCGCGGAGGCGCCGTACATCCATGCCGTCGCCGCGTTGACAACGCCTTTGTAGAAGTCGTTGTGGCCGTGCCACTCGAGCATCTCCGAGGGAACGTCCGCGTGGTGCTGCAGACCGTAGATGATGCCCGACACGCTTCGCGGAAGCGCCGCGCCCGGGTACGGAACGCCATAGCCCATCGTGTCGCAGGCGCGGATCTTCACAGGAATGCCGCTCTCACGCGAAAGCTCCATGAGCTTGTTGGCAAACGGCACGACGAACCCGTAGAAGTCGGCTCTCGTGATATCCTCAAAATGGCAGCGCGGGCGAAGGCCTGCCTCGATGCAGTCCGAGACGATGCCGATGTACTTGTCCATCGCCTGGCGGCGCGTCAGACCCATTTTCCGGAAAATGTGATAATCCGAGCAGCTGACCAGAATGCCGGTCTCTTTGATGCCGATGGCCTTTGCGAGCTCGAAATCCTTCTTCGAGGCACGGATCCAGGTCGTGATCTCGGGAAATTTATAGCCGAGCTCCAGGCAGCGTTCCGCGGCCGCGCGGTCCTTCTCGGAGTAGACGAAGAACTCCGTCTGGCGGATCATGCCGTTCGGGCCGCCGAGCTTGTGGAGAAGCTTGTAGATGTGGACCATCTGGTCGGTCGTGTACGGCGCACGCGACTGCTGACCGTCGCGGAAGGACGTGTCGGTCAGGAAAATCTCGCGGGGCATATTTTCCGGAACACGGCGGTAGTTGAACGGAATCTTCGGCGTTTCGGTGTACGGATATATCTCGCGAAACAACTCGGGTTCCGCGACATCCTGAAGCTGATAGATGTACGGATCCTGCTCGAGTTTGAAGGTTTTGTTGCTTAAGGTGATCTCTCTCATGACGCTGCCTCTTTCGTTTTTTGATATTGCCAACAGTATATGCATCTGCTATACTATTTGTAAAGCGAATAAATCAGATAGTAATTATTCGAAATACGAATTAAAAGGAAAGAGGAAGCGGATATGGACATGGAAGGATTGAGAACATTTCTCGTGCTTGCGAACACGAAAAATTACACCCGCGCGGCAAGTCAGCTCTTCGTCGCCCAGTCGACGGTGACGAACCGGATCGCGGAACTGGAGCGCGAGCTCGGGGTGAGTCTTTTCGACCGCACGAACCGCAAGGTCGAGCTGACGCGCGAGGGCGAAAAATTCCGCATCTACGCGGACAATGTCATAGCCCTGACCGAGTCGTCGCTCGCGGAGATCACCGCCGCGAAACGCTTTGACAACTACTTGCGCATCGGAAGCGCGGACTCGATCTACGAGGGGCACCTCGCCTCGCGCATCCTTGCGTACCGGCGTGAGAATCCGCGCGACTCGCTCCGCATTTCCATCGGCGTCACAAGCCATCTGCTGGAGCAGCTGCAGGCCGACATGCTTGACGTCGTCTTCACGTACCTTCCGCTCAACAAATCAAAATATCACTCGGAGCTGTACAAGCAGGACGCGCTCGTTCTCGTGACGGACGCGGGCAACGAGCGGTACAGAGACGGCATCACCGGGGAACAGCTGACGGGCGTGAACTATCTGATGTGTAATTTTGCGCTGCAGGAGGTCGGGCAGTACATCCGCAAACTATTCCCGCGTTTCCACCAGTTTGAGCTCGAGATCGACGATTGTATGAAGATCGTGCCGTTTCTTCTTCACCAGGACGCGTACACGTTCCTTCCGAAGGACATGGCCGAGCCTTACATCGCGCGCGGCGAGCTCCGCGAGATCCCGCTCCTCGATTTCCGCACGCCGATCATCAACAGCTATATCATTTGGCGCAGATCCGCTGAGGAGATGTGTCGGAAAATGTTTTTATAAACCTATCATTTTTATCCGGAGGAAAAGTATGAAGCTGAAGAGAGCACTTGCACTGCTGTTGTCGTTTACCATGATTTTTTCGCTCGGCGCATGCGGAGCCCCGATACGGCCTGCGAAAACGCCTCATGTAGTCGCGTAAACCACAATTAACAGTAAGCGGTATTGACATTTCAATAAAACTGTGTTATTATACAGTCAAGCAGCACATTTGCTGCCGAATCCTAATAAACAAAAACAAAAGTGTATGCAAAGTTAGGGGGATTGTTATGAAGAAAGCAAAAGTGTTATTGTTACTACTGGTTGTCCTGACAGCGCTCTGCCTCGCCGGATGCGGCAAGGACGACGACGGGGACTCATCGAAGAACAAGACGGAAAATGCAACCGGCGCTCCCACAGACAAGCCCGGCGACAACAATGCGACGCCCACGGACGCAGCGAAGGACGAGCCCACGGGGACGCCGAAGCCCACGATTCCGCCGGAGGAAGCTATAAAGACGCCGGTCTGGAAATACGAGGACAAGAATTTTGAGGCTGCCATCCCGAAGTCCACAGCGAAAGCAGCGACGGACCCGGTGGGAACGAGTTACACGCGCTACACCGTCGGCCTGTGCAAGTCGAAGGACGCGGTGTATGACGCACTCCGGAAGGATACGTACTTCTCGTCCATCGGACCGCTTGCCGTGTACAAGCTCGAGAAGGGCTTCCGCGACAAGAAAGTCGGTCAGTGGCAGCATGTAATGCTCACGGAGAGCATTTTCCCTGTTCAGGGTAAAGAGGAGGGAAGCTTCGGAATCGAAGGTTTCGTGTCGGCCAAGGTGAGCTACGCCTATGAGCCGGAAGTATTTGACGACGAGCATTTTATGGAGGTCTATTTCGGGGATGTGGACATCACCGAGCCCGAGGTACAGGCAGATGTGGAGCGCATCGTGAAGCTCGTCTTCGGTGACGAGCTGGGCGAGATCATCATGCACGCGAAGGATCCTAAGGCCGCCAACTTCGAGAGCCGGCCCAACGACCTGAACACGGAGATCAAAAAGGACGGCGTCCGCTACGTCTTCCGTCGGCAAATGGATGTGACCGACCCTTACTGCGCGGACCTCTCCTTCAGCATTACCGCAGAACCCGAGAATTACAAGATTCTGTACGGCTACGGCGATTACGAGCCGCTGGTTGCGACCTACAAGATGCTTCCGAACAAGGTGTTCGGCGTCGACATCGGAGGGCAGAACTTCCTCGATTTCAACACCTTCGGCGACCGCTACTTCGGTGACGGCAACAAGCTTCTGTTAAGCGCCGATGCAACCTACGAAATCAAGCAGATTGTCTCCGACGACGGACGCGAGGTTTATCTCGCCAAATTCGACACCCGTCCGCTCAAGCTCACCTACCATGTAGGCCTTACCGACGGCAAGCCCGACAGCCTTTCCTTCGCTGAATTCGAGTGCATCACCAAGGCCTTCCCTGAGGCCGCAGCCGAGGGCCAGATCAGCCCTGAGCTCATCACCGAGCTGAACCGCTGCATGGAAAGCCTGCTGGGCGTCAACCCGCAGATCACCCTCGACAAGCTCGCGAAGGAAGAGGACTACCCGGCCTACTACAGCGGCGACATCGCCGTGACCTACAAGATGCTCGGTCAGGAGATCCAAAGCACCTTCCACATCCAGCTCGACGGCGACACCCGATTCGCCAACTACGGCCACTTCGAGAATAAATAGGGTACAACAATCAAAAACAGCAGTGCTGCCAAAAGGAGCGGACCTCGCGGGGCCCGCTCCTTTGCTTTTCCGGAGGGAGTAGTTCGAAAAAGCCCAAACGGGTTTGCTCGTTTTGGCTTTTTGTGGTAAAATAATCGAAATATTCGGGCACGTGTAAAAGCTTTATAAAGAGTGTTCGTATATTCGAGCAATATGAGAGAGAACACCAAAAGCAGTAAACGAACAGATCAGGTAAGGTTAGGAGTATAATCGTGAGTGTTCAGGAAAAACTTATTTCTTTTGCATTTGAAAAAGCATACTCATATATCATTGAACAGCCTGTCATAAAAGACTATTTGTCGGAAATCAGCTTCATCCTCGTAGGGTCATCCGCTACCGGTTTGTGCAATGAAGATTCAGATGTCGATATTTGTCTTCTCTGTAATCAAGAAGTTTATGATGTTATTTCTGTGGGAACCAAATGGAAAGAAGGA
>JAFZMO010000012.1 GCA_017551165.1 Lachnospiraceae bacterium
ATTTGGGCAAAACCTCCTTCGTATTTTTTGTGCGGTTGGCGAACCAGCACTTATTATACCCCAGGAGGTTTTTTCCTTGAAGCTAAAGCTTACTGGGAACCCCCCTGCATAGCAGGGGGTTTATTTGGTTCTTGAAACCAAGAAAAAGCGCGTCCGGATTTCTCCGAACGCGCTCATGAAAGCTTGTACTTATCTCAGGACTTCCTTAACCTTGGCAGCCTTGCCGGTTCTCTCACGCAGGTACGTAAGTCTTGCGCGGCGAACCTTACCGCGACGAACCACGGTAACGCTCTCCAAGATCGGAGAATGCAGCGGCCAAGTCTTCTCTACGCCGCAGCCGTTGGAGTTCTTGCGTACGGTAAATGTCTCGCGAACACCACCGTTCTGTCTCTTTACAACAACGCCCTCAAATGCCTGGGTACGCTCACGGTTTCCTTCCTTAACCTTGGACAGCACGCGCACGGTGTCGCCAACGTTGAACTCGTCAACCGTCTCTTTCATGTTCTCTTTTGCAAGAGATTCCATGTACTCTCTGTCTGTCATGTCTATGACCTCCTTCAAAATCGTGCGGTCTTCATACTGCCTCCCTGGGCACAGCGGAACATCGCGTCTCACGGGTATCAAATATACCACATCGCATTTCAAAATGCAAGCACTATTTTCCGAAGGTCACATATTTTTACTGCTGTACGAGCGAAAGTACCTTTACGTTGGAAGGCAGGATCACGGAATACTGATCGCCGTCCTCGCGCTGCAGTCGGATCACGATCTCCGAGATCGCGGTTACGTCAAACGCAACGGTGAGATCCATGTTGTTGAAGTTGATGATGTTGCGCACGCGATCGGTGGAACCGATGTACGCCTTTTCCTTCTTCTTCATCGTCATGGCAACGCCGTTCAGGCGCGGCGAGAAATCCATGACGGCGATCGGAAGCGCCTTATCCTGCTCGATGCGGACGCCCACCGAAACACCGAGGTTCGTAGGCGTTGCAAGGACCGCATCCTCCTGCATGTGCATCTTCTGTTCGAGAGCCGCCTGATTCTCCTTCGCCGCATTCACTTTCTTGATCTTGCTCGTGAGGGAGAAAATGTCCCACGCCAGCAACAAAAAACCTACGACCACAAGCGCCGTGCTGCTGTTCGTGCCGCGAAGAACCAGTCTTCCGCTGAGACCTCCGAAGATCAGCAC
Organism: Lachnospiraceae bacterium; assembly: GCA_017551165.1. Taxonomy (GTDB): domain Bacteria; phylum Bacillota; class Clostridia; order Lachnospirales; family Lachnospiraceae; genus ISDg. Next base: position 1,190 of record JAFZMO010000012.1, read on the forward strand.
AAGACTGATCAGCATACCTAAGATATCGCCGCCGTACCCAACCTTGGAGAGGTTGACGTATCCGCTCTGCGACACTACCTTAGCCGGTGCATTGTTCTGAAACTCACCATTTTCCGACATACTCACTACCTCCTCAACCTTCGAAAATTTATTCACAACCAAGTCCGGACGCCCTCGTGCGGGCCGTCCCCTCTGCATGCGATCCATGCCCGAAAAAACGGGCCTGTGCATACATTCATCTTACGTGAACAACGTTCGCTTGTCAATGAATAATTACTCGGTCGGGTTTTGGAGCGAACGGAGGTATTTGGCGGATTTCTTGTCGAGCTCCACATTTTCCATGAGTTCCGGCCGAAACGCAAGCGTGCGGTCGATCGAGCGCTGCATGCGCCACTCGGCAATCTTCGCGTGATGGCCGCTCAACAGCACCTCCGGAACCGGACGGTCACGCCACACCTCAGGGCGCGTGTACTGCGGATACTCTAACAGTCCGTTCATAAAGCTCTCGGTCTCGCCGCTCTCCTCGTTTGTGAGAACGCCGGGAACCATGCGCGCGATCGCGTCGATCATAACCATCGCGGGGAGCTCACCGCCCGAGAGGACGTAGTCGCCGATGGAGACATAGTCGGTCACGATCTCCTCAAGAACGCGCTCGTCGACGCCCTCGTAATGGCCGCACAAAAAAACAAGGTCCTCCTCCGCGGCGAAGTCCTTCGCCATCTGCTGGTTGAACACCTTGCCCCACGGCGTGAGGTACACGACGCGCGGTTTCTTCGTCATTCCGGATGTAAGATCCTCAAAGCACCGTGCGATCGGGTCCGCCGCCATGACCATGCCGGCTCCGCCGCCGTACGGGTAGTCGTCGACGTGACGGTGCTTATCCTCCGAATAATCGCGGATGTTGACCGTCTTAACGCCGATGATGCCGGCGTCCATCGCCCGTCCGAGGATGCTTGTGTGCAAGCCCTGCTCCACCATCTCGGGGAACAGCGTCATCACATGAAATACCATACCCTACCACCTCTGCGGTCACACAAGGCCCGGCATCAGGTACACCGTGACCTTCTTGTTCTCAATGTCCACCTGTTTCACACAGTCGGGAATCACCGGAAGGAGCACTTCCTTCCCCGCCTCCGTCGTGACGACATACACATCATTGGCGCCCGTCTGCAGCACATCGGTCAGCTCGCCGACCGGCGTGCCGTCCTCCTCAGCCACAGCGCAGCCGATGAGGTCGCTCACATAGTACTCGCCCTCCTCGAGGGGGATCGCATGCTCTCGGGACACGAGCACATCGCAGCCCTTGTAGCGCTCGATGGCGTTGATGTCCGTAAACTCGCGGAACCCGAGGATCACCATGTTCTTAATGTACTTCACAGAGGAAACCGTCACCGGGATCGGTTCCTTGCCGGTGTCCAGAACGAGCGGCAGATCCTTGTAAAATCTCTCCACATCGTCGGTCGTCGGCAAAAGTTTGATCTCGCCGCGCACTCCGTGCGTGTTGACGTAGATGCCGACGCGAAACATATCATCCCGCCAATCCATAGTCCCTCCTTTTCAGATAATGATTGAACGTTCAACAATACCTTAACCGAAAACAAGGCTGTTGCTCATCACAACAGCCCCGGTCGTTATTGCAGAATATCTACAACTACCTTTTTGTCCTCTTTGATCGCAGCGACCTTGACAACAGTGCGGATTGCTTTCGCAATGCGGCCCTGCTTGCCGATCACCTTGCCCATATCCTCAGGTGCGACCTTGAGCGAGATCACTACGCTGTTTCCGTTGACGACTTCCGTTACTTCAACCTGGTCGGGGCAGGTAACCAAGGACTTAGCGATAACTTCCACTAACTCTTTCATTGATTCCTCCTCCGATTACTTCTGAATGCCGGCCTGCTTGAACAGTCTGGCAACGGTCTCCGTAGGCTGAGCGCCGTTGGCAAGCCACTTCTTGGCTGCTTCCTCGTCAACGCGGAAAGCCATCGGCTCCTTGGTAGGATCATAGGTACCGATCTCATCGATGAATCTTCCGTCTCTCGGGGATCTCTCGTCCGCAACGATTACTCTGTAGAACGGTGCGTGCTTCTGTCCCATTCTTCTCAAGCGAATCTTAACTGCCATGGTATATTCACCTCCTTAATATAATCCGTAAATCCGGGGCTTATGCCCCCTATATGAATGGCCTTGGCCATATATAGCATCGTTATTCGGAAAATGCTCCGATCAGAAGCCGAACGGCAGCTTGAAACCGCCGTGGCGGCCCTTCTTGCCGCCCATCATGCCGGACATCTGCTTCATCATTTTGCGCGACTGCTCAAACTGCTTCATGAGCTTGTTGACCTCTGCGATGTCAACGCCCGCGCCCGCTGCGATACGCCGTTTTCTCGGCGGTGTTATGATGTCGGGATTCTGGCGCTCCTTGCGCGTCATCGAGTTGATGATCGCCTCGGTCTGCTTGAACGCATCGTCATCGATGTCGAGATCGCGAAGCTGACCTGCGCCCGGGAGCATTCCGAGAATGCTCTTGATGCCGCCCATCTTCTTCATGTTCTGGATCTGGTCGAAGAAATCCTCGAAGTTGAACTCCGCGCGACGGAGCTTCTTCTCCATCTCGCGCGCCTGCTCCTCGGTGACCTCCGCCTGAACCTTGTCGATCAGCGACAGAACGTCGCCCATGCCAAGGATTCGGGACGCCATGCGGTCCGGATAGAACTGCTCGATATCCGTGAGCTTCTCGCCGGTACCGACATAGAGGATCGGCTTGCCGGTAACCGCGCGCAGCGAAAGCGCCGCACCGCCTCGGGTGTCGCCGTCCAGCTTGGTGAGGATCACGCCCGTGATGCCGAGCTTCTCCTCGAACGTCGTAGCCACATTCAGAACGTCCTGACCGGTCATCGCATCAACCGTCAACACGGTATGGTGAACGCCGATCGCTTCCTTGATGTCCGCAAGCTCCTGCATCAGCTGCTCGTCGATGTGGAGACGACCTGCGGTATCAATGATGATGACGTTGTTGCCTTCCTTCTTCGCGTGCTCCATTGCAGCCTTCGCGATGTTCACAGCGCTGTTGTTCGTCCCCATGGAAAATACGGGAACACCGACCTTGTCGCCGTTGACCTTCAACTGGTCGATGGCCGCGGGACGATAGATATCGCAAGCTACGAGAAGCGGCTTCTTGCCCTGTCCCTTGAACTTGCCGGCGAGCTTCGCCGACATCGTCGTCTTACCTGCACCCTGCAGACCGCACATCATGATGACGGTAGGTCCGCCGGAAACCATCGTGATCTCCGTGGTGGTGTCGCCCATCAAAGCGATCATCTCTTCGTTTACGATCTTGATGACCATCTGGCCGGGCGTCAGGCTGTTGAGTACATCCTGACCAACCGCACGCTCCGTGACCGTAGCGATGAACTGCTTGACGACCTTAAAGTTAACGTCCGCCTCGAGAAGCGCAAGCTTGACCTCGCGCATGGCCTCCTTCACATCATTTTCCGAAAGACGGCCCTTGCCGCGAAGACGCTTGAAGACGTTTTGCAATTTATCCGACAAACTCTCAAATGCCACTGAATTAACTCCTTACTGCAGACTGCCGAGCAGCTCCTCCGCCGCCTGCGCGATCCGACCTGCGCGCTCGCTCTCCGGTCCTTCCTTCAGTGCCGTGGAGAGCGTCTCCGCCTCGCTTCGGATCCGTTCCGCCTGCTCCTCCAGCCCGCGGAACCGTTCCGCCAAGTGCAGGCACTCCTCATATTCGTACAATTTGGCGCCGCAACGGCGGATCGTGTCGTACACTCCCTGACGGCTCAGGCCGTACTCGCGTGCGATCTCCGACAGCGACATGTCGTTCGCGACGTAATCTTCAAAAATCTGTTTGGTCTTCTCCCCGAGAAGCTCGCCGTAAAACGAAAAATAAACCGATAGATGCGCAGCCTCCTGCAGCCAGTCCTTCGCATCGGCTTTCTTCGCGCAGATCTTACTGTCCTTGCCCGTGTTCATACCGCGAACCTCCGCACCCGAAAGAACATCGGGTGTAAAGTATTTTCCTTAACACCTTTGCAAGTATACTCGCACGAATCCGGTTTGTCAATACGTGAATTCACATTCTTTTTCGGAAAATACGGCCTTTTCCGAAGAAAACAGGAAGGAAACACCGAATCGACGGTGTTTCCTCTTGTTTCCGTGTTCTCTGATGTCTTGTTCTCAGATGTAGTATACGTAGTTCTCTTTTCTCGGAACCGCTTCCTTCGCAGGAGCGGCTGCATAGCCGAGTGCGCAATGGCCGATGCCCTCGTACTCGTCGGGATCAAGACCGAGTTTTTTCAAAAGCTCATAACCGAAGCCGGACTCGAACTCCTCCTTGGCACGGTGGATCCAGATGCTCGCAACGCCGAGGCTCTCCGCGGCGTTCATGAGATTGCCGATCACCAATGCGCCGTCATACACGTGCGTCACTACGTCCTTCTTCGCCAGAACCGCGAGGATCACGGGCGCTCCGTAGAACGGGTCGCCGGCTCCCGGCCAGTTGGCGATCTGCTTGTTCTGCTCGGAGATCGCATCGCGCGTCGCCTTGTCCGTAATGGCAAGGATGATCGGGCTCTGCTTGCCCATGCCTGTCGCTGCGTACGTACCTGCGCGCAGGATCGCCTGCAGCTCCTCATCCTTGATCATGTCCGGCTTGAAGCTTCTGCAGCTTCTGCGCGTCTCCAACACTTTCAATGTATCGTTCATACCCCTTCTCCTGTTCCGCTCCCTGCGGGAGCCGCTTGTTTTTGCACCTCTATCTACTCACAGATCGAGTTGAAAAACAATGTCATATCCCATCTATCCACGAAAAGCGAACAATCCGATGCCGACAGCGATCGTCAGGTTCAGCGAATCCACCTCGTCCGACTGCGGGATCTTGATCGCCGTGCCGTACTCCGCGTACTCCTGCGGCAATCCGGTCGCCTCGTTGCCGAACACGAGCGTGTACAGCTTCGGCTTCGGACAGCTCTCCAGCGACAGCTCCGTTCCGCCGTTGAGCATAAACGGAAAATACTCTCTCCCGACGCCGGAGGCAAAGCACACATACTCCTCGAACGAGTTGTACATCGTGATCCGCATCGAGAAGATCGCGCCCATCGACGCGCGCACGACCTTCGGGTTCAGCCAGTCTACACCGGGTGCGATGATCGCAACATCGTGGATCCCGAACGCAAGACACGTCCGCAGGATCGTTCCGAGGTTACCCATATTCGAAGGGTTCACAAGCATCAGGTGCGGTACTTCCGTGTCGAGCTTATCCTCGTAGGAACGGAACACGCCGATGACGAAGACATTTTCCTTATCGCTTAAGCGAGCGATCGCTTTGTCATTGTCCCACACGGGAATATTGTGCTCCGAGCACAGCGCTGCAACCTTCTCCTTCTCCGGGAACGAGCTGTGCACGAACACGCCGATCGCGCACTCCGGGCGCTTCTTGAGCATCTCGAACGTCGGAAACGCGCCGAGCGCGTAGGAATATCCGCAACCTCTTTTGTATGGTTTAATTACGTCCATATCTACCTCATCAAACTGCCGTAAAATGCATGGTTCTGCTCGCGAAATCGC
>JAFZMO010000143.1 GCA_017551165.1 Lachnospiraceae bacterium
GATCCGAGGCTGAGTGTTACTTACCTTAGCCTAATAACAAAAATGATCCGCAACATACCCGGCGGAATGCCGGCACACGCGGATCAGGACTGCTTGTTCGCTTTATTCATTACTCAAAAAGCAAATCGGCAGTCCACAGTAAAATAATAAAAGTAAAAGCTCTTCGTAAACATGCCTTTTTGCTCCTTTCTACCGTGTGCATTTCCGCACGGACGGTCATCTGCGTCACATAATACCCCCGACACGCCCTGTTTGTCAAGAAAAATCAACAAAAACAATGTCCCTTTTTCTACATGTGAAGTGAGTTCTCTTTATTGACTCCTTCTTTTTTCCCTGATAGAATTAACTCGCTGCGGGGAAAATGGAGCCGTAACCATGACCGTATTAATAAACATCCTCGGACAACGCATCGTTGTCCTTCCACAGATTATTTTTTCAAACAAACAAAACATCCCATGGAAAGAAGTAGAGCGGTATTTGCTTCGCTATATCGGTACTTCAGCTATTCTTACAGAATCTCAAAACATAATTCACATTGAAAAATCCTTCCCGGATGAATATGCTGGTTCAAATTACACGCGGTCTCTGCGGGGATCCCGTGCTAAAGCCAAAGCAAACGCGGTTCAATGCATTCATGAGTTGATTGAAATCGCTACCGAAGAATGCTATCTCGAAAACCACAAAGAAAAACATAAATCTACCGCAGCTAACGGATGGTACTATTACCGCACCAGGTTTGCGGTCCCGATTACTGTCTCTACATCTTCCGCTTCTGATTATACTGTTTATTCTGCACGTCTCGTAGTCAATTGCTCTGCCAATGGAAAGCGATATCTCTATGACATGGTTGACATAAAAAAAGAAGCACGTAACCCTTTCAAGACTAATTCTAGTCAAAAGGTATAAAACGGCTTCTCTTTTGCGTCATACTATCATTTTTCGTTTACATTGTCAACCATGAAAACCAATCGTAAAAAGTATCCCGTTCTACGCGTCGTTCAGCTCACCCGCGAATGATCTGTCTCTTCTCCGCCGGCTCAAATATCCGTTCCGGATCATAGCTCATATTAAAATGCTTCCCGTCGGCACGGGCATATCCATCCTTCACCTTCTCGGCCGCATACAGCACCGTCCCGCCCATGATCCCGGGGCGTTCGCAGCGGTCATCCGTGCCTGCGACGACGCGCGAAACCGTCTCGATCGCCTCATCGATGATGGTCGGCTGCAGGATCTCATGTCCGCAGTACATGATGTCAAACTCGCTTTGATGCTCCTTCAGGTGCAACAGATTTCTCAGGTATGTGATGACCGGAAGCCCGCCCGGCAGCTCCAGTAGCGTGTTGCCGTTGCACGCATCACCGGCGTAAGCGATCCGCGTCTTATGGTCGATAAATACGACCGATCCCGCCGTATGTCCGCCGACATCTACGACCTCGATCCGGCGGTCGCCCAGGTCGAACACGTCCCCGTCGTACAGCGGGTACAGCTTCATCGGTTTCCAATCCGCAAAATTCTCATCATCCTTGATGCAGTCGCGTATTTCCTCCGGCGCCATCTGCTTTGCGATCTCCAGGACCTGCTCCTTGGAGTAGATCAGGTTCGCCTGAAACGACTCGATATCGCGATGATGAATGTAGCAGCTGTCAAAGAAGAAATTTCCGCCTATGTGGTCGGAATGCGAATGCGTGTTGGCAACCACGATCTTCTTGTCCGTCAGCGTCTCGCAAAATGTCTTCAGATTGCCGAACCCGAGGATGGAATCGATCAGCAGCGCATAGTTTTCGCCCTCGATCAAATAGCACAGCGCGTAGGACTGCTCCACAAACGCATTCTTGATCATCCAGCTGTCCTCGGCAATCTTCTCTGCCGTGTAGTAAGCGAACGTCTTCGCATTGTTGTTCATCGTTTCCGACATGGAAAAAACCTCCTCCATAGCTATTCAGATGCTCCGATCCCCCCCCATTCGCAATCCGCTCCCTCCGGTCGCTTCTTGCTCATGGGGGCGTGCGGTAACTGCGTTCCCGCACACCCTTCGTCGCACACACGACTCCCGAACTGCGAAAGCAAGCTTTCGCGTCGGAACTCGTATGTACGGCGAAGGGGATCGGGAGCCTTGTTACTCTTCCTTAACCAGGTTTTGTACCCAAACGCCCTTCTTCACCAGCACGAATCCGATCGTGCATTTGATGAGGTCAAGCGACTGCATGCACAGGTAGAGTTCCACGACCGGCAAGCCCGTGTAACGACTGAGCAAAAACGCCACCGGCACGCTGACGCCCCACAGAAACACGCTGTCGAAGAGGAACGTGATGAACGTCTTGCCTCCCGTTCGCAGCGTAAAATACGTCGCGTGCATGAAAGCGTAGATCGGCATGCACGCCGACCCGACGCGGATGAACCCGGTCGCCAGCGTCTTCACCGACCGCGATGTGTCATACAATTCGGGGAACAGCGGTGCAAGCAGGAACAGGATCACTCCCAGCGCGGCGCTCGATACGACGGAAAATGCGATGAGCTTCGTGTCGGTATCCCTCGCCTCCTCGAGCTCTCCCGCGCCGAGCAGCTGCCCGACCATGATGGCCACGGCGCTTCCCATCGCGATAAAGACGACGTTAAAGAGGTTCGTGATCGTCGAGGAGATATTCAACCCGGCCACGGCGTCCAAACCTCGCCTTGAGTAGCACTGGTTCAGCACCGCCATACCGCACGACCACAGGATCTCGTTGCTCATAAGAGGAAGTCCCTTGATCGCGATCTTCCCGGCGAGCGCCGCAGGGATCCTCATGCTGCGATACAGCCCCTTCGCAAACTTCATGCGCACCGTGTGCAGATGCGTCCAGAACACCACGATCGCCGCCTGCACAAAACGGCTGATGACCGTAGCGATGGCGGCACCTTCCACGCCCAGGCGCGGAGCGCCGCATTTTCCGAAAATGAGGACGTAGTTGAGGCCGAGGTTCACGCCGACTGCGACAAGGCCCGCAACCATCGGGACGCGCGTCTCGCCGCACTCGCGCAGCGTGCTCGCGTACACCTCCTCGATGCCGAACGGGACGAGGCCGATCAGCATGATCGCCAGGTATTCGCGCCCGTACAGAAGCACGAGCTCCGGCGATTGCTCCGTGATGACCTCCTCGCTCAGGTAGAGGCGCATCAGCGGATCGCCCCAGCGGAACAGCACTGCGATGCCGGCCACCAGGACCACTGCCGTGATGAGCAGCTTGAACCGCGTCGAGTAGCGGACGCCGTCGTGGTCACCCTTGCCGTAGAACTGCGCGCCGTAGATCCCGGGGCCCGCGAGGGCTCCGAACAGCGCCAGGTACAGTACAAACAGGAGTTGGTTTACAATACCAACTCCTGACATTTGCTCGGTGCCTACACGTCCGATCATTATGTTGTCCAGAAGGCTCACGAAGTTCGAGATGCCGTTTTGCACCATGATGGGCACGGCAACGGTCAGAACCTTCCGGTAGAATTTCCGATCACCGATAAACTTAGACATACTTACAAACTAACTTTCTGATACTTCAACTAATGCAACAGACACCGCCTTACTCCAGCGTGATGCCGTAGATCTTCTTCCCTCTCGTGCCGACCACGATGGTGTTGCCGAACACTGCCGGCGTCGCCTCGATGTTCTTGCCGAGGTTGATCGTGTCCCTCAAAACGCCCGTGCGGCCGTCCAGAAGGAACATGTTTCCGTCCGAATCGCAGAGGATGATGTAGCCGTCACCCTTCGCGTCGTAGATCGCCACGGGGCTCGACCAGCTGTAGTACTTCATGTCGACGCTCCAAACCTCGCCGCCGGTCTTCTTGTCGATCGCAACGAGCTTGCCGTGCTTCTTGCCGCCCGTGCGGGCAACGTTGAAGAACACGAGGTCGCTGATGTTGTTTTGCCCGAGGCAAGCCGTCGCCTGAACACCGCCGGAGACGCCGTCCACGGTCTTGCACTCGTAGGTGCGCTTCCAGATGATCTCACCGGTGGCCGCGTTGACCTTCATCACCGGGATCTCGCCCGAATCGTTCTTGTCCTTCGTCCAGTGGAGCGACGTGGAGACATAGAGGTATGCGGTTCCGTCCGCCGCGTCAACCTCGAGCACCGGCGAGGCGTTGCTGTCGTCGACGGTGTCCTGAACCCACACGAGCTCCATCGTGTTGAGATCAAGGCAGATCAGGTCACCGCTGTTGTCGCAGGCGTAGAGATAATGGTCGTAAATGCAGGCCGACGACTCGATGCCGAGCCAGTACGTATCTTTGCCCGTGCGGCTCGTCTCGTAGTTCCAGCGGACGATCTCCGAAGGGTTGATCGTGACGCCTTGCGCATCGTAGCTCGTGTTGAGCTTCGTCGTGTAGATGATGCCGTTCTCGCCCGGCTGGATCAGCGTGTCGGTCGCAACATCGAACAGCGGCGAAGAGTCAAATGCACAGAAATCGCCGTTGTCCCGGCGAAGCGAAAACGCATCGTCGAAGCCGTACTCGTAGATAACCTTGCCGCGGATCAGATCGACGATAAATGTTCTCGCCGCATCGTCGCCCATGTCGTCGCCGGCGCCGACCACGTACAGCGGCGTTCCGTCGGGATAGAGCGAGCCCGTTCCCTTGATCGGGAAGCCGAGCTTGATCTCATCGCGCGTCGCCGAACCGTCCTCGAGATCCAGGAAATAAATGTTTCCGTCCATCGTCGCGTAGATGACCTCGACGAGATCCTGCTTGCTCTTCTTCGAATCGTAAAGATTCATCATCTGCTTGGTCGCGTCGTCCCACTGGATCAAAAGGGGCTGTCCGGTCCAGCCGCTGCCGGTCCACTCGCCCTTCTTGACGCTCTTCTTGAGCTCACCGGTCGTCACGTCCCACGCCTTCTTGAACTTGTACTCCGTCATGACCGCCGTTCCGTACGACCCGCTGCTGCGGTAATTGTCCCCGCGGAACGTGATCACGCCCTTGAGCTGCGTGTAATTATTTTTCGTAAAATGAATCTCGTCCTCGCGGACGTATCCGTCAATGTCAAGTCCGTTGTCCTTATCGCTCCCGCGGACGTTCAGGCCGGTCTTATAGCCGAACGCCGAAGGCTTCGTCGACTCCACGGCGACACACACGCCGGTCTCCAGAAGCTTCTGGGTCGTCGTCAGCGGCGTCGTGTTGAGCACCGGCGCTACCTTATCGCCGGGCTTCGGCTCCGAGAGCGGCTCGCCGCAGCTCGTCAGACACACCACCAGGACAACGATGATGATCACAAGTACGATCACACCTGCTACAACAGTTTTCCTCATCGATCTTCCTCCGATCTCCACATCATGTGTAATTTCTATCCCCCAATTTGCCGGTCCGTGCCGGCTTCGAAAAACGAGTCGGGGCAGGTGCCCGCCCCGACTCACAATCTTACCAAACGTAACTGCGGCCGTGCCGCATCGTCATATTACAGAACGCTCTTAACGGTAGCAACAACATTTTCCGCCGTGATACCGAACTTCTTGAAGAGAACCGAAGCCGGAGCGCTTGCGCCGAAGCCATGCATCGTTACATAGCCGCCGTCAAGGCCGACATACTTGCCCCAACCGAAGTCGCTGAGAGCCTCAACCGCAACGCGTGCGCGGACAGCCTTCGGAAGAACGCTCTCCTTGTACTCGTCGCTCTGCTCCTCGAAGATATCCATGCAAGGC